>CAZEEG010000014.1:0-68311 GCA_964511065.1 uncultured Pirellulales bacterium | reverse complement strand
CTTTTCGTGCAGGAACTCGCGGACGATGTGCTGGTTGCCGCGGGGCGGCCGCGGCCCCACCGCTAACCAGTCCATCATGAAGGAACAAGCAATGCGCTTTCTGTTTGGCGTAAGCATCCTGGCGATTGCCGCCGCCACGCTCGGATGCGAGGACGATTTTCGAGATGAACCGGCGGATTTCGATCGCACCCGCCCCGAGTACCGCGATGGCACCGCGCCCCTGCCCTCCGACATCGACCTGCCGCCTGATGATCTGCGAAGGGATGAGCTACGAAGGGATGAATTTGGCCCCGATGCTCGGCAGGGCGACGATGGCGATATCCGCGTGCGGTGGCCGGGAGGCGGCGTGGATGTAGACGTCGACCGCATCCGCCAGCGCCGCACGGAACGGCGACTTCGCGACGGCCACCTCGATCGCGATGCGGGCGTGGACATCGACCTGGACAGGATCGACGAAGAACCTGAGCCCGAGGATCGCCGCATTCGCCTTCCCGACGTCGATGTGGACGTTCGCAACCGGTAGTACCAGCGAAATTGGATGCGTATCCAGCACAGGCTTCCTGCCATGTGGCTAAGCGGCAGGAGCCTGTTTTTTTCGCGCATCCGGCGCTGGAAATGTGCTGGGGAGGAGGCAGCGCACCAGCCCCTTCAGGGATGGAAAGCCACCGCCCAATCGGTTAGAGTTGTAGTGGTGCGTTTTCGACGCCCAACTCCGGCCGCTTGGTGAAATTGGCAGACACGCAAGACTTAGGATCTTGTGCCGAAAGGCGTCGGGGTTCGAGTCCCCGAGCGGCCACTTCCATCGTCATTCTGACGCGGCCCTAAGAATCCTGTGCCGGGTACCGGCCATCCGGTACCCGAGCGCATGCCGTGATCTTCAGCGCGTGCCATCGGCCGTTTCGCGCGCTCGTAATCTCTGCGCGCCAATGCGAGAACGAGTGCTAACGCTTCACCGGATCACACGCATCCGGGAACGGGGGCGGCACCTCTCAATGAATTTCCTGGGCGGCCAGCCAGCGCTCGGCATCCAGGGCGGCCATGCAGCCAGTACCCGACGAAGAGATGGCCTGGCGGTAGTAGTCATCGGCCACGTCGCCAGCGGCGAACACTCCTTCTACGCTGGTGGTGGTGCGGAACGGCTGCGTCCACTTGATGTAGCCGACCTCGTTCATCTCAAGCTGGCCCTTAAGGAACGCCGTGTTGGGCGTGTGGCCAATGGCCAGGAACACGCCAGAGGCTTCCAGTTCCTGGCGGCTGTCGTCGAGCGTGTTCTTGAGCCGCACGCCGGTTACACCGTCGTTGTCGTTGCCCAGCACTTCTTCCAGCACGTGGTTCCAGATGATTTCGATCTTGGGTGTGTTGAACGCCCGTTCCTGCATGATCTTGGACGCCCGCAGTTCATTGCGGCGGTGGACCATGTACACGCGGCTGGCATACTTGGCCAGATAGCTGGCTTCTTCCACGGCGGAGTCGCCGCCGCCGATCACCACCAGCGGCCGGTTACGAAACCGGGGCAGCGCGCCGTCGCACACCGCGCAGGCGCTCACACCGCGGTTCTTGAAGGCCTCTTCGGAAGGCAGCCCCAGGTAGTTGGCCCTGGCTCCGGTGGCCACGATCACGCTGTGGGCTTTGACCTCGCGGTTCTCGTTGGTCTTGAGCACAAACGGCCGCACGCTGAAATCGACCTCAACCACGTCCTCGCCGATCACCCGGGTACCGAAGTTCAACGCCTGCTGTTTCATCAGCTCCATCAGTTCCACGCCCTGTACGGCGTAGTGAGGCTGGCCGTCGCGCTCGTGACCGGCAGGCACGGGAGGCAGGTTGTAATGCCGCTCCTTATCGACGGCGCTTTCCACGAAGGCCCTGACGTTGCCCGCCGGGAATCCAGGGTAGTTTTCCACTTCGGTGGTGAAGGCCAGTTGCCCCAGCGGGATCATGTCCGGGTGCAGGGTCCCTTCAAAAAGCAGGGGCTCCAGATTTGCCCGGGCCGCATAAATGGCCGCCGACCACCCAGCCGGACCGCTGCCAATGATCACCACTTTTTCCGTCACTGCGCTGGTTCCCTTGCCACGGACAGGTAACTGGGCGTTGGCCGACTGAGAAAGGCAGGGGCAACCGCCCCCCCCGACAACGCCGTAAAACGCCATTTCAATGTCTGGCATTATAGCGCAGGTGGCGTGGGCGCCTATGCCGGTAGGGTTAACGAGTCCGCGGAACCGCGCACCCCAAAACCGCGCAACCAGGTACCATCGCCCAGCCTGGTGGAGGGACGCCAGGCCAGACTGGCTCGTGCCTGCACAAGGCGGGCCCCCCACACAGACCGGCAAGGCAGCTTGGGGGGCAGGCGGCCACCGCTGCCAAGGTACGTGCGCCTCGCGCAGATGAAGCGCGCGGCGAAGGCAGGGCCTTTTTTCGGCAGTGGACTTGGGATTGGGCCGTATTGGCGCCTGCGCAGCGAATGGCCGCTTCAATTCGCGCAGGTCCGCCTAAATGCCGCGGATTCTGCTGAAAAACGGAAGGTACTCAGCGGGGATCGTTCGGCAAGCGGATATTGGCAGCGCAACATTCCTTACTTGTCCTCGACCTTGGTCATGGTCAGCTTCTGCTGGTCGGATTCGATCTTGAAGCTGAACTTGCCCAGGTAGCTCATGCCCAAGAGGGCCGCGGCGTCGGGAGCGGTGGGCGGCATCACCACGGCTTCTACGTTTTCCACGGCGAACTTGCCCACCCGAACCTCGTCCAGCTTGATCAGCGTGGCCTCGATGATGGAGCCGTCGGCCAGTTGTAATTGCACGCGCGGATCGCTGGAGTTGAGTTCGATGCCCATCCCGCGGGCCATCGCAAACGGCAGGCTGATGAAGCTCGCCCCGGAGTCGATCATCATTTCTTTCGTGTGCTTGCCGTTGATGGTGGCCGCCACGTAATACGTCTGCGAACCATCGGTGCGCAGCGGGATGCTTTCCGAAAGAACCGTATCTTCGATCTTGGCCAGCGACCGCACATTGGCCTGGAATGTTCGGGAGGGTTCCAGGTTGATCTCTTTGCCGTCGGACCGGCCCGCCGCCAGCACGGCATCCTTCAATTGGGGATTGCCCGAGACCGTGTCGTACTTCTGCTCGATGATGTCGGCCAGCTTTCGCATGTTCAGCACGTGCGAAACGTATTCCTCGCGGGCCTGGTAGAGTTTGGCGCGGGCCGTTTTCAGTTCTTCTTCCATGCCGCCCTTTTGGATCAGCAGGTTGATCCGTTCGCCCAGTTCATTGAACAAGGCCACCAGGCGGTTGTGCTGCGTGATCGAGAGGTTGCCGGCTCCCAGGGCCGCGTTGATCTGCCGGCGTTGATTGGTGTACTGGACGATCAGCTTCTGGTTGTCGTCCACCTGTTTTTCGATGGCCGTCAACGCTTTTTGCGCATCGATCACGGCCTTCTTGAGCTTGGTGACTTCGCGCAGCGACTTGCTCAGTTCGGCTTCTTCCACCATCTGGATGGAGTCGCCGACGATTCGAATGCCATGCTCTTTCAACAGGCCGGCAGAGTCTTCAGCGGCGGCAAGCGAAAGCAGTCCAAGAACGATCCCCGCTGCGATGGCAAGATACAAACGAGAGGGCATGGTCTACCCCTTCATAATGCGGCGTTAACACGGAGGCGAAATGCCGAATAACAACCGAGGGTGCCTCTTTTGCGGTTCGCTTGTGGCGCAATGAGTTGAGGTGGAAAGCCGCTGTTCCAACCTACGAGGGTACCAGAATCGGCCCTTCGCTCAACCAAAATCCCGCGGAAAATGGCCCTGCTATGGCAGCCAGCGCAGCAGCCAACCGGGATTGCGGCCTTTCCGTTTATGGCACCGTTAAAGTCGATGCCCCCCACATCGCGGCCCGCCGTTCGATCCACCCGCCGCCGCAACGCATTCGGCCCCGTTTGCACAGCCGCCGCACAGCGAGTATGGATGAGGCGTCGTCAAACCGCCCCAGAAGCCTCGCTTGCACAGGACGCAACGCATTGCGAATCCTTGTCCTTGGTTCCACCGAAAGCTGGTACCTGGCCGATCTGCGCCGGGCGGCGGCCGATCGCCACGAGATCGTGGCCGGTACGTTTCGGCAGATTGCCGCATCGCTGGACGGCGATACCGTGTCCATCGCCACCGGCCCCTCGGCGTTTGCGGCGTTCGATGCCGTGCTGGTTCGCACCATGGCGGCCGGTTCGCTTGAACAAATTGTCTTTCGCATGGACGCCTTGGCCCGGGCTGAGGCCGCAGGGCAGGTGGTCATTAACCCACCTCGGGCTGTTGAAGCAGCCGTGGATAAATTCCTGGCCCTCGCGCGGCTTCGGGAGGCCGGATTGCCGGTGCCGCGAACGGTGGTCTGCCAGAGCAGCGAGCAGGCGATGGAAGCCTTTGCACAACTGGGCGGCGACGTCGTAATCAAACCGCTGTTTGGCGCCGAAGGACGCGGCATCGCCCGGGTGAACGATGAGGCCCTGCTGCTGCGCGCCTGCCGCATGCTTGAGGACCTTCGGGCCGTACTGTATCTGCAAGAGTTTGTGCCGCACGCGGGGTACGATATCCGGGCGCTGGTAGTCGGGCACAAGGTTTACGGCATCCAGCGGCGGAGCGAAACCGACTGGCGGACGAACATCAGCCGGGGAGCCACGGCCGCCTCCTACCGCCTGGATTCCGTGATGGAAGACTACGCGCTGCGCGCAGCCGCCGCGGTGGGCGCTCCCATTGCGGGCGTGGACCTGTTGCCTGCACGCGATGGCCGGTTGCTGGTACTGGAAGTGAACGCTGTTCCCGGTTGGCGTGCCACGGCCCAGGCGTTGGAAACCGATATTGCCGCCGAAGTCCTCACTTATGTGGAAGGGCAGGTACAGCGGCACACGCCATGAGCAGCCAGCCCACTTGTCAGGCGCAAAGTTCAGAGGCGCAAAGGCGCAGAGTCTGCGAGGAACAAGTAGCACGCGCCGTGAGCCGCTGACCCAATTGGCGCGGGCTTCACGCGATTCAGTCCCACTGCCGTGACCGCACTGGCACCCGGATTAGTAGGTGATGCCGGCCGCCGCAGCCACACCGATCAATTGCAATTCGAGATCGCCGCTGGCATCAGCGACGGCAGCAAGGTTGGCGCCGGGCAGACCCCCGCTACTGGCGACGGCATGGTTGACTCCGCTGCCGACCGACCAGTTCTGGTATTCGAAGCCCACTCGCACGAAGGCATTGGCGGGCAGGACTTGCAATCGGCTTTCCCATTGCACACCGGCATGAATCTCGGCGATGAACATATCGGCTCCGCCGGATTTGGCCGCGATGACATCGCGATCACCGACCGTGGCGGTGTAGACGTTGGTGGCCGCGGTGCCCCACAGATTGGAGCCGCGCAGGTTGACATAGATATGCCACGCACTCCCCCGGCCCAAGGGGATGTTTCCGCCCAGTGAATACGTTACGCCATCGCCGTGAAAGTCGCGTTCGACGTACGAGAGGGCGGCGGGACCTATGAACGAGTCCGGCGAAATGAGTGTGAGGCCCGTCAGATGGCCGCCTTCCAGTTCGGCATGGCGGTAACCGGCGCTGCCGTTGAGGCCGAATCCGCTTTCCCATTCCCAGTGGAAGGTGAGTTCGGCATCGGCGTTCCAGGCGCTCACACGTTCCGTCGCGAGCAGGTCGACTGACATCGGGCCAAAGTCTGGGTGGGCGCCGATCGGTACGTCGATTACCAGATCGTCGGTCGAGTCGCCCAATTGCCAGTACCGGCCCACGATGCCAAAACCTTGGGTCCGTTGCACGCCAATCCAGACGCGAGGGCCAGCGACCCATTCGTTATCGAGCGTGCCCTCGCGCGTGATACTCGCTCCGGCACCTGAGAAGGGGTTGGTGGCCGCAACGGTTGAGCTGCTGCCCAGCAGTTTTGGGTATAAGAACGTGGCTTCGACACCAGCAGTCCAGATCCACCGGTTGAAACTCTGCACCAGCGGTGGGCAGTCGCAGTAGGGATCCCAATAGGGATCGGTCATGCCCGGTCCTGGCGGAGGCGGCACCATCATCGGCCCGGTTACAACAGGTTCTCCGATCGGAGGCCCGGTGATCACAGGCTCGCCCAACATCACGCCGCCGGCGATGGGTTGCTGAGCCGACGCCCGCATGATGTATGGATCGCTGCCGCGGTCGAGCGAGGCGAGTTGCGCTTCCAACCGCTCCAGCCGGCTGGATAGGGCCGCGGCCGAGGCATCCAGTTGCCGCGGTTCCGCGCCGCTTGGATAGGCGCCAGATTGATCGTCACGGCTGCGTTGGTACGAAGCCGGTTGCAGCAGTGGAGCCGGCAAGCGGCGCGTGCCTGGCGAATCGGCTGCACCGGACGGGTAACCTAAGTCGAGATGGTCGCGATGCATCCACCGCACCTCGCCATCGGGCGGCGAAACGCGATACCAGGCATTGGAACCCGAGCCCAGGCGGTCGATCATTTCCACCCGATCGCCGCGGCGAAGCACCATCTGGTACACGTCGCGGTCGTCGCTGAGGTCGCTGCCGATGCGCAGGGCGACATTGTCGCCGATCACTTCGAGCATGCCGTTTTCGACCTCGCGGACGTAGCGCCCGGAGATCCAGTTATAGCTTTCGCGCGTAGGACGAATGGCCAGCCAACCGCGGCGGCCTTCCCGCACCACCTGCACGCGATCGCCCGCCCTGAGCATTTCGGTGGGATAATAGTCCTCGCCCGGTCCGCTGCGGACGTAGACGTTGGACGATTGGACGGTGGCCTCCGCCGGCAGTTCGAGCTCAGCCGCTTGAAGCCATCCCGCCAGCACGAGCCAGGTTGCCAGCACAGCACGCATTGACATCGGCCATCTCCCACCGCATACGAGGGACAGGCTCACCAACCTTGCCAGCCGCGAGCGCAGCCGGTCTGGCGGCAATTCTGGAAAAAATCTTGAGAAAGGCTGAAGAAGTGGGAGGTAAATACCGAATGCCGGGCGGCGCGACAAGCCCGGTCGGCTGGCGCCCTTCCACAAAAAATGCCGGTAACCATGCGCGCCATGGCTCACCGCCGTGGCTGCTACGGCTCGGTCTGCCTTTGCCGGGTTACAATCACAATCCCGGCGGCCACGGCGGCCCCGCCGGCCAGCAGCCAGAGGTTCACGTTGTTGCCCCGCAGCCACACGCCAAACAGGATGCCAAACAGCGGTTGCGCGAAGCCGAAAACGGCCAATTGGCTTGCCCGGTGCCGCCGCAGGAGAAAGGTCCAAGCCGAGAAGCAAAAGCCCGCTACGACCACGCCCTGGTATAGCAGCGCCAGGACGCTGGCCGTATCCAATGTGATGGCATGAACCGGTTCGGTCGCCAGCCCAACGGTCAGTAACAGGCTGGTACCGATCAGGTTGCTCCACAGCACGAGTTTTCCTGGCTCCACGGTCCCCAGCGCGTACTTGGTGTACACGACCTTGGAGGCCAGCACCCAACTGCTGATGAACACGACAACATCGCCCGCCAGGCTGCCCACGTCGGTCGCTTCGCCTTCGCTGCCGCTGGCGCCCAGCACCACCGCCATCACGCCGGCCGTCGATAACGAAAGGCCCGCTGCCTTCCACAGCGTCAAGCGGTCGCCCGTCAGCAGGAAGTGAGCCAGCAGCGCGACCCAAACCGGGTTGGAGCCGATCAGCACCTGCCCATGTGCCGCCGAAGTAAACGTATGCCCCCAGTGGAACAGGCCAATCTGCACGGCCAGCAACGTGCCGGAGATGAGGATCGGTTTCCACTGGTTCGGCCGAACCGCTATCGGCTGGCCATCCCACAGGCACCACAGGGCGATGAAGCCGCTGCCCATGGCAAAGCGGGCGGCGGCGGTCAGGAGCGGCGGCCAACTGTCCTGGGCGAACTGGATGGCGACCGACGTACCGCCCCAGAACATGGCACACAGCAGCGCCAGCGAGGCCGCTGGAACCGTAATGGGTTGAAGCAGCGACATGGGCAGTGCCTCGCCCGCCGCGTGGCCGCGCGAGTCGCTTCCAGGGGTTGCAGGATGAACGTCCGCCGATTCCGCGCTGCGTTCCGCGGCAGCAGCATCGGCCGTTTCAGGGGGCTTGGCGCCTGGCCGGGTTGCCGCGGCGAACGGTTCTTCACGGCGCACGCGGTCCGCATCGCCCGATCGCTGGGGAGTGGAACCGAAGTCGTGCGTCATGGTGCAACCTGTTTGCCCAAGTGGAATCCGTGGCGACCCGCGGCACCCTTTCGTCGCGCGCGGGTATCCTGTCCCTGCGATCATGGTATGCGGCGCCGCCGTTGGGAAGGGGGCAAGGTTGGGGGGGCGGGATGCTATCGGCCGCCATCAGGCTGGCTGGTCGTCAGGTTCCACGCGCAGCGGCACGGTGGCGTCGATCGCGATGGCCGCGATGCCGCTGATGAAGAACGCCGCCGCGGACATGGCAAACGGCCATTGCCAGCCGTAATCCTTCAGTACGATCAACAGCGGGGAGGCAACGGCGGCACCAAAGTTCCCCCACATGTTGCCCCAGCCCAGCACCGACCCCACGTGTTTGCCGGCGATGTCCTGGTTGAACGCCCAGACCGAGGCGGTGCCCAAGTCGGTCGAAAAGGCCACCAGCGAGAAGGCCGCCGCATACATCCAAAACGGCAGTTCGGTTCCCGGAACGATATAGGGGGACAGGCAAATCAAGTAACCGGCCATGGCCATGAACCGCGTCAGGCTCATCGGCAATGCCCGGCCCCAGCGCAGCCCGATCTTGCGGACCAGCCAATCGGTGAGCGGCCCGCCGGAGAGCATCCCCGCCCAGCCCACCATGATCGGCAGGAGAACATAGAAGCCGCGCTGCTCCACGGGAATTCGGTGAACTTCGTCCAGGTAGCGGGGGAGCCACGTAATCAGGAACACCCAGCCGAAGTTTGTCATGAACTGCGAGATTGAGGTCAGCAACATGTTGCGGCTGGTGAGGATCGTTCGCAGCGGCAACCCCCGCGCCTTGCCGCGGCTGGCAGCGATCGTAGCGGGGCGCCCTCGCTCAATGTGCGCCAATTCCGCCTCGTTGCAGCGAGGATGCAGGCTCGGTTCGTCGCGCACCACCCACCAGAACATCAGGGCCACGCCCATGCCGACCAGGCCGTACAGGAACATCACATCACGCCAGCCCTCGCCGTAGACTTTGCGGATGTCGGGAAAGGCCGACTCCAGCAAGAGCCGGTTTAGCCGCGTTTGCTCCGAGTGCGAGAGCTGCGCCGCCGCCGACTGCGGTTGCTGCTTGAGCAACCTTTGTGCCTCTTGGGACAGCGAAGTCGGCTGAAATATCTCGGGCGAATACAATCGCGGATCGGCCAGCAATGCGTTCAGCGGTTCAATCAACTCGGGCCGAACTGCGCTGAACTGCTGCTGCAACTGAGCGAGAATGTCGGCGCGATCAGCCGCGCCGGAGCCATCGTCCGGAGCGGCCGTGTCTGAAGTTGAGTCGGCTTGCGAGCCGGGCCGCTGCAGCGCGGCGGCGTAGCGGTGGCCCCAGTGGCGAAGGGTTTCCGCGGTATCTTCCGGCAGCAGTTCCAGCACCCGCTGGCCGGCAGCGACCTTCAGCCGCTGGTTGGGGTCGCTGCCTGATTCGTCGAGGTGCTCACCGAGGGTGATTTCGTATGCCAGCCGCGGGCTCATCAGGTCCTTGGGGTCCAGCAGCGACGAAACACTCAGCGGCACAAACGCTACCAGCAGCAGCGCCGTCAGCAGCGGAGCCAACGCGCCGCCCACCCGGCCGCCCATGGAAACAATACTGCTGGCGGTACCGCGCGCCGTGAACGGAACCCACTTGCTGATGATGTTGGCCGCCGTGGGATAGGCTCCCGACTGTCCGAACCCAAAGCCCAGGCGAAACAAGAACAGCGCCATAAAGCCGCTGGCCAGCCCGGTCAGGGCGGTGAAGGCCGACCACATCAAAATGTAGATGGTCAGCATGAGCCGGCCACCGAACCGGTCGGACAGCCAACCGGCCGGCACCTGCCCCAGTGCGTAGCTGTAGAAAAATGCGCCGACGATCCAGCCGATCTGGGCATCGGTCAGTTCCAGCGCTTGCTTGATGTAGATCTCAAGGAACGAGATGCAAATGCGGTCCAGGTACAGCAGCACCGCCATCAACGTCGCTGCCATGACCACGAAGTACCGCTGTCGTGTGGCACGAGAGGGGGAAGACATGCAGCGGACCTCGCAGGCAAGCATTCGGCAGCCGAACCATTCATTGGTCGTTGCCAATGTAGGAGGCCCGCACAGCAGGTGCAAGGTTCCATCTGCCGCCGTGGCATGACGAGAACACGGTGGATGCGTCGAGAAAAGGGACCGCACGCGTTTCAACGCCCTCCGGCAAATGCGAACGTGCTCCGCGTGCTCACGAACTCTAACAACTGGTAAGCGACCCCCGCAGCTGGTTATGGTGAGGGAGCGCCTCCCGTTGTACGATGGCCGCGCAGCACCATTTCCCCCCCAGGAGCGTCCCGAAATGCATTGGCGACTTATCCTGATCGCCGTGTTGGCCATGCCAGGCTGGGCGGCTCGTGCCGCGGCCGCCGAGGCCCAACCGCCCAACATCCTGTTTCTGTTCGCCGACGACCAGGCATACGACACGATCGCAGCTTTAGGCAACGACGAGATCCAAACGCCCAACCTCGATCGGTTGGTCCGCCGCGGCGTGACATTCACTCACGCCTACAACCAGGGTGGATGGCATGGCGCCGTATGCGTTGCCAGCCGGACCATGCTCAATACGGGCCGCAGCCTTTGGAGAGCCCAGGCGGCGGAAAAGAACCTGGACCGCCTGGTCGAGCAGCGCCGGTTATGGCCGCAGCTCTTGGCCGCGCAGGGCTATCAAACCTGCTTCACCGGCAAGTGGCACGTGCGAGCCAATGTACAACAGGTGTTCCACGTCGCGCGACACGTGCGCGGTGGAATGCCCGCCCAAACACCGCAGGGTTATAACCGGCCTGTGGAAGGCAAGGAGGACGTGTGGAAGCCCTGGGATACGCAGTTCGGCGGGTTCTGGCAGGGCGGCAAGCACTGGTCGGAAGTGACAGCCGACGATGCAATCGACTACCTGGGCATGGCTCGCGGCAGCGAGCGGCCCTTCTTCATGTACATTGCGTTCAACGCGCCGCACGATCCGCGACAATCGCCCCGGGAGTATGTCGCGAAGTACCCCTTGGAAAAACTCTCGCTGCCAGAGCCATTCTTGGCCGAGTACCCTTTCGACATCGGCAGCAACCGCATTCGCGACGAGCAGTTAGCGCCTTTCCCGCGCACCGAATATGCAGTGAAGGTGAACCGCCAGGAATACTATGCCATCATCACGCACTTGGATGCGCAAATTGGCCGCATCCTCGATGTGCTGGATTCCAGCGGCCAGGCTGAGAATACCTATATTGTCTTTACCGCCGATCACGGGTTGGCTTGCGGCCATCACGGCCTGCTGGGCAAGCAGAACATGTACGATCATAGCGTGCGGGTGCCGTTCATCGTGGCCGGGCCTGGCATCGCCGCAGGCGAGCGGATCGACGCCCCCATTTATCTCCAGGACGTGGTACCAACCACACTCGCTTGGGCTGGTGCCAAGATTCCCGAGCAAATCGAGTTTCAAAGCCTGGTGCCGCACCTGCGTGGAGAGGCGACCGCCCGCCGCAATGCCATCTATGGCGCTTACATGAATTTCCAGCGGATGATTACCCGGGAGGGATATAAGCTCATCTGGTATCCGCAGATCGAGAAGGTTCGGCTGTATCACCTTGCAGCCGATCCGCTGGAGAAACGCGACCTTGCCGACGACCCAGCCCAGGCCGGACGCATTGCTGGGCTCAAGGCCGAGCTAAAGCAGTTGCAGGCCGCGCTGGACGACCCACTTCTCCAGGAGGCGGGGCGGTAACGCAGTGGACGTTTACTGCGCAGGCGGTATTCCGGTGGCCCTAACCGACGAGAAGATACAACGTCAGCAGGAACCCACCCACCGTCCCCAATACGCTCAGCACCGCAAGCGCTTGCATTTTCCGATGTCGGCGCATGCAAGGGCGGCAGACGAATTGGTTCACCGGCACCAGTCGTAGCCCGCGAAAGCCAGGCATCGCCACAAGTTTTCCACGAGAGTCATGCACCACATCGCAGCACCAGTCGCATTGCCGGTGATTCGCCGGGATGGGTTGCGGAGTCTGAGGCGTGCCCGGTCCCTGCTGCCATAGCCGATTGGCTATGGTCGTGACCGACAACCCAGATGCCAGGCCCGCCATCAAGACCGCGATGGCGGCACCTCGCGATTCATGCAGGTATGCCATGCCCCCAAACCCCAGCAGGAAGCAAAGCATGGCGACAGGTATCAACAGTAGCGCACGAAGCTTTCGGTTCATAATGGCTTTCTCGGGGTTATCTGATGGTGAAATCGATGATCCAAGCCTGGCCGGCGCATGATGGCCCTCCGCGCTGTGGCTCCTCGCTGGTGCCGTGAGCGGATTTGCTTCACTCCGTTCGCAGGCGATTGCGGAGTTCCATCAAGATTTCGCCCAGGCGGTTGTTGCCTTCGCCACTTGCCGTGCGTCCCCAGAACCGGTCGCTGGCCGAGTGATGGACGAGTTCTTCCTCGCCGGTGGCGAGCAGTTGCTCCCGCAGGTGCGGGTGGGCTGCAAACTTCGCGGCAACCGCTGTGCGCATCACATCCTCTTTGATCTCCTCCCAATCCTCGCGGATGGGAATCGAGCTATTACGTCCGGCCTTGCGCGCCTGCTGCGGTGTTTCGGCCTTGCGGATCAACGCTTGGACCTCGGGACTGTCGAACTTCTGCGCCTGGTAAAAATGCTCGACGCTCGGCCACCGTACCCCGTCGATCTCAAATGGGCTGTCCGCGAAGTTGGAGAGCCAGGCAAAGTCCGGAGTCTTGGAATAAAATCGAATCATCGAGGCTGCTCCTCGTATCCCTGGCCCGGGATTTCAGGCCGGCTTCTCGGCGAGTTCCTGCTCCGGGGGGCGGGCAGCCTGACCTCTGACAGTGGGATATCCGAAAGGTTCCGCCCCGGTGGACACGCAATCTACGGGCGGCTGCCAACCTTTTTGCCCTCGGACCGCCGGATCGCCCAATTCACGGCTCGCTCCGCGCCGAACGCATTTGATAAAATGATCGGGCCGGGCAGACCTCGGCTTGCACTGCAAGGGCAACCTTTCGCCGTCGGAACCATGTCGGGCACTGCGTCCACTTCCAACCAGCGACTTGCCACGCCGATCAAGTACATCAAGGGCGTTGGGCCAGACCGCGCGCCGCTATTTCAGAAGTTGGGGATCCGGAACGCCGCCGAGCTGTTATTCCATTTCCCTCGCGATTACCAGGACCTCTCCGACCTGCGCGAGATTGGCGAGTTTGAAGACGGGGCCACGGTCAGCGTGGTGGGCACCGTTGAAGACATCGAGCAGCGTGCCATCGCCAACGGAACCATCACCGGCGTACTTATTCGCCAAGGACAGGGGCACGTCCGCGGCGTCTGGTTCAACCAGGCCTGGCTGCGGCAGAAGTTTCGCACCGGGCAAACCGTGGTGTTCTCGGGCAAGGTGCAAGATCGGGGGATGGCCTGGGAGATGGCGCATCCTCGCGTGCAGTGGCTCCCCGATGGCGATGAAGCAGGCGGCGAAATCCTGCCCATCTACCCACTGTGCGAAGGGCTGAAACAACAGCACGTTCGCCGCGCGGTACAGCACGCCCTGGAAACGTACCTGGACGATCTCGAAGAGGTGTTTCCCGCCGAGTATCTTCAGGCGCACCAGCTTTGGCCGCTGAAGGAAGCGTTGCCGCAGGTACACTTCCCCACGTCGATGGAGAACCTGCAGGCGGCACGGCGGCGGTTCATTTATCAGGAACTGCTGGTAATGCAGCTTGGGCTGGCGCTACGGCGGCAGATGACCGCGCAGCAGTTGGCCGTACCGCTGCCGGCCACGGCCAAGATCAAGGCCCGCATCCTGCGGTTGTTCCCGTTTGAACTGACCGCCGGGCAGCGCGAGGTGGTGGCAACGGTGGCCTCGGACATGGCCCGCGATCGCCCGATGAATCGGCTGTTGCAGGGCGATGTGGGGAGCGGCAAGACCGTCGTGGCCGTGTACGCCATGCTGTTGGCGGTCGCTCACGGATGCCAGGCGGCCTTGATGGCGCCGACGGAAGTGCTCGCCCGGCAGCATTTTGACACGCTCACGCGCCTGCTCCGCCGCAGCCAGGTCCGGTTAGGGCTGCTCTCGGGCAGTCTCACGGCCAGCCAGCGCCAGCAGACATTGGCTGCCTTGGCAGCGGGCGAGATCGATGTGGTGGTTGGCACGCAGGCCCTGGTTCAAGAAGGCGTGCAGTTCGCCAGGCTCACCCTGGTGGTGATCGACGAGCAGCACAAGTTCGGCGTGAAGCAGCGGGCTGTGCTGCGTGGCGGCGGTCTGCAGCCGCATTACCTGGTGATGACGGCCACGCCCATCCCGCGCACGATCAGCATGACCCAATTCGGCGACCTGGATGTATCGCTGCTGCGCGACCGCCCGCCGGGCCGCAAGGGCGTGAAAACCTACCTGGTGCCGGAAGAGAAACGCGAGTCGTGGTGGGAGTTCTTTCGCGCCAAGCTTCGCGAAGGACGGCAAGGGTACGTGGTGACGCCCCGGGTGGAACAGGCCGACGATAACCCGGCCAGTGTCGAGGAACGGTTTGAATCGCTATCCAACGGCGAGTTGGAAGCATTCCGGCTGGGCATGGTTCACGGCCGCATGCCGCCCGAGGAGAAAGAAGCCAACATGGCGGCCTTCCGCCGCGGCGAGATTCAGGTGCTGGTCTGCACGACCGTGGTGGAGGTGGGCGTCGATGTGCCCAACGCCACGCTGATGGCGATCGAGGCGGCCGAGAGTTTTGGCCTCTCGCAGTTGCACCAGTTGCGGGGCCGTGTCAGCCGCGGAACGCATCCAGGTATCTGCGGCCTGTTCGCCGATCCGCAAAGCGAAGAAGCACTCGCTCGGCTCGAAGCGTTTGTGGCCTCCATCGACGGCTTTGAACTGGCCGAACTCGACTTCAAGCTCCGCGGACCAGGCAACCTGTTCAGTACCCAGCAGCACGGCATGCCGCCGCTGTACATTGCCGATTTGGTCCGCGACCGCGTATTCCTGGAGGAAGCCCGCCGCAACGCGCAGCAACTGGTCGACGCCGATCCTGGCCTGGCCAATCCGCAGTTTGCCCTGCTGCGGCGGATGGTGCTGCGCCGGTACGGCCGGGTGCTGGAATTGGGCGACGTCGGTTAACCGTGCGTGCGACGACTGTGCGGCCGATAGGGCTGGTTTCACCGGCCGATTACGTAGCCACACCGAATGCCCGCGGCCCGGCACCTGGTGTACTGGGGATGGTTGCCGATAGGGCTGGTTTCACCGGCCGATGAAATACAACCTTTGCTTACGACGGTGTGCCCATGGGCAAATGGCGCCGGCACGGTGCCTGCTTTCGCGCCGGCAATTCGGCCAGGGGTAGGCGCGCTACCTTACGCTTGGGCAGGGAAGACGCACTCGGTATTGTCGCGCAGCACCTGGGTGCCCAGCGCCAGGGCGCGTTCTTCGCTCCAGCCGCGGTCAATCACGAATTTCTCGGCCAGAATTTTGGCCAGAATCCGCTTGTACATCGCAAACTTGGGCAGGGCGAACTCCAGCTTGTACATGTCGCTGTAGTAGCCAATCTGCTTGGTGCGCGGGACGGCTTCCAATCGGGCGGCCGCGTCGTGCTCGATAAACGTCGGCGTGTTGCTGTACCACCAATGCCCGTTGGTGACCACGTTGGGGAAGATCCACGCGTAGCTGGTCAGTTCCTGGTTGGTCACGCTGGCCAGCACGGAGATCGGAAATGTCACCTTCGGGAAAGCGTTGAACAACTCGCGGTACTGGATCAGTGAAACCCGGCTGTCGTACAAATCCTGGCCCTGGTAGACCCCGGCCGGGTAGACGGCGCGGTTCACGCCGATCATCAGGTCGAACGGCAGGCCATGCTCGCTGCACAATTCGGCCAAGGTCCAAAAAACGTGCTGGCTGAGCCGGGCCCGCTGCTCGGGCGCGGCTTCTTGCCCTTGCCGCCAGACGGCGTCCACCGCGGCATCGGCGGCGGCCCGGTCGTGCGATGCCTCCGGCGCGAAATCCGGCGGCAGCGAGATGGCGCACGCCCTGGCGCCGCGGCTGACAAACCGCTCAAACAGCGCATTCAAGGCGTTGCGCAAGGTGGTGCTGTCGGAGATCGAAACATTCGACGACCGCTCCAGCCGCTCGCGCACCTGCGACTTGGCCAGGTGAAACACGAGATCATCGGTCCGCAGGCATGGGATGTAGCGGTTGGTATCGAAGCCTTCCAGCGGGTCGTCAAAGTCGTTGGTCAAGAACACGCCGGTGAGGCGGCTGGTGCGGAGGACTTCGTCTTCCCAAGTCGGTTGGGCCATCTTGGCGGCGGAGGTGTCGTAGATCGCTTCCCAATTCTCCGGCGTGAGACGGTCGTGCTCGAAGCCGAAGAACACCTGAAGCATCTCAATCAGCCAACTGTACTGCACCGTGTTGTCCAGCGGTGCCAGCTTGTGAACCAGCCGTCGCACCTTCTCCTTGGGATCCAGATCCGGTTCCTCGATCTCCTCGCGCGGCATGCCAGCCGAGTGGGCCAACTCGGTGTAGTAGTGATAGCCGAGGATGTCGGCCAGCGTGCTGGATGCTGGTTGGTGGGCGTTGATGTGCGTATGGGGATCGATGATCTCCAGCTGGTCCAGTTCGTTGAACAGCCGAGTGCGAAGTTCTAGCGACATCAAAACAACCCTGACGGTCGGAACCAAATATGCCAACGACGGATACGTTGTAACAAATCGCGGCGGCCGTGCCAGGGTGCGCGCCCCGGGTGTCGAGCCTGCTGGCAGGGGGGCACGCGCCCAGCCCAATAGCCGCAAAGGAACTAACCGCGGGTGCCCCGCCGCTGCAGGCCCCCCCTTGTGGCTCTTGTGGGCGGGTGCCACCCCAGCGATGGCTGCGGGCACAGTGCATGCTCGCTGCAGATCGAACCGGTCCGCCGAAATGGCGCGGGTTGCACCGAAAAGACGACGGTTCGCGGCCGGTTCGTACGACGACCGGACACTTGGCCCCCACAATCCATGGAACCCACCCAGATGGCAGCTTGGGGACGCACCCTCAGCTTCCTGCCACGGCAGTAGCCCAACCGGGGGCGGGCCGGCCGCGGCTTTTCCTGAAGAATCCGGCCAAGCCGCGGCGTTGCCTGAGGTTTATACTAATACAGTGCCGATACATCGCTGTTAGGTGCGCCGAACCTGCGTCGCGGATCGCCGTGGTGTGCCGTGCCGAGGTGGAGCGGCCCCGCGCCCCGTGAGGGGGCCGTCCGAGAGTGGCGGCGCTGGTGACGGGCGAAGCCGCGCGGCGGAGGATGCTGCTGGCACGCCGCCTGCTACCATGGCCTCACGTGCTGCCAAAGTACCACCTGCTTTCCAGGACACCATGCAAGGACACTATGCTGCGAAGGACACTGCGCTGCGAAGGACACTGCGTTGCCGGAAAGCGGGGGCGCGCTAAGAGTCCCTGTGTCCTTGGGCCTGGGTTTGACAGCTTGACCATGCGTTGGTGACAATAATGCGGCCCTTGATCCTATTCCAAAGGCCTATCCCCTTATGACTCGAGTTTTCCGTAGTGGCGGCCAGCGCCGCGTGAGAAACAGCTTGCTACTCCTGGAACATGAACGGGACGGCATGCGCGCCGCTGGGCGCTTCAATGCCCAACTGATGGACTTCATCCGCCCTTATGTCCAGCCGGGCATCACCACGGGCGAAATCAACCGCCTGGTTCACGAGTACACGCTGGACCACGGCCATACACCGGCGACGCTGGGATACCTCAACTTTCCCAAGTCGACCTGCACCAGCATCAACGAAGTGGTCTGCCACGGCATCCCCCGCGACGACCAGGTGCTGAAAGTGGGCGACATCGTCAACATCGACCTCACCACGATTGTCGATGGTTGGCACGGCGACCAGTCAGAAACGATCCTGGTCGGCCAGGTTTCCGAAACCGCCCGACGGCTGGTCCAATGCACCTTTGAATGTCTGCATCTGGGAATCCAGGCGATCGGGCCGCACGGCCGGATCAATGACATCGGCCGCGCCATCGAACGCCACGCCCATAGCTGCGGTTTCTCGGTCGTGACCGAGTACCAAGGGCACGGCATCGGTCGGCGGTTCCACCAGGAACCAGGCATCCCGCACTACCCGCACCCCGGGTACCGCAAGCGGATCGAGCCGGGCATGTGCTTTACGATTGAGCCGATGATTAACGAGGGCGTCCACAAGACGGTGCTCGATCCGACCGACGGTTGGACGGTCCGCACCGCCGACGGCAAACTCTCGGCCCAGTTCGAGCACACGATTCTGATGACCGAAGAAGGGCCGGAAATTCTGACCCAAACCCAGAACGGTCCCCAGCCCGGCCACCAGTTCTGAACCTTTGCGGCGGTGAAACCATGGCGCGCCGTCCGCGCATCCATCACGGCAGCAGGTCGCTGTGTGCGGTGGGCTCAGGCAAAAGTCTGTGGTGCCAGGTCGCGGCGCGCGGTGACGAGGCATGTGGTACCGCCAACGGCTACTCAGCCAGCCCCCCCAAGCGGCTAGTGGCACACGTCCGCGAAAATCTGGCGGAGTGCTTTCAGGCCGGCGGGTCCATGGCTGCCGTCGACCACCACGTTGACGCGCACCTCGCTGGTGTTGATCATTTCGACGTTGATGCCTGCCTCGGCCAGCGATTGGAACATCCGGATCGCCACGCCGGTATGCGAGCGCATCCCCACCCCCGACACCGATAGCTTGGAAACTTCCGGCGCGCTGGTCACCGGGCCGGCTCCCAGGTCGTTGCACACCTGCCGGGCCAGGGTCAGCGCCTGCTGCAAATCGGAACGCGGTACGGTGAAGCTGAGGTCGGCCCGGCGATCGCGGCCCATGCTCTGCACGATCATATCCACGAAGACGCCCGCTCCGGCGATGGTCTCAAACACCTTGGCCGAGACGCCCGGGGCATCGGGCACGTTGGTGATCGTAACCCGGGCCTGGGTGTCGTCCAGCGTGATGTTGCCGATGGTCAGGTCTTCCATCCCTTGCAGCCGCGAGACGATCTCATCGAGCGATAGTTCGCGCTGCGAACCTTGCAGGCTGGCCAGCACGTCGACACCGTTGCCGTTGCTGCGCGTGGTGTCGTTGGGATCGACTTCCACCCCGGGCGACTTGTGCAGCTCGAACGCCTGGTGCACCACCCGCAAGGCCGCCAGCGACTGCTCGCTGGCCACTAGGGCAGAAATCTTGATCTCGCTGGTGGAGATCATCTGGATGTTGATGCCGGCGTCGGCCAGGGCCTGGAACATGGTTTGGGCCACGCCCGTCTGCCGGGCCATGCCCAGCCCCACGACGGAAATCTTGGCGACTTCCTCGTCGTAGGTGTAGCCTTCCGCGCCCAGTTCCTCGCAGGCTTCGGCCACGGCTTCCAGCGTGGCGCCCATATCCTCGCGGGGCACCGTGAAGCTGATGTCGGCTTTGCCCTGCGTGCCTACGTTCTGCACGATCATGTCGACGGCGATGTTCCGCTGGGCGATTCGCGAGAAGATCGCATAGCTGGAACCAGGGCGGTCGGGCACCCCCAGCACGCTCACCCGGACGTCGTTCTTGACCAGCGCGGCACCGCTCACCGGCCGTTCGGCCGATTCCGGCTGGTTCACGATCAGCGTGCCGGGCACGTCGGCAAAGCTGCTGCGCACGTGGACCGGGACGCGGAACTTCTTGGCGAACTCGATCGAGCGACTGTGCATCACGCCTGCCCCCAGGCTCGCCAGCTCGAGCATCTCGTCGTAGCTGACGCGGCTCATCTTGCGGGCTTCAGGCAGGACGCGGGGATCGGTGGTGTAGACCCCATCGACATCGGTGTAAATCTGGCATTGATCGGCCTTGAGCACGGCGGCCAGCGAGACGGCCGAGGTATCGCTTCCGCCGCGACCCAACGTGGTGATGTTGGAGCTCTCGTCGATGCCCTGGAAGCCGGCGGCAATCACGATGTAGCCTTCGTCCAACGCCCGGCGAACCCGCTCGGTATTAATGGACTGGATGCGGGCTTTGGTGTGGGTGCTATCGGTCTTGATGCCGATTTGCGCACCCGTCAGGCTGAGGGCCCGGTAGCCCAGGGCATCGATCGCCATCGCCATCAGCGCGATGCTGACCTGCTCGCCGGTGGAGAGCAGCATGTCCATTTCGCGCGCCGGGGGGCGCTCGTTCACTTGGTGGGCCAGATCGATGAGCAAGTCGGTATTTTTGCCCATCGCGCTGACCACAACCACCACCTGGTGGCCTTGCTGGTGTTCCCGAATGGCCTTGCGGGCGGCCGCCAGAATCTTTTCGCTGTCGGCAACACTGGTGCCGCCGAACTTTTGAACAATCAGTGACATAGACAGTCGTTGGGAGTGAGCGGCTTGCGCTAAAGGTTGGATGGCTGGTAAGGCTTGTACAGGTGATGGCGGTTGTGCGGCCGGCTGTTCCACGGCCGCTGGGAGGGATCGCACGGCCCAGGCCGTCTCCACGGCGGATCATCCCAGGCGATGCATCGCCTGGATACGGCAAATGTAGCTTGTAGCGATCGCGCTGCCGCCTCGCCAGGGGGGGCGTGCCACGAATCCTGTTCCGGCAGACATACGGCGCCCAGCGGTCAAAACGGCGTCCGCAGCCCAACGGCACCGCCCGGGGCGTTCATGGATCGATCCTACAACGCGCATGCAGATGCAATCAACGGGCAAAAATGGCGGGAAGTAGCCGGCGGCCCGGATATGGGGGGCGATTCACCCGGCAGCACAGCAGCGACAGCGCCCCCCCCCAGTCAACGCCCCCTCGGCACACAGCCCCGAGTAAAGCCCCCCGGGCAACAGGCGCGCAAGCACGCTAGCGCCCTTAGCCCAAATCGGCCTAGGTTGTTGTTGCGGGGCGAGGGTATACTCCGCGACCTTTCCGTTGGTGCCGGCGGCTCAGATCAGGATGTGCAAGCGCCGGCACTGCTGGCAATGAGTCCCTGGAAGTTGCACCACAACGGAATCGGGCCGCCACCGGCGGTTCCTCCCCACTCGCGTTGAGGCGCGTCAGCACGGATGCACGACGTACCCCGCCCGATCGCCATTGCGCCGCGGCCCCACGGCCAGCGGCCTTGCCGAGTGCCCAGCCTGGGCACGATGGCTGGCGATGCGCGCCGGGCCTGGCGTTCCGGTATCTCGCTTGCTCAACCGAGCAGCCGATGCTCCCTGGTCTTGCTTCTGGCTGGGGTGGGCTTCGCCTGGATGGCTTGTATTCCCTCCGCCAAGGCCGCTGAGCCGAGCGAAAGCTGGAACCTCCGCATCGCCTGGGGCGGCGGGGCCGCCTGCCAGTGGAAAGGCACAGTAACCCTGAGCGAAGGTACCCTGGGTTTGCTGGCACCGCTGGGAATCGAGGCCGATGTCCCCGGTTCGGCTTGGTGCGAGCAAGGGCAACTCGTCTTTGAGCAGCCCAGTCCAAGAACCTACGACGGCTTGGACCTCACGGCCCTGGCTCCCCGCTCGGCCGTCCTGGTGGTCAGCCTCACCCCGCTGGGTGAGCCACCAGCATCGCCCAAGGTGATTGAGATTCCGCTGCAGCAACTGGTCGACCAGTACCACAGCAGCGAGATCGACCAGCAAGGGAATCGCCTGCTGGTGCAGCGCGTTCCCGGCGATACCTTGCGCATCGAGATGCAGCGCAGTTCGCTGATCTTTGCCCCGGGTGAATTGTTCAAGGCACAACTCCACCCCCATATGTTGCCGGTCGCCAGCGGTACCCGAATCCGCTTCCGCTTGGAAGTGCGTTCGGCCCGAGGCGACGATGTATTCTGGAACCATCAGTTCGACCGAACGATCACCGCGGGTGGGCTGGGGAATCGGCCTCCCAGCACTGCGTCGAGCCCGGTTTCCACAACCGTGATCCCCAGTTCTACGGCCGCAACGGCAAGTGCCGGAACAGCCGGGGCTGCGCCCGCTTCGGCCATGCCCGCCGCACCTGTTACCAATCCCTGGGTCGATGAGCCGCTGGCCATTGAGTTCCCCGCGCCCGGGCACGAGGGCGTGTACAACCTCCATATCGAGGCTACGGTCCTGGGGTTACGAAGCCGCCTGGGACTCAAACAGGTGGCCGCCCGCCGCTCCGTGCAGTTCCTGGTGTTGTCGGCCAGTGCGCCGGCCCAGCCAGAGGAATCGTGGCAGGTGGTCCATGAATTCGACCCGGCCAACCCTTCCTGGCTCAAGCGAATCAGCGATTGGCCGCTGCCCGGCTTTCGCAGTGGTCCGCTCAGCAGCGGTGCCGCCCGACTGCTGGAACACCCGCTCGGGACGATGGTGCAATTGGATGCCTCGCCCAGCACCGCTGGATCCGGAGATGCCGGATATCGAGATGCCGCCTGGCAAGCCTACCCGCTGCCGATTCAAGCGATCGGCAAGCCCCACATCGTGGAAGTATCGTTTCCCAGCGATGTACCTCAGACGTTGGGCATCAGCATTGTCGAAACGGGGCCAGGGAGGACCACGCCGGCCGTGTCGCTGGATTCGGGCTTCGACCTGCCGCATCCGTCCGCCGGTCCCCAGCGCTGGTTGACCCACCGGTTGGTGTTCTGGCCGCGCACGGAGGCCCCGTGGCTGCTGCTGCACAATCGCCGCCGCGCGCTGCCCGCGGTCTACGGCAGGGTACGGCTGCTGGCTGGCCCTGCGAGATTGCCGGAGCTGGAGCCGTCGGCAACCGATCCGGTGCCGCAGCAACCGCCTGCGAAACTGGCCAAGCCCAGCGAGCGGGCCCTGTTTGCCTACTTGGACAAGCCGCTGTTTGCCAAGAATTTCTTGGGGGCCGAAGCGGTTGATGGCTGGAGCGGCAAGGCGCTTTCCGATTGGACGACCTTCTACGAGGGGGCAGACCGGTTGGCGCAGTACCTCAAGCACTTGGGATACGGCGGGGCCGTGGTGACCGCTGCCTGCGAAGGCAGTGCCATCTATCCCAGCGACCTGCTGCAACCCACGCCACGGTTCGATACGGGGACCTATTTTGCCTCAGGGCAGGATGTGCAGCGCAAGGACGTACTGGAACTGCTGCTGCGATTGTTCGACCGATACGATTTGCAACTCATTCCCGCGGTGGAGTTTTCCAGCCCGCTGCCAGAATTGGAAACCCTATTGCGGGCGGGCGGGCCCGACGCCGAGGGCCTCGTCTGGGTGGGAGCCGACGGGCTTTCATGGCGGCACCGCTACCGCGGCAGCGGCCCGGCGGCGTATTACAACCCGCTCCATCCGCGCGTGCAGGCGGCGATGCTGCAGGTGGTTCGCGAGCTGGCTCGCCGCTGCGCCAACCACGAATCGTTCCACGCGCTGTCGATTACGCTTTCCGCCCGGGGCTATGCCCAACTGCCCGGCCCGGAGTGGGGGTTTGACGACGCGACCATCGCCCGGTTCACAGAAGATACAGGCATTGAAGTGCCCGGCACGGGCCCCACGCGGTTTGCCCAGCGCGCTGCGCACCTGTTGGGGCCGCAACGCGAGGCCTGGCTGGCCTGGCGTGCCGGCGTGATGCGCAACCTGTATCGCGCGATGCGGCGCGAGCTGGTGTTGGCCAAGCCCGGTGCCGACTTGATTCTCGCGGCCGGCAAAATGTTCGACGGTCCTCCCTGGCAAAGTCGGTTGGTGCCGTCGCTGCCGCAGCGGTTCGACGCCGCATCCATATTGCTGGAAGCCGGCATCGACCCGCAGTTGCATCGCGAGCCCGGCATCGTGCTGCTCCGCTCGGAAAAGGTTCAATTGGCCGAGCGGCTCGACAGCCTTTCGCCCCAATTGGGGTGGGACATCGCGCGGGCGTTCGGCGGCCCGCAAGGCGCCGGAACCGTCGAGGCCAGCCTGCTGCATCACGCCAGCCTGGATGCCGACGTACCATCGTTTGAAAGCCGCGCGCCGTTTGCGCCCGGGGTGGGCTGGATCGCGGCGCACACGCCACCGGCGGCCGAGTACAATCGGCGGCGGTTTGTCCGGCACCTCGCCGCCTTCGATAGCCGCAAGCTGTTCGACGGCGGGTTCATGCTGCCGCTGGGACAGGAAGAATCGCTTCAGGAATTGCTGGCCGTGCTGCGGTCGCTGCCGGGCCAAAGCTTTACCAGCGTGGACCGCGTGCCACAACCGCTCACGGTTCGGATCGCCGCCGCCGATCAGCAAACGTGGCTCTATGCGGTCAACGATTCCCCCTGGCAGGTGAAGGCGCGTCTCTACCTGGAGGGAACGGCCGTCGAGAAACTGGTCCGAGTTGGCCTGAATGAAGAAACCATCGCGCTCGATTCGACTTCCGAAGGCCGGGTCTGGGAACTGGAAATTGAACCGTATGGCCTGGCCGCGGCGAAGATCGACGCCGTGGGCGTGAAGGTTCACCGCGTGGAAGTCCGCCTCCCGCCCGATTGCCACAAACCCCTCAACGACAAGCTCGAAGAACTGGCAGCCAGGGCCGCCTCGCTGCGCGAAACCCCTCAGCCGCTGCCCTTGGTGAATCGGGGCTTTGAAACCCTCGGCGACCAGCACCAGCCCGAGGGCTGGTCCGCCAGCATGCAGCCGGGTACGTCGGTCGAGCTGGACACCCAGCACAAGCACCAAGGCGAGCGCAGCGTGAAACTCACCAGCAACGGGCCAATCCTGTCGCTGGTGAGCGACCCGCTCAAGCCGCCAGAAACCGGCCGCTTTGCGGTCAGTGTATGGCTCCGGATCGACGATCCCCAGCAGCAACCGCCCCTTCGACTGGCCATTGAAGGAATCCTGGAGGGTGGAAACTATTACCGCCATGCGCCGGTTGGACACGGGGAGCGCGTTCCCAAGTTGCATTCCCGTTGGACGCAGTTCGTCTTCCAGGTCCACGACTTGCCCACCCAGGGACTTTCCGAACTGAGAGTGCGCTTCGATCTGATGGGGCCGGGCCAGGTCTGGGTCGACGAAGTGCAATGCTTCGACTTGTTGTTCCGCCGCGACGAACTGGTGGAACTGTCCAAGCTCATCACCCTGGCCGGAGTCAAACTCCAGAACCATGAAATCGCCGACTGCCTGCGACTACTGGAAGGCTACTGGCCGCGGTTCCTGACCATGCACGTTCACGACCATCCGCCAGCGGAAAATATCGCCGGTACGGCCGCACAAGGCACAGGCAGCTCAAGCGGATCGACCGGCGGCTCCGATCAAACGCCAGGAGCCGGCCCACCCCGCGGCAATAACAATCCCGGCGCGGGAACCGGCGGTGACGCGGGTCAGCAGGCCCAGGGCCCCACTTCCAAACCGGCGGAACGAACCGGCTTCATGGATCGCATGAAGCAGTTTGTCCCGCGGTGGATGCGGTTCTAAGGGCGCCCAGCGGCCGCCGGGGGGTGGCGCCATCGCACCTGGTCCCCCCTGCCGCCTGCCCGCAATCGGCAATGGGCTTGCCCCGTTTGCAGCCTGCGCCTGCGTTATCCGTTGGCCGAAAGACCGGTCCAGGAAGGAGAATCGCTGGCGGGGAACGATTCTTCAGACGCCTCCTGCACTTCTTCCTTGGGCGGTTCGTCACCGCCTAGCAATAGCGTCAACAGCAGCACGCTTCGTTCCAATCCTTTGACCGAGTGGGGTTCACGCCCGGAAAGATGCAGCAAGTGCCCCGGCCTCATGATCTGGGGCTTGTCGTTCACGGTGAATTCCACCTTCCCGCTGAGGCATTGCACCACCAGTTGGTTCGGTGCCCGGTGCGAGGGGATCTCACCGCCGGCATCAATCGTCAGGCGGATGATCTCCAGGTCATCGTTCTTAACCAGAACCGCCGTCTTGCCGCCAGCTGCTTCAACGTTGAGGTCCACCAGTTCGCCCGACTGTGCATGATGAATGGCCACGTTGAATCCTCCTCGATCAGTTTGGGATAAGTGGATGGCCGCCAGGCGTCCGTGTGCAGGTGTGATGCTCGTTGAAACGCAAGTGCAACCATAAAGCCGTGCTAATGCAAATCTCCTGCCATGGTCATGCGGCAATCAGTCACATGCCGACGTGCGACCGCCCAGGGGCAACTGGCTGCGGCCGTTGGCAGTGCCTGCCAACGGCCAGGTACCAGCACGCGCAACGAGGCCGCAGGGCATGATGCCTTGCCCCCCATTGTACCGCATAGGGTGCCGCCTTGTGTTCATGGCCTGGAAAGGGCCCGGATGCCCCTGCGCGCCCGTTGCCAGGGCCGCGGCCTGCGGCTAATCCAGGGTGATTTCTGAAAGGTCGGGTTCTTCGCGGACCAGCCGCCGCTTGGTCAGGGTCACGCGGTTGCCGCGGTCGTTGTATTGCACCTCGTCCATCAGGCCGTGGATCAATAGCAGGCCGCGGCCCGGCGCTCGTTGCCAGGCGGATTCGTCGTCTGGGGCGGGCAGGCTGGAGACATCGAAGCCGGGCCCTTGGTCCTCAATCGTGAAGCGAGCTTCCTGGGGCGTCATTTCCACCTGGACACGGATCACGCGCTGGTTGTACGGTGGCTGCTCGCGCCGCTGCTGAACCAAATCGAATGGCTCCCCGACCACCATTGCCGCCCTGGCCTCTTCAAACGCCTCGCGGCTGATCTCCAGGTTCCCGTGATACAGGGCGTTGCTCAACGCTTCTTCCAGGGCAATGCCTACCCGAATGCTCTCGGGGGCCGTGCAGATACCTGCCCAGGTGAGTTGTTGCTGCAGGTGCGTGATGAGCGGCGGAATCAGCAGCGGATCGTTCTCAAGAACAAACGACGTATCGCAGCGCGAGAGGTACTTAAGCAGACGGTCGTGCCGGTCGTCGCCCCGAAACAATTCGACCACCTGTTCCAGCGCGGTGGCCAGGCGGTTAGCCAGTTGAGTCTTGGGAACGTAGGTAACGGCCCCGGCCTGGAGGGCGGCGGTGGCAATTTCCTCGCTGCCGTGGGCCGTCATCAGCAGCACCGGCAAGTCGGGAAATTCATCGGCCAGGATTTCTACCAGGTCCAGCCCCGTCAGGTCGCCCATCTGCAAGTCGGTCACGACCACATCGGGCGTGAGGCGCCGGATGCGCTGCAAGGCTTCTTCACCGCTGGCTGCGAACGTGACGGTGAAACCGGTGCCTTTTTCGATCAGGCCGCCGGCCAAAGCGCGATCGGCGGCGACGTCATCGACCACCAGCACGGTTGTCATGGATGAACCTTGCTCGTCGAGGGGGAAATGGCGTTGCGGCCGGGTGGGGAATCGCCCGTCGCTTCGGCATTGTACCGCAAGAGGGCCAGGCAGGGTCGCTCCCCGCCGGCAAAGGCCCCCCCGCGGATGGTTGGCCTTGTACCCGCTGGCAACGGCCACGGCAAGTGGCGGCTTGGCCGCGCGCATGCGGTCCGCCGCGCGGTTAAGCCGAACCCGAGGCCCGATCGCGCGCGGGATCGGCCAGTGGGCTCTTCTCGGCCGCAGCCAACCGTTGGAACAATAATCCGCGCACCTCCGGCAGCAGCGGGGCCACGGCCGCTTCAAGCCGCGGAAGCAACCCAGCGGCCTGCGATAATTCGCAGCGGTGCGCGGCCTGTTCCAATTCCAACGCCAACACCGCACACGGTTCGGCCCCCAGGTAACGCAGCGAACCTTTAAGCGTATGCGCGGCCCGCCGCAGGCCGGAGGCATCGCCCAGGTCGTACGCTCGGCGGGCCTGCTCCAAGAGCGTGGGGCACTCTTGCAGGAACGCAGCCAGGAGATCGGCAAGCAGCGATTCATCCCCGCCCGCCGATTGCAGCGCGATCTGCCAATCCACACCGCCGAATTTACCTGGCTCGCCGTTATTCTGGACTTCCCCATCCGTACGTATCGCGGTGCTAAGCGGGCCCAGTGCCGTTTTCGTTTGCAGCGCGATGGCCGTATCGACGAGCGATTGCATGTCGCCCGTGGCCCCGTCGCCCGTGGTCCCGTCGCCTGACTTTTCTTGGGCATCCTCTTGGGCGGCCAGCAACTGCGAGATCGTCTTCGCCAGTTGCTGCATCCTGACCGGCTTGGAAACGTAACCATCCATGCCGGCGGCCAGGCACATCTCGCGGTCGCCTTTCATGGCGTGGGCGGTCAGGGCCACGATCGGAATGCGCTGCCTGCCCGTGGCCGCCTCCGCGGCGCGAATTTCTCGCGTGGCCGCCAGGCCGTCCAGCTCAGGCATCTGGATATCCATCAGCACCAGGTCGAAGGATTCGCGAGCGACGGCCTCCACGGCCTCGCGGCCATTCTCCACGGCCACCACTTCATGCCCTCGCCGAGTGAGCAGCCCTTGCACCAGGCGGCGGTTCACCAGGCTGTCTTCGGCAACGAGGATTCGCAGGTTGGGAAGCGGAACTTCGGATTGTTCGTCATCACTGGGCGCGGCCGCGGGCTGATCCAGCCCCAAAGCGCGCACGATCGCGGCCCCCAGTTCGCCTGCTTTAACGGGTTTCAACAGGTGGGCGGCCACGTTCAGCCCTTGCGACTCCGGCGCGTCGTAGCGATGGTCGCCTGAGGTCAACAGTACAATCGGCAGCCTGGCGAATTGCGGGCGTTCGGTAACCTGCCGGGCCAATGTAAAGCCGTCGGTGCGAGGCATCTGCACGTCGGAAAGCAACAGTTGGAACGCTCGGCCGGCTGCGTGTGCCGCATTCAGTTGCGCCAGGGCCTCCTCGGCCGATGCCACGCACGCAATGTCCATGCGCCACCGCTGCAGGATGCCCTGCAACACCCGGAGATTGGTCGGATTATCATCCACGGCCAGCACACGGACGCCGCTAAGCTTTTCGCTGTAGTCCACCTCCGGCGACACCTGGGCGCACCGCTGGAACTCGGCGGTAAAGCGAAACGTGCTGCCGAGTCCCTCGGTGCTTTCGGCGGAGATGTTGCCCGACATCATCTCGACCAGCTTGGCAGCGATGGTCAGCCCCAGCCCTGTGCCGCCAAACCGGCGGGTGGGGCTGTTATCGACTTGCTCAAAGGCCTCAAAGATCTGGGCCAATTTATCGCGCGGGATGCCAATTCCCGTATCGCGCACGGCGAAGGCGAGCACCACGCGGTCGCCTTTGGTACGTTCGACCCCCACTTCCACGGCCACTTCGCCCTGGTCGGTAAACTTGATGGCATTGCCCACCAGATTGACCAGCACCTGCCGCAACCGGTGAGGGTCGCCGATCAACTGGCACGGCACGGCGGCATCCAGGTCGTATATCAGTTCGACGCCCTTGGTATGCGACCGGACGGCCAGCAGTTTCATCGTATCGCCCAGGCACTGTGCCAAGTCGAACGGTTCCAGGTCGAGATCGAACTTCCCTGCTTCGATCTTGGAGAAATCCAGGATGCTGTTGATCAGCGCCAGCAGCGACTCGGCCGACTCGCGCGACATCCGCAGGTATTCGCGCTGCTCGGGCAGCAGTGGGGTATCGAGCACCAGTTCGGTCATGCCGATGATGGCGTTCATCGGCGTGCGGATTTCGTGGCTGATATTGGCCAGGAAGGCACTCTTGGCCCGGTTGGCCGCCTCGGCCTGTTCCTTGGCCCGCTGGAGCGCGGCCTCGGCCTCCACCATCGCGGTAATGTCCTCGGCGGTGCCGGCGATACGATACACGTTGCCTTCGGTGTCGCGGACCGGATAGCCGCGGTCGTAAATCCAGCGGATGTTGCCGTCGGACCGCACGATCCGGTAACGAATCGCAAAATTACCTTGCGTGGCCGACTGCACAAACGCTTTGCGAACCCGCGCCCGGTCGTCGCTATGGATGGCCAGGGTCCAGATTTCGGGATGTTCGTGCAGTTCCTCGCGTTTGCGTCCCCAGATGGCCTCAAAGGCGGGACTCACATACTCGAAGTGGTCGCCGTCGGCCGTGGTGATCCAGAAGACTTCGTGCAGATGATCGGCCAACTGGCGGAACCGGTGCTCGCTTTCCTGCAGCGCCAATTCCGCGCGCTTGCGCTCGGTGACATCCCAAAAGATGGCCTGCGTGCCAATCGGATTGCCGTTGGCGTCGTACAGCGGCGTTTTCACCACGTGGACGAACAGTTGTTTGCCGTCGTCGCGGACGTGCGTTTCCACGTCTTCAAACAACTCGCCCGCGCGAATGATCTCCTGGTCGTCGCGGCGGTACTTGGCCGCCAGTTCCTCGGGGAAGAAGTCAAAATCGGTGCGGCCCAGAATTTCTTCGGAATTGCGATGGATGAGTTTTCGAAATGCCTGGTTGGCAAATGTGAATCGCCCTTGGAGGTCCTTGCGCAATACGCACACCGGCAAGTTATCCACCAGCGATGCGTACAGGGCCTCGGAGTCGCGCAAGGCCGAACGGTAGTGATCCAAGGCAGCGGCCGTATCGTGTACCGGATGCGGCAAGGATTCGCTGCCCGGTGCGATTTCATCTGGCTGCCGGGAAGGACGCCGTGCCATGGCTGCCATCCACAGGCCGCCGGCCACGACCAGGGCGACCGACACTACCACGCCGGCCACCCGCCACGCGACCCCCGGTTCCCAGCCTGATCTGCCAACGCCCGCCAGGTTGGCTGCGACGAGCCCGGCAGTTCCAGCGATCAGGAGGAGTCCGGCCCAATGGATGTGACGCGGCGGAGAGGCGCGCGACGGAAACTCGTGCGAACCCGGCACGACGACTCCTGTGACGCATACGCGTACGGGGTGCATTACGCCGCGGGCTGAACGAAAACGGCCCGCTCAGTCGGGCAGGGAATGTGCCCCTTTCCCGCTAGGTCTGTCCATTATGGACAAAATGGGCCGCAGTTGACTACTGATTTGGTGGAGCACGCGAAGACGCACCACCAACTAGCTACGACAAAACGACGCAGCCGGGCCTCATCGCACACACTTCCGCTCGCCGCACAATCTTCTGTGTGTGCCGACTACGACACCATCGGCGCCGAACGGCCAGCGCGTGGTCGCTGGCCGAGCATCCCCCTGGTGACAGGAAGTGCTGTTTGGCCGCTGCGCTTACTGCTCGCGGAAGAAGCGGCGGTCGAGTTCCTGCTTGCCTCGCTCGCCGTAGTACTTCACCAGGGCTACGCGCAGGTCGCGGGCCATCAACGTGCCTGCCAGAAACCGCTGGTATAGATCGTCGTGCCGCTCGCGCAACCTACGATATTCTTCGACCTGCTCATCGGTGTAGCCCAGGCTCGGCAACCGATTGAGGTCGCCGCAGGTAACCGCGAAGCGGGCCTTGGCGAACAGATCGCTATGACCGTATGCGATCTCGTCCAGGGTTTCGACCACCGCCTGGGTCTTGGCGGCGGCCACCAGGTCCATTTCCCGGCCGATGTTCTCTTGCTTGCGCAGGGCTTCGGCCAACAGTGGGTTTTGCTCCGCCGCTTCCGCCATCTTCACCCGCAGCGATTGGTACAAGTCGGGCGAAGGCGTGAACGTCTTGTATTCCAGCCCATCGGAGAAGGCGTCGAACACCATTTCTTCAACTTCGCGGGTGGGCTCATACATGGGCGTGACGCGGCCGGCAATGGCCAACTCGGGCGAGAGCAGGCAGCCCGTCGGCGAGATAAAGTCCTTGCCGATGGAGAGGCCCAGCTTCTTCATGTTTTCGATGGTATTGCCGGGCCGGGCCGTTTCCGGAACCGGGAAGAACCGCTCGCGCGGCAGCGGCGTTTCCTGGGCGCACAGCAGCAGCAGCCCCGCACAGTAGGTCTTGATGGCCACGCCGTTGAGTGGCTTGCCCTTGAGTGGCAGAACCCGGTCGGTGCGGAAATTGAGATCAAACGACGACTCGTTGCCGATGATGCTGGCCGCCCTGGCCCCCATGATCGCCGCGAGCTTGGGATCAGGATGCCGCAGGAAAGCGTAGTGCAGGGTGCTGCGGATATAGTTTTCGACATTCTCGGCAGGGATACTCGAACCGCGCTCGGGCAGGTCCACAATCACCATTCGCCGCTTGCCGTCGCTGCCTTCCTCGATGGCGGCTACGCCCACGTGGGTGAACAGGCCGGGATGCAGATCGGTGAACAAGTTATAAGGCGAAGGGTTGCGCATCAGCAGCCAGTCGCCCGGTTGAATGTCGAAGTGTCCCAGCCGGTAGGAATTGCCTTCAAGCCCGTGCTTGCGGCGATGATCGAGCCAGTCGAGCAGTTCTTGGCGCAACTCGGCTGTCTTAGCATCCAGCCGCGAGGCCGGCACGCCTTCCAGCAGGCCGAACGCCTCGTTGGCCGTAATGACCGGGCGCGGCATGGTTTCGTCGTCCACTTCCTCCGGCCGCAGATCTTGGGGTAAACCAATCTTGCGGATCGTATCCACCGCATGCACCACCAACTCCAGTGGAGTCTGCGGGTCGCGCAGCAGTTCTGCCAGGCGAGGCAATTGGCTCCGCTCGCCGGTGGCGGCAATCAACTCCATGATCCGCAGCTTGGTGGCATCGCTCACCGGCGGAACGCTCTGGGGAGCATCGGGCGGAGTCGGCAGCAGCAACAATCCGACGACCGCTGCGCCCACGTCGCTATCGCGGCGAATGCACAGTTCTACCAGCCGCTCGCGCAGCGTGGCATCGGATGCGACCCGGAATGCCGCGTAGTTCACCGATTCGCTGAGTTGCAGTTTGAGCCGGCCCGAGAGGTCGATCAGATTGGACATCACGCCCAACCAGACCCGAATCCGGTCCTTGTCGATCTGGTCCTGCACGAACTGGGTGCGCATCGCGAAGCCTTCGTCGAGCAGCTCATCGACGCGATGCTTGGCGGCAATCAGCCGATCGACGCGGGCGAGGATGCCGGCTCCGTCGGTCACGCCTTCAAACCGCGCCAAGTAGGCCGCCCACTGCTCAACCATCTGCGAAGCCTTGTCGAATGGCTCCAGGCAGTCGGGCGTGCAGGCAGCAGCCTGCTTGGGCATCCGCTGAGCGTACAGGTCAACCCATTGCTCAAACGCCTCGTCGCCGGCCTGGCCCCAGGCGGTCGATGCGGTTACGGCCAGCAACAGCAGGGCAACGGGCGATGCAATACGGATCAAAACGACTCGGGGCATGGCAACGTGAGGGGGGTAGGGAGGAAGGTCGGTGCGTGGAAGGAGCATTCCACCAAAAGCACGCCGGGCCGCGGTCCTCAGGCCGGCGCTCCATTTACCTATAGCCTGTATTTTGCGCAATCGCCAGCATTCCGGCGGCTGGTCCCGCGCGAAACCAGCCGGAATGTTCCGCTTGCGCGGACCAATCCGCACGCCCCCCTCGGAGAGGCTGGTTCGGCCAGAGGGATGGCCTCCGCCATTTGCGTTGCGTCGGCACGATCGGAATAATCGGAGTCTTACCGTCGATTCGCTGGAGTCGATCGGATTGGTTGCAACTGTCGCATTATCATCGTGGAGGATCGGAAATGGGCAAGCTTCGCGCCGGAGCCGCCGCAAGCAACATTACGCCGCCGCTGGGCGTGTCGCTTAATGGAGGAATGAGTGATCGCAAGGCGACCCACATCCACGACGACCTTCATGCCCGATGCCTGGTGCTCGACGACGGCAGCAAACGCCTGGCGTTTGTGGTCTGCGACAGTTGCATGCTCGACCGCGAGTTGCTGGATGCCGCCAAGGCCGAGATTGCCAAGCGGGGCGTGGTCGATGCCGACCAGATTCTGATCTCGGCCACGCACACGCACAGCGCGCCAACTTCGGTGGGCGTGTTCCAAAGCGATCCCGAGCCCGAGTATCGCGAGTTCCTGCAGAGCCGGATTGTCGATGGCGTGATCCGCGCCGCAAACAACCTGGAGCCGGCGAAGGTAGCCTCAGCCGTGGGCAGCGAGCCCGGCCAGGTGTTCAATCGCCGCTGGTACATGAAACCCGGCACCGTCCTGGCCGATCCTTTCGGCAAGACCAGCGACCGCGTCAAGATGAACCCGCCCCGAGCCAGCGATAGCCTGCTGGAGCCCGCGGGCAAGATCGACCCGGATGTTTCCGTCATTTCCGTAACGTCGATCGAGGGGCGGCCCATCGGCCTGCTGGGCAATTACTCGCTGCACTACGTGGGCGGTACCGGCGGCGGGCACGTGTCGGCCGACTATTTCGGCCTGTTCGCCCAGCGGATGCAGGCCCTGCTCAGCGCCGATCGTTTGGACCCGCCGTTTGTTGGCATCATGACCAACGGCACCAGCGGCGACATCAACAACATCAACTTCCGCCAGACGGCCGAGCGCGTGGCACCTTACGTGCAGATGCAGCGGGTGGCCCACGACGTGGCGCACGCCGCGCACCAGGCACTGCTTAAGGCCGAATATCAGGACGACATCACGCTCGATGCCCGGCAGACGCTGCTCACCCTCGGCCGCCGCTTGCCGGCGCCCGATGAAGTCGCCCGGGCCAAGTACATTCTTTCGCAGGTACCCAAGGGGCAGCCTTTGCGGGGCATCGAGCAGGTCTATGCCCGCGAAACCGTGCTGATGGCCGACTGGCCTTCCGACATTGAGATCGTGCTGCAGGCGTTGCGGGTTGGCGACACCGCCATCTGCGCCATTCCTTGCGAAACGTTCGTGGAGATCGGCTTGAACCTCAAGGAGAAAAGCCCCTTCAAGCCTACGTTCACCATCGAACTGGCCAACGGCTACGCCGGCTACCTGCCCACGGAAGAGCAGCACAAGCTTGGCGGCTATGAAACCTGGCGGGCTCGTTCGAGCTTCTTGGAAGAAACCGCCGCCGGCAAGATCCAGTCGACACTGGTGAAGCTGCTCAACGAATTGCACCGCAATCGGGCGTGATCCGCCCCCCCAGCGGTGAGCGGCCATTGCCAGTTGGGCATCGCCTGACGAATCGGCACTCGCCGCGAGCATGACAGCGTGCGTATTCCTTGGGAGCGCTCCACGGCGGCTACTTGCGGGCCGCCGTAGAGCGCGACCCTGGCTGAGCCCGCCTTCGTTCATCAACGTCGCGCGCAGCCGGTGGAACCGGCTGTTCGTTTGTCGTGCCACGGCTCTGCGCGAGCCGTGCGCAGCGGGCAGACGCTTCGAACGGAGTCTCGGCACGTTCAGCGGCACGGATAACCGTAGCCCGATCCCGAAAGATGGTTTCCGAACGCACATGCGGCCGGTGGAACCGGCTCTTGCAGGCTTGAACGCGACTCAAAAGCCCCCGGTCGTCCCCGCGGCCTGGATGCTCACATCCGGTGCCTCGACGGGCGCGAGTCGCTGTGGAAAGCGTCAGTTGGATTTTGCCGCGGCGGCCTTGGCCTGCTCTCGTTTCTTCTTTTCCTTGAGTCGAGCAACGCGCGGGGCGTCGGCTTGTTGCTGCGCACATTGCGGATGAATCCCATCGCGCGAATAGCTGGCCGCCCCGCATACGGGACACAGTTTCGGTGGCCGGATGCTAGAGGTCAGAGGGCCGGGCTTTTTGTGGCTCATCAGAATGGTCTCCTGCGGAAAGGAACACCGGACAGGCAGGCGCACGGCCGCCTCCCCAATTGCGCTGCAGGAGAACAACGCAGAAGCTTCGAGCCGAGCCACGACGGCCGCGCATGCGCGACTGCCGGCTTCCTTGCTCGAACGTCAAGCCAAGACAATCAGCCGCCGCGCGGGGATTGGCTCCTTCGCGCCGCCCCAGGGCGCATCAATCCCTGCCGGTGTGGCAGCCACCGTCCCAATTAAGCGCCGGGCGTCCAATCAAAACGCGATGCCACTTGCATCGCCAGCAGAAATGGCGGAAATCAGTCAACCGGCAGCAACAACCTGCTCAGTCACGCCGCAAAATGGGGACGCTCCTCCTGCATATCAGACATCATCCTAACAGAATTTCCGCACAAATGCTATCAGTTGCGGCCGCTGCCGCCCGATTTGGCGCAGCCGCTGCGGGGGCTGCGTCATTTTGGCCCCGCGCGGTCTGGCACTTGCTCATTCCGCCAGTGGCCCCCTCAGGGATGCCAAGGCAAGGGCGAAAGCGGCCGCTCTAGTTGCTTGCCTTGGCGGGTCGATGGTGAAGAATGGAGGAAGTGGTCTGGGAGCCGACAATGGCGTCTGCTTCCATCGACGGCTAGGGATGACTTCCCGCCGCACGGCGGCCCAAGGCGATCCATGCGCAACAGCGGCAAGAACAATCCGCCAGAAGTGGTCGTGTACGACGGCTTCGAGCCCTGCCCGTACCTCAAAGGGCAAACCGCCCGCTTGCCGATGCGCTACCCCCTCCGGGCATTTACGCCCGAGGAGTTCGATGAACGCCTGGTGGCGGGTGATCGTCGCCAGGGCGACATGATCTATCACACCGCCTGCCCGGCGTGCCGCGCGTGTACACCCATCCGCGTGGATGTTCAGCGGTTCACGCCCAACCGCTCGCAGCGCCGGGTTCTGCGACAGGCAGAATCCGTGCTGCGGCTGGAGCTGGGCCGGCCGATGGTGGACCGTCGCCGGGTTGAACTTTATAACCTCCACAAGTCGGGCAGGCGGCTGACCCACGGCGAGAGCCCCATTACGGCTGAAGGCTACGCGGCGTTCCTGGTCGATAGCTGCTGCGACACGTTTGAGATTCGCTATTACGCGGACGATGAACTGATTGGCGTGGCGGTGACCGACCGCAGTTCGCGGGCTCTCTCGGCGGTGTACTGCTATTTCGATCCGCAGTACGAGCGGCTCAGCCCCGGCACGTATTCGATCCTCAAGCAGATTGAATTGTGCAGGACCTGGGAGTTGTCTTATCTTTACTTGGGCTTTTATCTCGACGCCCCCAGCCGGATGGCCTACAAGGGCAATTTCTGCCCTCAGCAGCGGCTGATCGGCGGCCGGTGGATCGATTGCGATCGATCCTCCCAGGCGTGAGTTTCTTGGACCAGTGCCGAGAAGGATCGGCCGCTGAGAGCGGCCCCGCCAGAAGCAAGCCGGATTGGCCACGGCGGCTCAAAGGGCCGGGGGGGCCTGGCGAACCTGCCAAACACTTGGCGGCGGCGATCGAGAGCGCCGCGTCAACCTCCCCGCCCCCTGCCAACCAGAATTCCCAAGCGAACCGAACGATATTGCGGAGCCACGATGACGAGCGAACTGCCCATTGAAGTGGATTGCCAGAGCGTGCAGGCGGCCCTGAAGGAAAGCGGCGATTTCGTGCTGCTGGATTGCCGCGAAGTGGACGAACACGCCCTGGTGCGGATCGAAGGTGCCACCCTCGTTCCGATGAGCGAGTTGGAATCGCGGGTGGGCGAGCTGGAACCCCACCGCACCTGCCGCGTGGTGGTGTATTGCCACCATGGCGGCCGCAGCCTTCGGGTCGCTCGGTGGCTCCGGGCACAAGGTTACCAGGCGCAGAGCATGGCCGGCGGTATCGACCACTGGGCACAGGAGATCGATCCCAGCCTGCCTCGCTACTGAGGGGGCCGCTGGGCGTTTGCCCCACGGTTGTCCGCCGCCATATTGCCCGGTGGGGGTGGCCTTGTCGAAAGGTGCCGGCCGTGCGAAACTGCCCCGGTTTCGGCGGTTGGCCGGCACGTGTGCCGTCCGCTGGATGGATCGCCGATGTTGCCGGGCCCGCCCCCCCGATCAACCGCATCGACTTCGACTGCCGCCAGGAGAGCTAGCCGTGCGCTGGACCAAGACGCTGATTCCCACCATGAAGGAGAAGACGCCCGAGGGCGCCGAGATTCCCAGCCACGTATTGATGCTCAGGGCCGGCATGATCGGCCAGGTGATGGCTGGTGCGTACACGTACTTGCCGTTGGGCCTGCGGGCCCTGAAGAAGGCCGAGCAGATCGTCCGCGAAGAGATGGATCGCAGCGGCGCGGTCGAAATCCTGATGCCTGCGCTCACGCCGATTTCTCTCTGGGAGCGGACCGGCCGGGTGGAGGCGTTCGGCAATGTGCTGATCCAATTCAAGGTCAATCGCGGCAACCGCCAGGTGCATCTGGCCCTGGGACCCACGCACGAGGAGGTGGTGTGCGAGCAGGTGGCGCGGCACGTCTCCAGCTACCGGCAACTGCCCATCACGCTGTACCAGATTCAGACCAAGTTCCGCAACGAAGAGCGGCCACGATTCGGCGTCCTGCGCACCAGCGAATTTCTCATGAAGGACGCCTACAGCTTCGACGCCTCCGTCGAACAGCTCAATCAAAGCTACGACACCATGTACCGGGCCTATTGCCGCATCTTCGACCGTTGCGGATTGAAGTATCTTCCGGTCGAAGCAGAAAGCGGCCCCATCGGCGGCGATGCCAGCCACGAATTCATGGTGCTGGCCGACAATGGCGAAGACCGCATTGTGTACTGCCCTGACACCGGGTATGCCGCGAATGTGGAGCGGGCTGAAATCGGCCCTCGCAAGGTAACGGCTCCCGACGTGCCCGAGGAGCCGCTCGAACTGGTCGATACCCCCGAGGCCGGCAGCATCGAACATGTGAGCAAGTTGCTTAAGAGCAAGCCCGAGCGGTTCATCAAGACGATCGTTTACGAGGCGGATGGCCAGCCGATTGCGGTGTTGGTGCGGGGCGATCACGAGGTGAACGAGAACAAGGTCCGCCGCGCCGTCGGCGCCGAGTCCATCGCCTTGGCTTCGCCAGAAGTCATTGAGAAGGTCACCGGGGCGAAAGTGGGGTTTGCCGGCCCGGTGGGGCTGAAGATTCCGCTTTGGGCCGATCACGATGTGGCCGGGGTCAAGAACGCCATCATTGGCGCCAACCAGACGGATAAGCACTACAAAGGGGCCAACCTGGGACGCGATTTCGAGGTGGCCGCCGATCACTTCGCCGATCTGCGCAATGCGGTGCAAGGCGATCCGGCGCCCGGCGGCAAAGGCACCTTGCAGATTCGCAGTGCCATCGAGGTGGGGCACGTCTTCAAGCTGGGTACCAAGTATTCGTCGGCCCTGGGAGCCCGCTTTCTGGACGACAAGGAGCAGCAGCACGACATCATCATGGGCTGCTACGGCATCGGCGTGAACCGTATCATTGCGGCGCTGATCGAAACCCAGCACGACGACAACGGCATCGTCTGGCCGATATCCCTGGCACCTTACGAGGTGGTCATCACGCCGCTGAACGTGATGCAAGAGGACGTGATGCAAGCGGCCGAGAAGCTCTACCAGGAACTGACGGCCGCCGGAATCGAGGTGCTGCTGGACGATCGCGATTACCGCGCCGGCGTGAAGCTAAAGGATGCCGACCTGATCGGCATCCCGCTGCGCGTGGTCGTGGGTGGACGCGGCCTGGCCGAAGGCCAGTTGGAAGTGAAGTGGCGCCGCGAAACCGAGCCGTTCAACGTGCCGATCGAAAACGGCGCGGCCCAGATTGCGCAGTTGATCGAAGAGGAACGGGCCAGGTTCGCTCCGCAATCGCAATAGGCCGCCGCCGGCTCACGCCTCCCCTCACTGGATGGCGCCAAATTGTGCCCGATGGAGGCTGTGGAATGCACGCTGCTGCATAGCCTCTCGCCCGCCGCGGCACTCGGCGATGGGGCGCGTTAGCAAGGCAGACGCCGGTGGAGGCAATGCCGCGCTGCGGCCCGTGTCAAGTGTTTCGTGCAAGGGAGCCGCACGAGTTTGCAGCGAATGATTGCTGCGCGCATCGCGGCGGGCTATATCTCGGAAGTAAGAGACAGGGGTTCAACCACTTCGAAAGGATTTCGGATGAGCGAATATGACCACGACGGCCCGGTCGAGATCGCCCTGGTCGGCGATATCACCGACAACGAGACGGAACTGACGGACAAGTTCCTCCAGATCCCGCCCGGGGGAAGTTGCACGTTGTACTTCGATTCCCCCGGCGGTAGCCCGTACACGGCCATGTCGCTCACCACGTTGATGGTTCTGCGGGGCGTGAAGGCCACGGGCATTGTGACGGGGGAGTGCTCGTCGGCGGCGTTGTGGCCGTTCGCCGCCTGCCACCGCCGGCTGGTCACGCCCTATAGCGTGCTGCTGTTTCATCCCATGAAATGGCAGAGCGAGGAGCACGTACAGATTACCGAGGCTGCCGAATGGGCGCGGCATTTTGAAAAGCTGGAAACCGACATGGACACGCTGCTGGCGGAGTTGTTCGGCGTGTCGCCCGAAATCATCGCCCAGTGGGTGCGTCCGGGCCGTTATGTTTCAGGTTTGGAGTTTGCCGAAGCCGGCCTGGCCGAGTTGACCCAACTCAAGCCGCTGCTGATCGACGCCAAAAATGGCGTCACCCGAAAGAAACGCACCATCACCGCCCGGTAGTCTTACGTCGCTGGTTTTTAACGGCCCGTTTGGTGGTTTAGGGGGGGAAACACGCGGCAGCCGACCTGCTGGCCGATCACCTGCCCCCCGCTTTGGGCTGTCCGCAATCTCTTGCGAAGGTGCCGGCGGCCTCTATAATTCAACGGACTGTCTCTTGATGCTCGTCGTTCCCTAGGCCGCGTGCTCGTTGTTCCTGGGTTGTGTGTGGGAGGGGCAAAATGCTTCCCGCCCTCCAGGCAAAGCGGCTGCAAGCAGAGCGTGACCCCCATGGCTTGGCTCCGCGGATTCCGAGGTTGGCTGAAAGACATCGTCGATGCGGTTGTCACCGTCGGCGAGGGCCTGTGGATCACACTCCGTTATTGGTTCAAGACCTACGATCCAGAGCGGGGGGCGTTCGCCCAACAGTACGAGTACCCCGAGTTGCCGCTCGTGGTGGCGCCGCGGTACCGCGGGTTTCACCGCTTCGATCTCACAACCTGTATCGCTTGCGACCAGTGCGCGAAGGCTTGTCCGGTCGATTGCATCTACATCGGCAAGGAACGTTCCACCAAGGGCAAGGGCTTCAAGGTCACGGGCTTCACGATCGACTACACCAAGTGCATGTTTTGTGCATTGTGTGTCGAGCCTTGCCCGGTGGATTGCATCTTCATGGGTGCCACGCACGACTTAAGCTGCTACAGCCGCGATGGCTGCATTGTCGATTTCTCGCGGTTGCCGCTCGACGTGGCCTGGGGCCGCGCGACGCTCAATCCTACGGCGGTCGCCAGTTCCAAGGTGATTAGCGAGCCCGTCCACGGCGGCCCCAACCCGTAGGGCACGCCAACGCAACGTTCGCTGCGCGCCAGCCGTTCAGGAGGAACGCGCGATGCGGCAAGGGGTGTGCCGTCCGAAACCAGGCAGGGTTCGCCTGCAGCTTGCTTGCCTGCGGTTGGGGGGCAACTTCTTATGTCTGCGGCCACCCGGTTGCCGCATTACGGCACGTCCATTTTTTCCTCTGTGAGTGCCTTGGGTTCAAACCAGCGGTAGATTGCCGGCAGAACCAGCAGGGTGAGCACGGTGCAGGTAACCAGGCCACCGATCACCACGGTGGCTAGCGGACGTTGCACCTCGGCTCCGGCGCTGCTTGAAACGGCCATGGGCACAAATCCCAATGCTCCACAGGTTGCCGTCATCAGCACGGGCCGCAGGCGGTCTACGGAGCCCTGGATCACACTGGCAAGCTGGCCTTTGCCGTGCGTCCGGAGATGGCGAATGTGCTCAATCAGCACCACGCCGTTCATCACCGCGATTCCAAAGAGCGCGATGAATCCCACGCCTGCCGAGATGGAGAACGGCAGCCCCCGCAGCCACAGGGCAAAAATGCCTCCCGTGGCTGCGATCGGCACGTTCAGATAGATCAGCAGCGTGAGTTTGACCGAGCCAAACGTGATGAACAGCAGCGAGAAGATCAGAAACAAAGCCACAGGCACGGCGATCATCAATCGGGCAGTGGCCTCCTGCAGATTCTGAAATTGACCGCCCCACTCCAGCGAATAGCCGGGCGGCAGGTTCACGCTTTCGGCGACCTTTTGTTGGGCGTCGGCGACGAATCCCGCCAGGTCCCGCCCACGCACATTGCATTGCAGCAGCAAACGCCGCCGGATCGCGTCGCGACTGATTTCGGCCGGGCCGTCTTCCATCCGGATATCGGCCAATTGTGAGATCGGAATCTGGCGGCCACGGGGGTCGGCAATCTTCAACTGCCGCAGCTTATCGGCATCGTTTCGCCATGCTGGCGCAATTCGTACCTGGAGCGGGAAACGCCGCTGCCCCTCGAACACTTCGCCCACGGGCGTGCCCCCCACGGCCGTTACGGCATCGAGCACGTCGCGAGCATGAATCCCGTAACGCGCAATGGCATCGCGCCGGATCACCACGCGCAGGTAAGGCAGCCCTGCAATCTGCTGGGCCTGCACGTCGGCGGCCCCTTCCACCTGGCTCAGAACCTGCACGATTTCGTCGCCCACTTCCTTGAGGACCTCCAGGTCGTCGCCATACAAGCTGAGCCCCACGTCGGATCGCACGCCGGCCACCAGTTCTTGAACCCGCAATTCAATCGGTTGTGTGAATCCGTAGGAATTGCCGGGCACCTCCCGCTCCAGGGCTTCCTGCATCGCCTCGACCAGTTCTTCCTTGGGGATTCGCTCGGGCCACTGATCGACCGGCCGCATGCGAACGATGATATCGGTCTGATGCACCCCCATGGGATCGTTGGCGATTTCTGGTCTGCCGGTCTTGGAGACCACGCTTTCGACCTGCGGAAATTTCAACAGCGTGCGCTCCATGGCCTTGGTCATTTCCAGCGAAGTTTCCAGCGACACGCTGGGAAGGCGCGTAGCCTGAATGGCGATATCGCCTTCATCGAGCTTGGGCACAAACTCGATCCCGAACCCCAACGCCAGCACCACGCTGACAACAAACACGGCCGCAGCCAGTGCCGTCATCTGGCCGGGGCGTACCATGGCGAACCTTAGCAGTGGGCGATAGCCTCGCTTAAGCTGCCGTACCAGCAGGGTATCGCTGCTGCGCGCTCTGCGAGCCAGAAACAGCGATGCCATCACCGGCATCACGGTGACGGCCAGCACCAGCGCCCCCGTGAGCGCCGACATGAAGGTGAAAGCCATCGGTCGGAACATCTTGCCTTCCACGCCTTCGAGGCTGAGGATCGGCAAGAACACAATGATCACGATGATCCCTGCAAACAGAATCGGTTTGCCCACTTCAACCGACGATTCCCGAAACACCGACTTGGGGACGGTTCGGGCACCAGTCTTGCGCTGGTAGGCGCTTGCGGCCCGGACGGCGTTTTCCACCATCACCACCGCGCCATCCACAATGACGCCAAAATCGACAGCCCCCAGGCTCATCAAATTGGCCGAGACCCCGGCCAGGTCCATGGCGATTAAAGCGCACATGGCGGAAAGGGGAATGGCCGACGCCACGATCAATCCGGCCCGAACGTCGCCCAGCAACAGGAACAGCATCACGATCACCAGCAGCACGCCCACGCCGATATTCTCGGCGATGGTATGAATGGTCTTATCGACCAGTTCGGTGCGATCGTAAAAGGTGTCGATATACACGCCCTCGGGCAGCGTGGCTTGGATGGCGGCGATCTTTTCTTTGACATCGGCCACTACCTGCCGGGAGTTTCCTCCCATCAGCATCATCACCATGCCGGTAACCGCTTCGCGGTCGCCGTCGCGCGTTACGGCCCCCTGGCGAAGCATCGGAGCGAAGCTCACGGTGCCAATATCGGAAACGCGGATCGGCGTTCCGTCGCGGCGGTTCTCAATGACGATGTTCTCCACCTCGCTGAGCGACGCCACCATGCCTTCTCCGCGGATCAAACGCAACTCGGCGCCGTGGGCGATGTAGCCGCCGCCAGCATTGGCGTTATTCGCCTCCAGCGCATCAAAGACATCGCGCAGCGAGATACCGTAATTCAGCATCCGATCGGGATCGACCTGAACTTCGTAGGTCTTCAGCTCGCCGCCGAACGTATTGACCTCGATCACCCCCGGCACGCTCCGCAGTTGAAACGCGATCTGCCAATCGAGAATGGTCCGCAGGTCCATCAGGCTGTAGTCGTAACCGGGGCGAGCACGAACCTCGAACTGGTAGATTTCGCTCATGCCGGTGGCGATCGGCCCCATCTCGGGTTCGCCCATCCCGGCCGGTATGTTCTCCCGGGCCTGTTGGAGCCGTTCATTGACGAGGTTGCGGGCCCAGTAAATGTCGGTGCCATCCTCAAACGCCACGGTTACCGCAGAAAGTCCGAACCGGCTGATGGAGCGAATCTCGCTCACGCGCGGCAGCCCGCTCATCGCATTTTCCACCGGAAAGGTGATGAACTGTTCGACTTCCACCGGGCCCAAGGCTGGCGACGTCGTCAGAATCTGCACCTGCACGTTGGTCAGGTCGGGAACCGCATCCAGCGGCAATGCCAATGCGGAAACCAGGCCAGCGCCCAGCAGCACGATTGCCAACAGCATCACGATGAACCGGTTCTCCAGCGACCAGTTGATGATGTGATGGACCATGAAGGTGTGTCCTCGTGAATCGGCGCTTGTTGCCTCAAACGCGGGCGGCGCCAAACGGCCGAATTTGCCTTTGGCTGATTACTCTTCGACCAGTTCGGCCAGCATCTGCGACTTGAGCGTGAAGCCGCCGCTCACGACGGCCATCTCGCCGAGAGCAAGTCCCGATACAATTTCCACGGCCCGGTCGTTTCTCCGGCCGAGCACGACATCGCGCCGGGCAAAGCGATCGCCCTCCACATGCACGAACACGAAAGTGTTGCCGGCGTGCGCCTGCACGGCTTCCAAGGGCACTTGAACGACGTTGTCGGGCGAACCGCTGGGCACTTCGATCCTGACGAACATTCCCGGCTTGAGATGCCCGTGATCGTTGTCGGCCAGGGCCCGCAGCGAGATGGTGCGCGTGGATTCATCGACCACGTCGCCGGTGTAGAACACTCGGGCCTGGAAGGTGCGATCCGGCCAGGCAGCGGACTTGAGGTAGATGGTTTGCTGGTCCAGCGACTCCAGCAGGCTGAGATGTTCCTCGTAGATGTCGGCATTGATCCAAACGGTCGAGAGGTCGGCAATGCTCAGAATTTGGCTTTCAGGACCAACCCGTTCCAGCAGGGCCACGTCTTTGGAAATGATGGTGCCATCAAACGGCGCCACCACGGGATAGTGCGAAACCATTTCGCCCAGGCGTTGCGAATCGATGGCGGCCAGGGATTCATCATCAAAGCCGATGATCCTCAGGCTCGCTTCGTCGACCGTGACGCGCGTCTGCAGCTCTTTCACTGCCTGAGCTGATTCCATCGCTGCCTGTACCGTATCCTGGCGGATCTGCTCCATGAGCGATTGAAGGGTCGCCCGGGCCGCATTCATCTGGGATTCCGATTCAATGAACCGCCGTGCGGCGACAGCCCCTTGTTGGGAAAGCGGCTCCAATCGCTGCATGTCGATCTGGTGCTTTTGCAGTTCGATATATGCCGTGAGTAGCGCATTGCGGTGGCTGCCTAGCGCGCGATCGCGAAACGCATCCTCGATCTCTTCCAGCGGAGCCGACCGCTGGATCATGTCGATCAGCGCGTGCGTGTTCTCCTTCACCGACTGCGTCCAGCGATCCTTCACCTTGGCGTATTCCAGCAGCAGGCGGTCTTCGTACAGCTTGAGCATGGCGCTGCCCACCTCCCTGCTCCGCACCACGACCAACAGCTCACCCTTTGCGACGCGCTGCCCAAATTGGACGTTGACTGCAGCTACCCGTCCCTCGACCAACGGATAGATATGGGCCACGCGGTCTTGATTGAGCGAAACCTTCCCCGTCAGTTCCAGGGTTTGCTCCAGCGGGGCGGCCTCGACGGGCTGCAAGACGATCTTGGCGGCCCCCCACGATTCGCGAGGGAATTCAATCTCATCTGGCGATGCTTCATTCCCTGGGTGGCGGGCTGCAACCACGGTGGCCTGGACCGCGGATTCCGCATCACCAACGGTCGCGAGGCGCTTGGCCGGCCACAGTTGCGGGCCAACAAACCACCAGGCGGCTAGCAGCGCGGCCAGCGCCAAGGCAGCAACAATGACGAGCGTGATGCGGAGGCGGCCAGACAGCGGCCATGCAATCCTCATGGTTTGGCTCCGAGGCATCGGGCAAAGGGATCGATTCGCGAGCGGCTCCAGAGCCGCAGCAACATGGCAGGCATCGTTGCGCTGCCGCCGGGTTGCCCATGAAGCAGCGCTAGGATAGCGCAAGGGGGGGCACCGGGGCGGGCTCCCGATGGATCAAGAAAGCGTGGCCGCGACTAGCAGATCAGTCGGCCAAAGCGTAGCGGGAGCGCGAGGGTGGGAGCGAAGGCATCGAAGAAATGGGGATGCCGCATGCCCGCCGGGAGCAAGCCGGACAGAGGGCCGTCATGCCCGCGGTTTAAGGTGTCCAGGCCCTGCGTTGCGGACTCCCATGCCAGGGAGGTCACAACACATTCCACGACAGCGGGGGATGGGAGGGTGGGGCGAGCATCATCGGAAGGCGATTGGGCATCATCACCGCACGAACCGGGGAAATCGCAGTGGAAATGCCAGCCCAACCACCCGTGATCGCAACCCGGCATTGCCGCGTGATGGGCCTGCAAATGCTCGATCAGCCAGAGATCATCGCCCGCCTGGGCCAGGGAGCTGTGCGAATGGAACCAGGGGATCGGGCCCTGCCAGGCGGCCACCACCACGCACATGCGCAGCACGACCGCCATCCAGCGTGTGCTGGCGGATCGGGCTCGGCGCATCATGAGGCAAGCGGCCATCAGTCGGCATGCAGAGGGGCGGAAGGTTCAAATACCGGGAGGGATGTTATCGATGGTGGCGCCGCCAATGTCCGGTTGTCGAACGATCGGCCCTGAAAATCGTTCGTTCTTCCAGCACCATTGGTGGCACTTCAGCGGCTCGTCGTGCAACCAGGCGGACATTCGCTGCGTAGGCTTCAATGCCTGGCGAATGCATTGTCACGAGGGCGGTTGGCGACAGCGACGATTTTACGAAAGCGGCCTTGGAAAGCCGCTATCCAGGGCAAGTTGGCAGTATTGAGTCTATTTGGAACCACCCGCACGGTCAAGAAACGCGCACCCCCCCCAGCGCCGTGCAGAGCCTCGCACATTCCACGGCCTGGGGCGCCGTGCGCAGCCGGTACGTTGGTAACCGGAGGGCGGTTCCCAGCGCGCCAACTCCAAGTGCGCACCCGGCCGATCCCACCTTGGGCTCTACGTCCGCCCGCCGCCGGCGATGAGCACGGCCGCGATCTTTTCCTCCGTTACCGGTTCGATCACGCCCTTCTCGCAAATGATGGCACGGATCAGCGGCGCCGGTGTAACGTCGAAGGCCGGGTTGTAGACCTTCACGCCATCGGGTGCCGTCTGGCGACCAAACCCGTGGGTGATTTCCTCGGGCGAACGCTGTTCGATGGGTATCTGGTCGCCGCTGGGCAGCGAGAGGTCGAACGTGCTTGTCGGCGCGGCAACGTAGAAAGGAATGTGGTGTGCGGCCGCGAGCACCGCCAGGCCGTAGGTGCCGATCTTGTTGGCGGTGTCGCCGTTGGCTGCAATGCGGTCGGCTCCGGTCACCACCGCATGGACGCGGCCTTCGCGCATGACCTGGGCCGCCATTGAGTCGCAGATCAGGGTGACGTCAATCCCGCGCCGCTGGAGTTCCCAGGCCGTCAGGCGGCTGCCCTGCAGCAGCGGCCGGGTTTCGTCCGCATACACGCGGAGCGTCTTGCCGGCCTCGTGGGCGGCGAAGAACACGGCCAGGGCGGTACCGTAATCAGCGGTGGCAAGCCCTCCGGCATTGCAATGGGTGAGCACACCTTGCCCATCATTGAGGAGGCTGGCCCCGAATCGGCCGATGGCGCGGCACATCTGGCGGTCTTCTTCCAAAATGGCGTGCGCCTCGTCCAGTAGGGCCTGCCGAATCTCGCGGCAGCTTGACTTGCCACGCAGGCTCTGGGCCAGTTGCTGTTGCCGATCCAAGGCCCAAAACAGGTTGACGGCCGTGGGCCGGCTCGTGGCCAGGCAGCTCACGGCTTCTTCAAGCTGTTTGAACAGGGCCGCCTCGTCTTGGCTGCCCTGGATGCCCAGGCACACGCCGTAGGCGGCCGCAATGCCGATCGCGGGCGCACCGCGAACCCGCAGGCTGCGGATCGCCTCCCAAACCTCGGGGGTGGTGCGGCAATCGATCTCCGCAAGCTCGGTGGGCAGGAGTGTCTGGTCGATCATCCGCAAATGGCCGTCGATATCGCCAATCCAGCGCAGTGTCGGGATTTCGGAAAGTACCTGGCTCATGGCATATCTGAGGTACGAGGAGCAAGCGTGCCGGGCAGCCGTACCAGCCCAAAGGCTGGAACACTCTGACCAACCTTGCCCGGCGTGCAAACCTGCATTGTTCCCCCGAGGTCGGGCGATGACCAGCCCCCGTTGCCCTTGGCACGCCCGCCGGGCGGCAGGCATCGGGCGGCACCGGCCAGCCCAAGCCCGGGGGCACTTCCGGCGGCAGGGTGGCGACAAGTTGCCGTATCGCGATGGCCAGCAGGTTTGCTGAACGCCCCCGGTTGCGGGTCGAAATTGGCTGACTGCCCTACTATGATGAACCCCTACCGTCCAATTTGGGGCGCGCCGGCCGTAGCCGGCGAGATCACTCCGTTGCCGCTTTGCGCGACTTCCCTCTGCCCGGTGCCGCACGCCCGTACTGTTATGAGTTCCTCCCAGCAGCAACCTGTTCTTGAAGACCGCCAACGTTTGATCGAGGCGCACGCCAAGGGGCGGATGGCCACGCTCGGGGCCTATACCCGGATGTCGGGTCCGGGCTGGTTGCAAAGCGCCATCACGTTGGGCGGCGGTTCGCTGGCCGGCAGCCTGTACCTGGGCGTTGTGGCCGGGTTTTCGTTTCTGTGGGTCCAGCCGCTGGCAATGATCCTGGGCATCATCATGCTCAGTGCCATGGCCTACGTAACGCTGTCCACCCAGCAGCGGCCGTTTGCCGCCATCAACTATCACGTGAACCCGGTGATGGGCTGGGGCTGGGCTCTGGCATCACTGGCAGCCAACATGTTCTGGTGCTTGCCGCAATATGCGCTGGCCACGAGCGTGGTCGAACAGAACCTACTGCCCGACGTCTTTGGGCCCAACGGCAGTATGACTGCCTGGTTTGCCACCACTTTTGGCACAGGAGGCGGCTCCGCGGATCAACCGTGGATCGTTGAGAACGGCAGCAAGCTGGTGATCGCCGGCGCCATCTTGATCTTCTCCACCATTGTCACCTGGAGTTACAACAGCGGCAGTTGGGGGATCAAGCTCTATGAGTTGATTCTCAAGCTGATGGTGGCTGGGATCGTGCTGTGTTTCTTCGGCGTGATCTTCGCCCTCCGCAACGAATTGAACTGGGGCACCGTGTTCACCGGCTTTATGCCGGATGTCTCCAGCCTGTGGCGTCCCAGCGCCGGGTTTGACGCCATCCTCGCAACCACCGCCTACGCCGATCACTGGCGGCACGTGATTGTGAGCGAGCAGCGCGACATGATCGTGGGCGCGGCGGCCACGGCGGTGGGCATCAACATGACTTTCTTGTTCCCTTACTCGCTGCTGCGCAAGCGATGGACGAAGGAGTTCCGGGGCCTGGTGCGGTTCGACCTGGCAACCGGGATGTTGATCCCCTTTGTGTTGGCCACCAGTTGCGTAGTGATCGCCGCCGCGCAAAGCTTCCATACCCAGGTCGTGCCGGGCTTCTTGGGCGAGACCAACGCGGCAGGCCAACCGATTGTGCCATCGCCCCAGCAGAAGACAAACTTCTACAACCTGCTCAAGCCGCTGGTGATGGACCTCTCGGCCAAGCCTCAGACGCCACCAGGTTGGGAGCAGTTGCCCACTGTCGATGAACTTTACCAGAAGGCCACGGCCGGGCTGTCTGAGGAGGATCGTGCGGCCATTTCGCCTGCCACCGAACGAGCCCTCAAGGCCGACTTCGAGAAAGAAATCATCTGGCAAAAGATCGAGAAGCTTCCGGAATCGGATCGCAAGCTCGCTGCCATGCTTCTCAACCGCAATGCTGCCGATCTGGCCAAGGCCCTGCAACCGCTGACCGGCGACAAGGTGGCAAACCTGATCTTTGGCCTGGGCGTGCTGGGCATGACACTTTCCACCATCACGATCCTGATGCTGATCTCCGGCTTTGTGGTGGTGGAAATCTTCAAACTCCCCGAGAACGGTTGGGCTCACCGCCTGGGCTGCCTGGCCGCGGCCACCGGCGCCCTGGGGCCATTCATTTATTCGCAAGCCGCCTTCCGTCTGGCGGTGTATGTCTCGGCGTTTGGGCTGATGCTGCTGCCGATCGCCTACATGTCGTTCTTCTTCCTGATGAATCGGCCCTCGCTGCTCAAAGATGAGATGCCGCAGGGACGTTACCGCCTGATATGGAATACGTTGATGGCCCTCACGGTAGGCGTGGTCACCTGTGCCAGCGTGTATGTGGTGTGGTCCAAGTTGGGCTGGAGCGGCATCGGCGCCTACATCGCCTTCATCCTGCTGGCCTCGATCGTGGCCATTGCACGCAAGATGCGGCCGGCCAAGCGGTTCGAGCCTCCCTATTAACAGGCACCCGCTTGATGAGGCCGCCTCCCTGGCACTTACCGGGGGGAGTGCGGCCATCAAGTGGCGGGTTGGGGCTTGTTGGTAGACTGCCCGTTTGATGGCGCCGCGCCGCCGTTTGCGCATCAGGAGCGGCGTTTGGCCGGCGGTTCGATGTCATTGTTGTTTGGGCCTGCATTGGTCTTGCGCTACGCACTGACCTCCTATAGCCAGCGCCGCGATTCCAGGAGCCTCCACCAGAAGATGTCCCACGTCGTGCTGCTGGGCGATTCGATCTTCGACAACGCCCAATACGTGCCGGGACATCCGGCCGTGATCGAGCAACTGCTGCGAAGTTTGCCCTCGGGATGGCAGGCAACATTGGCCGCGGTCGACGGCCACATCACGACCGATGTGCCCGGCCAGCTAGAGCGGGTGCCTGATGCTGCCTCGCACCTGGTGGTGAGCGTGGGCGGGAACGACGCCCTGGGGTACGCTGGCATTCTGACCGCACCCGCCGCCACCGTGAACCAGGCGCTGCTTCAGCTTTCCGAAGTGCAAGCCGAATTTCGCGAGAATTACCAGGGCATGTTGAGGGCGGTGCTTCAGCGCAACTTGCCCACCACGCTTTGCACCGTGTACGACAGCGTACCAGGGCTGGGGCCCACCGAACGGTTGGCGCTGGGCATGTTCAACGAAGTGATCCTGCGCGAAGCGTTCCTGCTAGGACTGCCGGTGATCGACCTTCGCCTGGTATGCGACCAGCGGTCCGATTATTCCGACGTATCGCCCATCGAGCCTTCCGTCCTGGGCGGGGCCAAGATTGCGCTGGCTATCGCGGCCGTCGTCACCTCGCACGATTTCGACCTGCGCCGAACTTCGATCTATCGCTAGCGCGGCGTCCAGCGGCCCCCCGATCCGATGAAGCGATGCCCACCTTACGATGCCGCTCCGGAGTTTCAACCGCTAGTGACGCGGCATGGAATTGCTGGCGGTTTCAGGCGGCGGCACTGGACCGCCAGACCCAACGCGACCAAGACGCGCCGGCGAAGCGTCGCCAGCGCGTCTTGGTTGGAAAGCGGAGGCAGTACACGCGATTGGGGGTGTCCCTCCCTGTTCAGCAGTTACGCCAATTAGGGCGCGCAAGTCAGGGACTGTCACCTTGGCGGGCGGGAGCGCCGGTCTTGCCGCGAAGCTCGTTTACCTCGCGGCGGAGGCTTTCAATTTGTTGCCGCATCTCGCGGATCAATTGCAGCATTTCGGCCGGCCCGCCATCCCGGGGACCTTCATCCAACCGGGGGCGTTCGCCGTCGCGCGGCGGGGGACCCGGCCGCAATGGACGGTCGCCATCGCGCTCCACACCGCGTGGGCGGGGCGCATTTCCCTCGCGGGGTGCATCCCCTGGCCGTGGCCGATCACCTTCGCGCGGAGGCCCCTCGGGTCGGAACGGCCGGTCGCCGTCGCGCGGCGGGCCCGCTTCGCGGTGCAGGTTTGCGGCTTGGGAACGCAGTTCAGCCGCCTGATCGGGGAACCCGGCGGCATCGAGGTGGCTGGCGGCCTGCATCAAATGATGGGCGCGGCGTTGCAATTCGCCCTGCGGTCCACCGGGCCGGGGGCGATCTCCCTCGCGCGGGCCGCCGTCGCGCGGGCCGCCGTCGCGCGGGCCGCCTTCAAAGCGGGGGCGCTCGCCATCGCGCGGCCCAGGGGGACGCGGCCGGTCACCGTCGCGCGGTGCATCGGGCCGCGGCCTGTCACCTTCTCGTGGCCGATCACCTTCTCGTCGATCACCCTCTCGTGGCCTGTCACCCTCACGTCGTTCACCTTGGTTGCGTTCGCCTTCGTCGTCGAAATTCAACGCCACGGCAAGTGGCTGGGGTGGGCCAGCGAGGTTGTCGTCGGCCGCAGCGGTCGCGCCGCCAGCCAATGTCACCAGGGCCAGACCAGCGAGCGAGTGCCGCCAGCTTCGATTCCACGCGGTCATCGATTCATCTCCCAGAGGGATTGACACAGAACTACGTGCCCAAGACGTGCAAACAAGGACGGTCCACACCGCCATTGTTGAGGCCAAGATCAGGGCCAGCCGCCGTCGCCAGGTGATCCGCGGTTGATATTCGCGGTGGTCCAGCGCCAGCAGGCGCTCGACGCGGCGGCCCAAGGCGCTGCGAAATCCTGCGGCGATTCCCAACCAGCCCCAGTTGCCGCTGCGCTGTAACCGGCAGCCTAATGCCACCAGGCATTCGGCCAGGATGCCCGGCCCATCGTCCACCAGCAGGCTGGCCTCGTCGGCCGCTTGCTCGGTGGCTGCTGCCAGGCGGGAGCGAGCCCACCACGCGGCCGGGTGAAACCACAGTAGCCGCGTCACCAGTGCAGCCAGTAGTTGCCATAACGGATCACGGCCGACCAGGTGCGCCACTTCGTGCGCGAGCATCACCTGCTGCTCGTCGCGACTAAATCCCTCGAAGAAACCGCCGGGTACCACCACGACTGGACGCAACACGCCAAACGCCAGCGGACTGGCAATTTGCTCGCACTTGGCCAGCGTGGGGCAACGTCCAAACCGCTCGGCAAACCATGCCTGCTGCTCAGCAGGCCATGGAACCCACGTCAAGCGGCGGCGAAACCGTGCGAGCCGCACCGCCCCCCACAGCAAATGCAAAAGGAGGATGGCCACGCCGGCGAGATAGACGCCAGCCAGCGTTGGCAGCCAAACATTCGGTAAACCCTTCGAGCCCGCGGAGGCTGCGGTACTTGCAGCCAGCGAATTTTTCGGTGGCGCCGCTGCCGCGCTGCCTTCGACAACGGCAACCTTCGCACGGCCTGGTTGCCTCGCAGTGGGATGCGGCCGAGAAGCGGCACGAACTGGTTCCTGGTTGAGCGCTTCGCTTGGGCCGAGCACGGATTCTGCCGGCGGTCGGTCGGGCGGCATCCGTTCAGGCGTCGTGATGGCCCGGCTCGGCTCGGCGCCCATCCATTGAGGCCCGCGGCGATCAGGCTGGGCAGGCTCACCGGCGGTGGCATTTACGTTGCCACTCGCTATGGGCTGGACCGCGGAGGCCGTCTCCGGGGCCCGGCGCAGCCACCGCGTCGCCGCGGCGCCCAAGCCGGTAACTTCGGCCGCGATCAGCAGGGCCGCCGCGGCGAAGACCGCTTGCCACAGGGACCGCCGGCCAGGCGCGCTGCGTATGACGCGCTCGGCCAGAGCGGCCACGGCCACGATCAAGGCGACCGCCAAGACCGCGACCACCAACGCATCGCACCATGCACCGAGGTGCCAGTCGGGCAATGTACGCATGGAAAAACGCCCTCTATTGGTGCCTGCGCAGCGAACGTCCGCTGCATTTCATGCCGGTCCGCCGAAATGCCGCGGCTGGTGATGAAAAACAGAAAACGTGCGGCGCCGATCGTTCCGACCACCGGACCATTGGCGGCGCATCCATCAAGTGCGTTTACGATGCTTGCGGGCTGCGATCAACTTCTGCAGTTCGTCCAGTTCGGTCTGGCTGACGTCGCGGGTGGTCAGCAGGTGATTCACCATGCCGGCGACGCTGCCTTCAAACAGCCGATCGACCAGGTCGTTGGCCATGCTCTGCGTGACGTCGGCCGCATCGACGGCTGGTTGGTAAATGAACTTCCGCCCCTGGCTTTCGTGTGCGACCAGTCCCCGGTCCTCCATCTTGCGGAGCATGGTCGCGACGGTGGTATAAGCCAGATCGATCTGCGGTCCGAGATGTTCCAGGACCTCGGCCACGGTGGCTGAACCGTGTTCCCAGAGTACCTGCATGATTCGCAGTTGCAGATCGCCCAGCCGATATTTCTTGGACATTTCCGATCCTTCTGCCGAAATCTACGACCGCGGTAATACTACCGAAGTCGTAGAGGGAAGGGCAAGCTAATTTTCGGCTTCACGGCAAAAGAATATCGGAGGCCCCCCAAGCTGGCATCGCTGCCGTGAAAACAAGCAGGCTCGCCAGGCAGCCCCCGGACTGTAAGAAAGGTGCCGGGTTTTCCCACCAATCGGGGCCTACCGGCAGGCATGATAAGAACTGCCGGCAGGCCAGAAAAAAGCCCGGCGGCGCCGGCCAGGTGGCGTGTTGCCAAACCCGGGCGAGGCCGTCGGGTGTCTTTGGGCGGGGGGCATTGGGGGCTCATCAAGGGATGGAGCCCCACCCTGCGGAGATTCGCATGCTGGGGATGCTATGGGGCTTGCGCGTCGAGCCCTCCATTATCAGGCGGCGGCCAGCGGCGGCGCATGCATCAGCCGCGTGGTTTGAAACTTTTCGCCGGTTGCTCCGTAGAACATCACCAGATTGCGCATCGCATCCCAAACAGCAGTGAACTTCACCGCTCGGGGGCCGTGCAGGCAGAAGTACATTCCGCAGGGCTTATCGCGTTGAACAAGCAGCCGCTCGGAGAGCGGAAAGGCATTTGGTTCGAGTTGTTCGCAGCTACACAACGTCTGGTTGACGTAGGCGCGCAGTTCTTCCAAGGAGTGAAAACTGGCCGTCATCGATGCTTCTCCTGAATCTGACCCAACGGGTGTAGGGTGAACCGCGCCAAGTGCCAGGTTCCGGGGTCCAAGCCGGAACCTGGCCATAGAAGCGGCATCCGCCAGGCTTTCAACACGGGTGTTGTCGAAACCTACTATCGGCCGGCACCGGAGGTTTCTTCGCTGGCAAGCGAGCCGGGGAGGATAAAGCGGGCAGCACGCCAACAGGTGGGGCGAATTAGCAAAACTCTGCCGCCCGGGCCCCCTGGGCGGCAGTGCGGACGATACGTCTTTGAGCACACACTTTTGGCCGCTGTATGTGCTGGCACCTTGGGGGGAATCAGCCACACGCAGCACCAGCATGCCAGCGGCTAAGGGTTGCCGCGGGCCCCAAACAGCTTGCCCAATCGGTACAACCGGCGCCCGGCAGCGAAAAAAGTGGCCCGCGACCAACCAGAATCACTTTTCCGCAAGGTGATAAGCCGACGATAACGATAGGTGGTCAAGCTCTGCACACGCAGTGGGGGCTTGGCCTGCTGCCCATGGAAGGCAGCAACCGTTCATTCCATCCGCGGCAGACGCAGCAGGAAGTCCCGCTGTCGCAGCGATCCCTGCATGCGTCATATGAGCGTCAGCGCCACCAGAACTCTGGCCGCCATCGGAGTGCTCACCGCGGGTGTGGCATGCGCCACGCTGTTCCGCAAGGCGCCCGATCCTGATGCCGCGACCGTTGCCGATCGCGCGACGAGCCGCCCCGGCGTGCAGTGGCAAGCCGCCCCGTATCCCGACGCCGTCTCCCTGCCCAATTCGGTCGCCACATGGACACAGGGGCTGTCTGCGGCCGAACCATCGGAAGGTGGCGATGCGGCCACCTTGGCCACGAGCGCGGCTACCTTGGCTGCTGGCGCGGCCACGGCAGACGCCGACCGCAATGCGACATCCCAGGCTGCCACGACGCCTGAAGCGGCGCTGGGGACCTTAGCAACGGATACCGGGCGGGATCTCACGCCCACGGACGACACCCGCCGCTTGCCGGCCAGCATCGGGGGGCCAACGGCCCGGCCGCGCGATCCCCTGGCCAGTGCGAAACAGCCCCCGGACTTGGCGCCGCGTTACGGCGATGCCCTGGGGGGTGAGCATCTCGGGACTTCGACCCGGCGACTGCCGCCTATGCCGGCGCCCACGCACGTGATCCGCGATGGCGATACGCTGGAATCCATTGCCCGCCGCTACTTGGGCGATGCCAATCGCTGGCAGGAGATTTACGAGCTCAATCGCCAGGTGCTGCCCGACGCGGAGATTCTCCCCATCGGGCTGGAGTTGCGATTGCCGCCGCTGGGCCTGGTGCCGGTGAAGCGGCCGCAGGATCAGGGCCGCGCGGTGGTCGACTTTGCCTCCTCCCGGTCTCAGTAGCCCCGCCAGCAGAAGCCGCACCGCAAAATCGTGCTTGCGCCGCACCCGCAGGCGCTCACTGCCCATGTCCTGGGTGTCCTCCGCCTCAGGGTGTTCTCTCGCGGCCTGGTATTCCTTTCGGCCGACCTTTTCCGCTTTCGGCTTTGCGATAGACTTTAGAAACAGGGGGGGCCCAGGTGCCGCCGAAAGCGGGCCGCCTGAGCCGCCCTGCACGCTTGCATGATGATTGCGGCGGTAGGTCTGCCGCTGCGTACCACGAGGGTAAGGTTGATGTCCGAGCTTCACGATCGCATCCAGGCCATCCAAGACCGGTTGATCCAACTGCGGGACTCTCTTTGACTACGCTCACAAAATCTCTCAGGTTGAGGATTTAGAGCGGCAGATGGCCGAGCCTAATTTCTGGGACAACCAGGAACAGGCTCAGGAAATCGTTTCGCGGCTCAAGGCGGTGAACGCGGTGGTCAAGCCGTTGACGGAGTTGAACCGCACGGTCGAAGACCTCCACACCATGGCCGAAATGGCGGACGAAGACCCCAGCTTCGCCGCGGAAGTCCAGGAGGAACTCACCCGGGTCGAAAAGACGCTGGAGGATCTCGAACTGCGGGCGTTGCTGAACGGCCCGCACGACGACCGCAACGCGATCGTGTCGATCTACGCCCGCGACGGCGGCACCGACGCCCACGATTGGGCCGAAATGCTGCTACGGATGTATTGCCAGTGGGCGGCTGACCTCGACTACAGCGTGGAGCTGATCGACCGGCAGGACAACGAAGAAGCCGGCATCAACAGCGCGTCGCTATTGGTGCGCGGGCCCTTCGCCTATGGTTACCTCAAGGGCGAAACCGGGATCCATCGCCTGGTGCGCATCAGCCCGTTCAATGCTGAAGGCAAACGCCAGACCAGCTTTGCGGCGGTCGATGTCTCGCCGGAAGACAACGTGGATGTCGAATTGCGCGACGAAGACATCCGCGAGGACGTGTTCCGGGCCTCGGGCGCCGGCGGCCAGCACGTGAACAAGACCAGCAGCGCGATCCGCCTGACCCACATTCCCACCGGCACCGTGGTTCAATGCCAGAACGAGCGGAGCCAACACAAGAACCGGGCAACGGCGATGAAGATGCTCCGCGCCAAGCTGGTGCAGATTGAAGAGGAAAAACGCGAGAAGGAGCAAGCCGCCAAGTACGACCGCCAGGCCAAGGTCGGCTTCGGTTCGCAGATTCGCAACTATTTCCAGCATCCCGACCAGCGCGTGAAGGACGCCCGCACCGGCTACACGCAGGGCAACTTTCAGGCGGTGATGGACGGCGATATCCAAGGCTTTCTCGATGCCTACCTGCGCTGGCGGGTGGGACAAGAAACTCCCGCCTCCTAAGCTCGCAGGCAGCGATGGCAGCAGGTCCAACGACGCTTTCAGCCGCACGGTTGCGGTTGCGGTTTGTGCGGCGCGGCGATCGCTACGCGCACGAAGTGTGCTGGGCGGATGCCGGCGGTAGCGAGCGCGTATTGCTGGCGACCGTGGAAGGCGACGACGCCACGCCCTGGCCTGCCAGCCCCCCGTTACAGGATTTGCATCTGGAACAGCGGCCCGTTGGGATTACGGTCGCCTTGGCGGTCGGCATGGCCGGCCGCAGCCATTGGTCGCTCTCGGCGGAAGCGCTGCCCGAGGGCGAACTGCGGTTCGATGCCGCCTGCCGGGCGAACGATTCGCCGGGGCCTATCGGCAGTTGTTACCGCTTGGGCGAGGGAGTGACCGCGCGAGCGGCCGAAGGCGCCGTCTGGTTGGCGCTCGATGGCCACGAGGTCGCGCGCATCGCGGCCGTGGAAGAAATCGCCGTACTTCGCTTGCCAGCGACGCCTGAAATACCATCACCAAGCCATGACGCAGACTTGGCGATCGCTTTGGCCATTGCACCTTCAACCGTGCCGGCCGCGGCCCCCTTTACCGTGCGATGGCAATACGTGATTCAAGCCTCGAACTGACGGCAAGCGGCCCTAGCGCTCGATGCACCAGGAGGAACCATTGCCATGACGCCCTCGAACCTGCTGCGCGACCTGCCTCCGCCTTCCGACGACGAAATCTTTCAAACGCTGCTCACCGGCGGTCCCTTCCGCCTGGAGCGCATTGTTTCAACGGGGCAAGTCACGCCGCCGGGTCAGTGGTTGGATCAGGAGCTTGACGAATGGGTGGTACTGCTCACCGGCGGGGCCAGGTTGCGGTTTGAAGACGATCCGCAATCGCGCGAGCTTCGCCCTGGCGATTGGGTGCATATCGCCGCGCATCGCCGGCACCGCGTGGAATGGACCGATACCAACCAGACGACCATCTGGCTGGCCATTCATTTCGAGCCCACGCAGCCCTAAGCCGCCATCGAAAACCCCGGATCCAACGGCGGGGCCACCAGGCAGAGGCAGCCAGCCTGATAAAGGCGGCAGGTACAGGCGGCCAGGCATCGGGTCAGAGGCCCGATTGGACGCTCAATTGTGCAGCGGGTGATAACCCTTCAGCAGCAGCGGGATGCGGTACAAACTGGTATCGACCGTGATGTAAAGCACGTTGGCTTCGTCGCCCCGTCCAAAGATCACGTTGCTGGGCAGCCCTACCGGTTCGGCCCCTTGCTGGTTGGCCGGGCCCGTCGGGATATGGGCGATCTCTCGGCCTTCGGGATCGATCACCAGAACGCCGGGCCGACGCGGCGTGCGGATCGTCAGATAGAGATTGCCTTGCATATCGACGGTCATGCCGTCGCAGCCTGGTTCCTTGCCAAAATCGATCACGGTCTTGCGGGGGCCGGCCACGTTCCCCTGCTCATTGAGCGGAAAGGCATAAATCTTCATCGGTCCCGGCTTGGGAGCTGGCTTGGTGGAGTCGATCTGATCGGTGCCGTTGTCGTGTTCTGCCACGTACAACCAGCGGCCATCGGGGCTGATCGCCAGGCCGTTGGGCTTGGACACCTCGCGGGTAGCCACGTGCAGTGAGCCGTCGAGATCGATGCGGAAGACCCCGCGAAAATCCAACTCCCGCGGCTCATGCCCCACGTACCGGGGGTCGGAGAAGTAGATTCGTCCTTCGCGATCCAGGCAAATGTCGTTGGGCGCGTTGAAGCGGCGGCCTTGGTAGTTATCGACCACGACCTCGCGCTGGCCGGTTTTCACGTTCCAACGGCTGATCCGCCGCCCACCGTGCGCGGCGCCTTCGCATGCCAGCAGCCGCCCTTGTGGATCAAAGAACAGCCCATTGGACTTGCCGCTGTCGTCGGTAAACACCGTGGTTTGCTTGGTCGCCGGATCGAAGCGCAGGATCATCCCGCGATCTTCGCCGAACGGAATGTCCGAAAAGTAGATGCTGCCATCGGGTGCGGCGGCCGGACCTTCCGTCAGGCCACCTTCGATTTCAGCCATGCGGGTAAACAGGTGCTCCAACCGGGCACCCTCTGGCACCACCTTACCCTTGGGAGGCGGCAACGCCTCACCGGCTGCGGCCACCGATGTTGCGACAATCAGCCAGGCCAGCGCAATTCGCATGGGTTGCTCCCGTTTTGATCATGAGGTCAGGTGAGAATCGGCCATGGAGAATTTGGCGACGGCTCGTGGTGCGAACCACTTCCCGCGGCCCGTTCCGCAGAAACGGTTGACGCCATCGGCCACTTGGGTTCCGGACGAACTGCGGGGGCCACGGAACGTGGTGGGCGGTACATCCTGCGAGGCTGCGACAACGTGGAACGCCGCGGCAATCGAATGCCGTAACATCGTGGAAGCCGTGCCGTTTGCGGTCGTCGCCCTGGGGGGCGCGGATTGAAGCGGCGCAGACAACGGCAAATCGCCCGGGCAACCGCGCTAGGCCCAGGTCAACCCGGTTTCCCGCTGCACGCGGTGTTCGTAGTCGCCCAACAGGCCGCCAATCACGTCCCAGCGATCGTGGCGCCGCAGTTCGATGTCACCCTGGCGGTTAACCCGGACCAGGCTTTCGTTGGTGACACCTGCTGCACGAAGGTGCTCAGGTGTGATGGTCTCGCCGTCGATGCAACGCATCAGCGTTGCACCCGTCATCTCAATGAACTGCATATTGATCCACCGCAGGGGGAATTGGCAGCCATCCACGCAGAAGCTGCAACCGCCGCCATCGTAAGTTCTCGCGAGACGAGATTCCAGTTCCGCCCCGCCAAGATTGCGATGTAGAGGAGGAGGGGCTCCCAACCGCGGCCACCGGCCGGCTCGTCAAAGAACGTTCCGGGGGCAGTCTGCATCGAGCGGGGCCTGGCCAGCGGTGCCGGTGCACCGACCGATCTGGATGCGCGATCCATCGGAAGGCGGATACCGCCGCCGATGTAAGACCAGCATTCCGCGCACGCCATCCATCAGCCGGTTCGCACAGGCCGCCTACTGGGGACCATCGACGATGGCTTCCAGCTCGCGGTCGTAATAGGCTACGGCTTCAGCCGGTTCGAGATTGAAAATGACGCGGCCGTCGGTTTGCCACGCATGGCCGTCGTGCCGGAAGAAGGCTGTCGCCGCGCGGAGATTGCCCACGGCCTCAACATCTTCCATCGGGCCGCCTTCAATCGCTTCAAACGATACGGTCACGCCCACGAAGGCCATCAGCCGAGCGGTCTTTCGATCACGGGCAAACACCACCGGGTTCTGAAAATCGCAATCCTTCCAGCGCAGCCCTCGCGGTTTGCCCGAGTTGGAAGCCTTGTCGAGAAACAGGGCTTCCAAACGTTCGCGTTGCAGCCGGAAGTCGCGTTGCAGCCGGGCTTGATGGGTTCTGCGGCGCGATTCGCGCCAAGGTGGCAGGAAAAACAGCAACCCCGCCACGACGACCACCACCACGGCAAGTGCCACCACGTAAGGCATGGTTTCTGATCTCCTTCGATCCGCGGGAGGCGGCTCAATGAGCAACGAGGGCTCGAAATGCTCTGCGCCGAAGCTTTGGCCAGCAGCGGGCCTCGCCGAGGGGGGGTATCCAAACGCCCGAGGGCTCCCAACCGCCGATTTTACCGCCCTGATCGGGGCAACTGAAAGACCCAACAGATGGCTTTCGCTAAGGCAGCGGTTGAGCCTGGCTTACCCGCTCTGGCACAGTCCGCATATTGAGCAAGTTTTGTTCCAAAAAGGCCTGTTGCATGGCCTCCAGGGGGCCGGTCTGCTCGTCGTCCCGTCCGTCCATACAGGGGGGCTCTGTTAACGGCAGACGCTGGAAGTGGCCACCGCCGGGAAGGATTACCCCAGCCCAAAGTCCACCACCAGCGGCAGATGGTCTGAAGCCTGCCGGGCAAGTTTGTGCTGGGCGACTTTCACGTGGTGAACCGTCAAATCGCCGCGGTGAAACGCCTTGTCGAGCGCAGCCACTGGCATGTAGGCCGGGTACGAGCGGAAGCGGGAGATGGGCGCGGTCGCTTGTTGGAACTCAAACTGGTCGAACACGCACTTGGCCAACCGGTTTCGCCAATCGTTGAAGTCGCCCACGATCAGGGTCGGCAACTCGGCCAGCCCGCGGAAGGTGTGATGCTTCATCAAGTGTTCCACCTGCCATTGGCGTTCTTTCTCCGCCAGTCCCAGGTGCCAATTGACCAGGTGGAACGGGCCTTCAGGGCTATCGATCACGGCCAGTTGGGCCCCGCGCGGTTTACGCCACTTGAGCCGCAGGGAAAGCTGATGCCGTTCCAAGATGGGCCATTTGGAAAGCAACAGGTTGCCGTACCCGCCCGACTTCACGCGCACATTGAGTTGGTAGCAATGGCCCTCGGCGCGGAAATGTTCCAGCAGCATCTGGGGCTGGTTGTGATGGTTCGACCGGGAACAATTACTGTCAACCTCTTGCAGGCAGATGAGGTCCGGTTGTTCGCGATCAACCACCTCCATGATGCGATCCAAGCGATAGCGACGGTCGATCCCACCAATTCCTTTGTGGATGTTGTACGACAGAACGCGCATATTCGATACGAAGGTACCGGGGGTTGTAGGAGGGAGAACGGCGGCAGGGCACTCGCTGGAACCGTGGCGGATAGTTCCCGGCCAATGCAACAGCTTAACGCTACTGGATTTTCGCCTTCAAACCCCGCCGGGGCAAGTGCCGCAGGCCATTGCCCCCCCGCTCGGGCTGCCGACTTTTGCACGCAAAGCATGGTGGCGCCGGGGCGACGGGCCATACGACTCGTGGGGCCGTTCCACCGGCCACGTGGGCGGCTAGCCAAGTCAGCAGCTACGCTTCGGAAAGCTCTCTGGCTCGCGTTCCTTGATGCTCATCCAGCACGCGGCCATAGAGTTCCACCGTCTGCTGCGCCATCGCTTCGGAGTGGTACCGCTCCCGAACGGCCGCGTGGCCGCGGCTACCGCAACGCTGAGCCAGTTGCGGGTTGCGGATCAACGTCCTGATGGCGTCTGTCAACGCTCCAACGTTGAGCGGCTCAAACAGCAGCCCTGCTTCGGTTTCTTCGATCAGCTCAGGGTAGGTCCCATGCGCTGGCTGCACCACCGGGATGCCGTTGGCCATGGCTTCCAGTATGCTGAGCCCCTTGCTCTCGCGATACACGCTGGGAACACTCATCAAGTCAAAACTTTGGATGATGTCGATCTTGGTTTGCCGGTCGGGCTCGCCCAGGTATTCAAACCGGTCGGCCAGGCCAGCAGCCCGAAGCTTCTGCAGTTGCTGCTCCAGAAAGGCGCGATCACCCTTGGAGCAGTATCCGGCCGCCCTCAGCCGCAGCGGCGGCAAGTCCTCATCGCGGGACAGCGCGATGAACGCGTCGACCAGCAGGTGGAGCCCCTTGTCCTCGCAGATGCGGGCAAAGTAACCGATCACCACCTCGTCGCCGGCCGAGCGGTTTCGCACGCTCGGCTGCGGCGCGTGGCCGTCCAGGTTCAAACCATGGGAGATCACATGAACCCGCTCCGGCGGCAGGTCCATGTAGTCGATCATGAAGTCGGCGTAATAGCGGTTCATCGCCACATACGCCTGCGCCTGGGGACTGTGCTCGCGGAGCAGGCTGCGGGCCCTCGTATAATGCGGTTCGACAATCCGCTCCAGAAACACATCCTCGCCCGAGAGACTGCACACTACAGGACATCCCAGCCGCTGCCGCATGGCCGGCGCCATGGCAATCAGCATGGCGTTCGAGAGGTGGACGACGTCGGGCCGCACTTCTTCTTCGAGCCAGGAGAGCAGCTTATCGAGTTCCTTCTTCTGGTGGCCGTGCTCGCCTTGCAGCATGGAAACCGTCAGCGCGCCCAGTTTAGCCGGATCGACCGTGCTGCGGCGCGTGGCCAGAAACTTCATGAACGGGCGGGCGTCGAGCAGCCGATCCATCGTCCACGGCGTATGCCGGAAGATCGGCGACAATTGCTGCAGGTAGACATTGATTCCGCCAAAGAACACGCGATCTTCCGACACGTTCTGCTCGTCGGTCTTGATCGGCGTGTAGGTGGGAATCAGCAGCACATCCTGTCCCGCCTGAATGAGCGCGGCGGCCAACGTGTTATCGTGCAGGCACATTCCGCAGTACATGCCAGCGGCGCCGGAAGCGATGTAGGCAATCTTCATGGCGTCTCGACTTCGTAGGCTTAAGCGGCGGGACTACCAAGGCAGGAACGTCAGACAGCGATCACCCATCGGGGGCGGCTGCCGACGGACTCGGGGAACCGGCGGTCTTGGTGCGGCCACACCGGCGGCTGGCCTCCGGGCCACCAGGGGGGCACTCCGTGTTGTTGACTCGCCGTAGCACGGGCGGCTTGCTGCGGCGGCATCAATCGTCAGACGCGGCGGCTTCGTCGTCCCTATTATCATGGCGCCCGGGGCCGGGCAAAAAAAGAGCCGCTTCCAGTTCCTCGCGCACCTGGGCATTGTCCTCGCAGTCCAGCCGGTTACGCAGCAACCGCCGCGCCGGCTCGGTGGCGTACTGGCCCAGCGCCCAGGCGGCCGCCCCGCGGACCAGCGGTTCATCGTCGCGTAACCCTAACGCCAGAGCGGCGATACCACCCGGCGGCCGCGTGTTGCCCAGCACCAGGGCCGCATTGCGGAGGATACCCCGCCGCCGCGGACGCCACAGCGGTGTATGCCGAAACCGGGCCCGAAAGGTTTCGTCATCCAGCGAAAACAGCCCGACCAGATCGATCGGATTCATTCCCTCGCCCGGCATAAACGCTGCCGTTTCTTGCCGCGGCGCTTTACGGTTCCAGGGGCAGACATCTTGGCACACGTCGCAACCGAAGATCCAGTTGCCCAGTCCAGGCCGCAGATCGCGCGGAACCTGGTCGCGCAGTTCAATCGTCAGGTAGCTGATGCATCGGCGGCTGTCCAACACGTAGGGGGCGACAAAGGCATCCGTGGGGCAGGCATCCAGGCAGGCCGTACACGTTCCGCAGTGGCTGGCCTCGTGTGGCGAATCGTATTCCAAGGGTTGATCCGTAAGCACGGCGGCCAGAAACAACCAGCTTCCCAGTCGCTTGTTCAGGATGAGCGTGTTCTTGCCCACCCAACCCAACCCGGCCAATTGGGCGAACTCCCGCTCCAACAGCGGTGCCGTATCCACGACGCCGCGGGCCGAGGCGCCAGGCACCTCGGCTCTCAGGAAGTCGCACAGCGCGTGCAGCTTGTCACGGAGGATGTCGTGGTAATCGTCGCCCCAGGCATAGCGGGAAACTCGCCCTTGGCCCGGCCTCGGTTCCACGGGTTCCAACGTGCGATAGGCGGCCCCCACGACCAGCAGGCTCCGCGCCTCGGGCAAGACATGCGCTGGGTGGCGATAAGCTTCGGCCCGGTTCGCAATGTAGTGCATCTCGCCCGCATAGCCGGCTTCCAGCCATTGATACAGTTGATGCACCCCGGCAGGTGTCACGGCAGGGCAGGCTCCCACCAGGTCGAACCCTAACCGCCGCGCTTCGGCCTTCAGCCGGGTCGTTAGCGTAGCCGGGTCGGCAGTTGGAGCAGCAGGGGAATCCACATCCACACGCGGCAGGTTCAAGGGGAGAGTACAGCCCGCAAAACGCGGCAACAGGCCAACCAAGCGTCCCAGGGCAAAGTCCGCGGAGTTGCACTGGGATTGTGTGCGTGCCGCTTCGCTTGCGCTCACGACTCCATCAAAGCAACGACCAAAGCCATGCGGCTAGCTTGCCTGGCGGCGGCGAAGTTCGGCAATCTCTTGCCAGAGCTCCGGCACGCCTGAACCGCTGCTGGCCACCGTGGGCAGGATGGGGACATCGGCCCGATCGTCGCTCAGCGACAGGGCGATGTGAAGCTGCTGGCGGACGCGGTCGGCCCCTGGCTGGTCGGACTTGTTGACCGCGATGATATCGACCAGTTCGATCAACCCGGCCTTCTCCCATTGTACTTCGTCGCCAGACATGGGAGTAACGACCAGGACCAGCACGTCGACGAAATCGCGGATCGCGAACTGGTCTTGGCCGACGCCAACCGTTTCCAGCAGCACCACGTCAAACCCAAAGGCCCCCAGCCAGGCGGTGGCGTCGCGGGTCCAAGGGGCGATCCCGCCGGTGGCGCCGCGCGTGGACAAACTGCGGAAGAACACGCCCTCGTCGTCGGGGTCCATGGCCACGCGGATGCGGTCGCCCAGCAGCGAACCGCCGCTGCGAGGGCTCTGGGGATCGCATGCCAACACGGCCACGTTGACACCCTCGGCCCGCAGATGGTTGACGAGCGCCCCCACCAGCGTGCTCTTGCCGGCCCCACCGCTGCCAGTAATGCCAACCACCATGGGCGGGCTTGTCGGTTGCGGGGGCTGGGCCTCCCAGTCGCCGTCTTCAATCCGGCTCAGGATTCGGGCCAGCGCGCGGCGGTCGCCGGCCCTGAATTGCTCCAGCAATTGGTTGGCAGTGTCGGTCACAAGCACTCGGGGGGCCAGGGACACAGCGGGCTTGGGAATCGGGGCCAGGGAAACGTCGGCGGTGAAGAGGGGAGTTCGACCGTGCTCTGCCATCACCTGATCCGGCGAAGGCGAGGAAAACGCCCCCCGCGGCCGTCCCCCGGTAACCTTGAAAAATACGACAAAATGTGCGGCAGACGAAGACCGCACTTCCATGTTAGAATACGCGCGGAATGCCGGCAACAAGCGTCGGCGCGGGTATCCCCACAGACACAACGTGAAAGGTTCCTATGCGTATCTTCCTCCCCGGTTTGCTGGCCCTGTCGTGTGTGCTGCAAGCCATTCCCGTTGCGGCTGCCCCGCCGGCCGATCTCAAAGAAAACAAAGACAAGGCAAGTTACATCATCGGCAATAACATCGGTGAGAACATTGCCGCCGATTTCAAAGACCGCGGGTTTGACATCAATCCCGAGGCCGTAGCCCGAGGCATCCTTAATGGACTCAAAGGCGCGGAATCGGGCTTTAGCGACGAAGAAGCCCAGGCTGTGTTGCAAGCTTTTCTGCAAGCGGCCGAAGAGCGATTGAAGGCGGCGGCCGACGCCCGCAAGAAGGAAGGCCAGGATTTCCTGGCCGCCAACGCCAAGAAGGAAGGCGTGCGGACCACCAACAGCGGACTGCAATACAAGGTCCTTAAGGAAGGCACCGGCGCGGCCCCCAAGGCAAACAGCGTCGTCACCGTCCACTACCGCGGCAAGCTGCTGGATGGCACCGAGTTTGACAGTTCGTACGCTCGGCAGCAGCCAGCGCAATTCCCGGTCAACGGCGTGATTGCCGGTTGGACCGAAGCGCTGCAACTGATGAAGGCCGGCGGCGCGATGGAGTTGTACATCCCCTCGGAACTGGCCTACGGTGAGAACCCGCCGCCAGGCTCGCCGATCCCGTCCAATTCGGTGCTGCTGTTCACCGTCGAACTGCTCGATGTTCAGGATGCCCCGCAGCGGCAGAACCTGCTTCCGCCGGGCAACAACCAGTAAACGGCCGTTAGCCACCTATCAGCCCACGATTGCCCACGGCCGCGGTACTGCCCCCCCGCAGAACCGCGGCCGTTTCGTTGGATGCTTTAAATATTGTCGAAATAAGCCGATGCGCGCAGCGCCCCGCTGATCGGCGCATCAGCAGGGCGAGTTCATGCCCCCGGGGATGTGCCACGAAATTGGCATCGCCAGCACTGCTGGCACCGGGGCACGATGCGGCGGCAACTCGGCTAAAGCCCCGAGTTTCTCGCCTCTAACGATCGCGACCATCGACCATGCCGGGGGTGCTCCCGGTTGCTATCACGTGGCCTGCCCCCCCTGCGCAGGTGTGGCCCGTCGTTGGCCCGAATATTGCTGGGTAGAAACGGGGGCCGAAAAGGCCTTCTGGTCCCAAGGCATTGCAGCCCCAGCATTTACTGGCCGCGTTCTCCTGGAATTGTGTTCGGTAAACTTGGAAATTCACGAAAATTCGCCAAGGTCCTTGTAACGCATTCCACAAACCGCTCAATACTCCCGAAGGAATCCCGCTGCTGTGCAGACAGGCAGTCTGCGTCGTGTTGGTAGTGTGACCCATCGGAAAGTTTTGACATTTAGCGCAGTGGTCGATATTCTCTATCCCTGCGGTGAATGAACTGTTCTATCCGCGTCATAACGCAGCCCACCGATTCACCACCCCAAGCTACCCTGCCGCGAGTTCACCCCACCCAAGCTCATTGCATTACCAAGACAGCCATCAGCCCTACCGTAAGCGTGTGGACGGATGGAGTGTAGCTTGCACCGGTAAATCGGCGTCTGCGCGAAAATCCCAGTCAGCAGCAAACCGAGTTTGACAGCAACGATTCAGGAGAGACTTGCCATGGCGAAGCGTTCGTTTGATCCGAGCCGGCGTGGCTTTTTGATGGTCGGCGCGTTGGCAGGTGTGGGAGGCCTGACGCTTTCGGATTACTTCCGTCTGCGTGAAGCGCGAGCCCAGCAGAAGTATTACGACTTCATTCCGGCCAAGGCGGAAAGTGTCATTCATATCTTCCTGCCCGGCGGGATTGCCCACCAGGAATCGTTCGATCCCAAGCCATTCGCGCCGGTCGAGTATCGCGGCGACATGGGCGTGGTGAAGACCAAGCTGGACGGTGAAGTATTCTGCAGCACCGTGCCCAAGCTGGCTGGTATTGCCGACAAGTTCACCGTGATTCGCTCGCTGAGCCACGGCGAAGCCGCTCACGAACGCGGCACGCACAACATGTTCACCGGTTACAAG
>CAZEEG010000013.1:39717-69207 GCA_964511065.1 uncultured Pirellulales bacterium | reverse complement strand
CGTGGCCAACTGACCAACCACGGCACGCCACTGATACATCAAGCTATCCGGTCGAAACCTGTTCGCCCCCTTTCTGGGCCAGCCGACCGCAATGGCTCGGCTGGGTTGAGTGCTCGATCTTACGTTCTAACGACGCATCCAATTCCATCGGTTGCGGCGGCGGGGAGCCTTGAAAGCCCAGCTCTCGGCCGCTCATTCTTTATACGCAGCGAGTCGGCCAATTGCTCGCGCGATTGCGGATTTGCTTGGCCGAACAGGTATTGTAGAGTCCGGCCCTGGAACCGCCAATACGTGCCCTAAACTACTGTCACCAATCAGCTTGCGCCAGTCAGCTTAAGTTGGCCCTCCGCCGGCATCTTCGCTGTCCGACGGCGGAAACCAGTTGTACCGCAAGCTGAGGGCATGGCCGACCGTCGAACGCAACTTCCTGCTGCTAAACGGTTTAGAAATAACGTCGAACGCCTTGAGGTCGCGGGCCTGGCGGGTGATGTCTTCGTCCAACTCGGCCGACATCAGGATGCACGGCAACAGCACGTTGATCTGGCGGACTCCCCGCACCACGTCCAAACCGGTCAGCTTGGGCATGTGCATATCAATCAGCACGATATGCACTTCGCGCGTTTGGACGATCTCCAGCGCTTCCTCGCCGTCTTGTGCCAGGTAGGTGCGGAAACCTTCCGGCTCAAACAGACCACGGAGCGTCTCGCGAAGCTCGCGGTCGTCGTCGCTGATCAGGATGGAAGGAAGTTCCACAACCATGGGACCGTACGCCCTGGGGGCAGGCGCTCATTCAAAGACGAGAGAAAACGACAAAGATTTGGTGTGACAATCCTTTAGCTAGCAATTGTGGTGCCAAGGCGATCGCGGGGGCTAGCGGATGATACTAAGTCCATGCTCCGCCTACTATTTGTAGCATAATCTGGCCGCCCTAAAAAGACAAACTGGGAAGCCTGGGATGCCCTGGAAGTAGCCCGCTTGGCCGAACTTCCTGTCATTTCGGCAGTTGGCAGCCGTGCTTCTTAATGGCTGCGACGAACTATCAGCCCCACGGCACGGGCCGCAGACGCCCGCCCCCCCTGCTGGGACTGTTCGCCGCGGCCGCAAGAGCCCGCTTCTTCAGAATTCTTCTGCTCACCCGCAAGAATCCGGCAATGCCTGCGAAGTACTCCTGGTGGGGTGATTTCTCGGGAATGGACGGCTGCCGGGGAGGCCGCCGTAATCGCCCCTCACTACACGCACGGCACATTCATACACGCATTGAAGGGGATCGATCCATGATCAAGAAGATTGTCGGGGCAGCACTGATTCTGCTGTTGGTTGATGGGCTGGGGTTCGGGTTTGGCGGCAGTCGCTGGACCTACGACACCACCCGTACGCTGTTCGGCATGGGCAAGGACTCCGTGAAGGCCAACATGCCGATCGGCTTTGAGATCGAGCGGGCCAAGCGGCAACTGGAGGACATGCGGCCCGTCATCGCGCAGCACAAGCATCGGATGCTCGAGGAAGAGGCGCAACTAGCCATCCTGGATCGGCAGATCAAGACCCAAGAAAAGAAACTGGCCGAGGATCGCGAAGAAATCATGATCCTCAAGAATGATCTGACATCGGGCAAGGACTCGTTCCGCTATGGCGGTCGCGTCTTCACGGTTTCCGACGTCAAGCAGGACCTGACCCGCCGTTTCGAGCGGCTCAAGACCAACGATGCCACGGTCGAGAAACTGCGGCAAACCCGCGAAGCGCGCCAACGTCGCCTGGAGGCGCTGCAAGACAAGGTCGTGGCGATGGAAGCGGCCGTACGGCAGATGGATGCCGAAGTCGAGAATCTGGAAGCCCAACTGCAACTGGTGGAAGCGGCCGAAGCCGGTTCCTCGTATAATCTGGATGATAGCCCGTTGAGCCGGCTGAAACAGTTGATGGCCGACCTGCAGACCCGGGTGGAGGTTCGGGCCAAGATGGCCGATCGCGAGGTGGATGCCTACCACGAGATTCCCGTTCGGGCGACCGATTCCGAGAACATCGTGGACGAGGTTACGCGATACCTCGAGCAGCACCAGGGGCACCTCGTCCTGTCGAACTAGGATCGTTCCCTGTAGGGTGGCCGTTGGAGCGGCGGCCATGGGTCCCAAGGCCGGGGGCACGATGCCCCCTCCTTCCGCTGCGTCCCCTCCGGGGACCCGGGTGTAGGCCACGTTGCCAGCCGCGCGGGTGTGGGGATGCAGGGCCACGGCCCGCACACCTCAGGCGGAGAGGATTGCAGGCCGGCGGAAGGCGGTTTGACGGGTGGTTGCCTGGCGTTGGCCGGTTTTCACACATCGCACGTTGGTTCCATGATGAAGAGTGAGAGTACGCCAGGCCGGCGAAGCCGAGGTTCGCAACCGCATCAACGGCTCAACGGCGACGGCTTCGCGCACCAGCGACCGCCGGAAGGCAGGTGGCGGGCTTGCCGCGCGGTGGCCTTCCTCAAGCGATGTCGACGGAACGGCCGTCAGCCAGAAGGCGTTTCCATGCAAGGTAACGATTGGGTGGAGCCTCGCTCGCACGGCAGGCGCTTTGTAGTGTGGGTGGATCGCGTGGGCGGCTTCTTGGTGTGCGAAGGGCAGGAAGTGTCGCTGGGCCAACCGGTGCCGGGGGTCGATATCCCGATCCTTGGCGACCTCTCCCGGCGGCATGCCACCATCCGCCGCTCCGGCGAAGGCTACGTGATCGAACCGCGGCGGCAGACGGCACTGGATGGCCGGCCGCTGACCGCGGCGGCCCCGCTATGCAACGGGCAAGCACTGACGTTAGGGCGAGGGGTCGGGCTATACTTCAAGAAGCCCAATCCATTGAGCGGAACGGCCCGGTTGGAACTTTTCAGCCGCCACCGAACCCAGCCCCCGGTCGATGGCATCTTGTTAATGGCCGACAGCCTGATCCTGGGGCCGGGGCCGCAGAGCCACATCGTATGCCCTCAGTGGGACCAGGAACTGATCCTGTATCACAGCGGGGGCCGTTTATGCTGCCGCAGCCAGAGGCCGGTCACGGTCGACGGCGAGGAAGTTGGTACCCACGCACAGATTCATCGTGCCGCAAGGATTGCCGCCGATTCACTGGCCTTGGTGTTGGAGGAGCTAACCGACGAGACAAATGCCCTGTGACAGGCCGTGCATTACGAGCATTGACAACTGCGAGGTTCCACCCCACGGCAGCCAGGGCGAGCGCGTTCCACAGGCCCGCGATGGCTGCCCTGCAGACATGACCGGTGCCGTTGTCAATCAGATCGATGGTGAAGGTATGGAATTACGTGCCACCGTGGCCGAAGAACCTCGCGACCCGTCCCATGCGAGCAGGCGATTCACCTATCTCGGCGGATCGCGCCCGCTCTCGGGCTATACGATCAAGCGCGCCATCGGACACGGCGGCTTTGGCGAGGTGTATTACGCCATCAGCGATGGCGGGAAGGAAGTCGCCCTGAAGCTGATTCGCCGCAATCTGGATGTCGAGCTGCGCGGCGTTTCGCATTGCCTCAATCTCAAGCACCAAAACCTGGTTGGCCTGTACGACGTTCGCCGCGACGACCGCGACGATGCCTGGGTCATCATGGAATACGTCCGCGGCAAGAGCCTGGAGGACGTTGTCGCAGTGCATCCGCAGGGCATGCCCGAGGAACAAACGCTGCACTGGTTCCGCTCCATTGCCGCGGGCGTGGCCTACCTGCACGACCAGGGCATCGTGCATCGCGATTTGAAGCCCGGCAACATCTTCGACGACGAAGGCATCGTCAAGATTGGCGACTACGGGCTGAGCAAGTTCATCTCCGCCAGTCGGCGCAGTGGCCAGACCGAGAGCGTAGGGACCGTCCACTATATGGCTCCGGAAATCGCCAATGGCCGTTATGGCAAAGAGATCGATATCTATGCCCTGGGCGTGATGTTCTACGAAATGCTCACGGGGCACGTGCCGTTCGACGGCGAGAGCGTGGGCGAGGTGCTGATGAAGCACCTGACGGCCGAGCCTGATCTTTCGGCGGTGCCGGTTCGTTACCGCGATCTGGTCGCCAAGGCACTCACCAAGGATCCCACCCGGCGATTCCGCTCGGTGGACGAAATGCTGGCGGCCCTGGATGGCAGCGGGGCTAAGATCGGCTCAACTCCTTCACAAGTACAAAGCCCTGCGGGTGGTACTGCACAAAGCCCACCGGGCGGTACCGCGCAAAACCCTGCAGGCGGAAACGCCCAAGGCGCACCGGGCGCTGGGCAACCGATTGTAGGCCGCATGGTCGGGGCTTCCGGCGGCAACAGCGGCCCAGGGCAAGACGCGGCGGTTTCCCAAGTGGCAGCGGTTGAAGAACCCATATGGAAGGCCGTCAAGAATGCGGCCCGCAATATTGCGGAAGGGTGGCGGCGTACCGACTTGCCCACGCCGCTGAAGCTGCTGGTCCTGCTGGTGCTGGCCAGCGTAATGATGATGTTCGCGCCCGTATGGATGGCCACCCTATTCAGCCTGTTGTTTGCGTATGGGGTGTACTTTGTGGTTCGCCTGGCGGTGATCGGGGCGTCGGGACGAGCGGCGGTGCCCGACACCAACGCGCGCCGTATGCCGGATTATGCCGGCGCAGGCGGCATGGCAGCGCCCGGGCCGCACCAGGCGGCCAGGCAAGTTCCAGATGGCAACGCTAGAGGCGGCGAGGCTTCGCCGGACCCCAGCCAACGCCGCCGAAGGTGGCGATCATGGCATCGCTCGCCAGAGCAACCTGCCCTGGCATCGCGCACGTTTCGTCAAAGGCTGACCGAGCTTTTTGGTTCGCTGCTGCTTTCGGCTGCTGTAGCGACCGCCGTTAGCCTGATCCTCGTGCTGCTGATGACCGATCACAGTTCGCTCGAACAGTATGTCTGGCTCGGCCTGGTCAGCCTGGTGGGCAGTTGGGGATTGCTCACGGCTGCCAAGTTTTGGGAAGGTCGCGAAGGCGAGCCGATCCTGCGGCGGATGACGCTGCTAGGGTTCGGCTTGTTGCTGGGTTGGTTCGCCTACGAGTTGGCCCGCTGGTTGATGGTCGATCTGACGGTTGCCAGCAACTTCGATCCCCGTTTGCCCGCGGCATCGTTCCAGGCCCAGGAGCTATTCAACGACGGGCTGCCGAACCTGAAACTGTACCTGGCCTACTTCGGGTTTCTGTTCCCGGTTCTGCGTTGGTGGCGAATGGCCGATCCTAGCCGTTGGACCCGGTTTAGCCTGCTGTCCACGCTGATGTGCGTGGGCTGGGCGCTGCTGTTGTGGTCGGCGTGGCCGTTCCCGCAAGCCTGGGGAATGATGGTCGCCGGCACCATCGCCGTGAGCGTGCAACTGTCAAGTCCTTGGGCGGGCGATGCGAAGTACCAGCGTGTATCGCGCCAAGGAGGGACGACATGATCCACAACGAATCGTCCACGCCTATGGTCATCAATGCCCTGCACGACTTGGGCATGGCCGGCATCGTGCTGCTGATCCTGGCGTGCGGGGTGCTGGTGCTGGCATTTACGCGCAATTTCCGGACGGCTACCTCCGTCACGCTGACCGTCGTATTTCTGTTGGCGGTGACGGGCTGGATCTTTCAAGTCGATAATGTCACTGGGCACCGCCGGGCCACTGCCGGGGCGCATGAGCAGATCGCCGTTCGTATGGACGAGGCGGGGCACGCAGGCGGCGAGCGCAGCCAACAAGGCCAGGCTCGCGGCAGCACCGCCATCGGTTTCTCAACCACAACGGGCAAGACCGACAGCGCAACGACCGAACTGCTCCGTCTCACGCTGGTCAACGCATCAGAACAACTGGCCGTTTACGAGGTGCAGGGGCCACTGGCCGCAAAGGCGACCCAGTTGGTCGACCGCCTGGTTGCGGCAGCCAATCCCGGGTACACACCTTCGCTGGTCACTGCCGAACAGCGGATCTATTCACGTACCGAAGCATCTGATGGGTCCCAGGCTGACCAGGTGCTCACGACCTTTGTGCTTACGCGGCAGTCCGCCCGGGCTACCTTCGGGCAGCCACCATCGGGTGAGCAGCTAGAACAGGTCCGCGCAATCGTCGGGGAACTTACCGCATCGGCCCCGGCGAAGTTGGAGGTCGGCGACCAGTGGAGCGGGACCGGCCTGGCTCGCACGCTCGCATTACGGCCGCGCATGATGGCGGAAGCAGCGACGGATTCGGAAACGTCGGCGGCTCCGCCACTGTCCCCACTCGATTGGGACCCGCGGCATAAAGCGGATAAAACGTACGAATCGGCACCGGAAGAACCGCCCGCCTGGATGGCGCTGGCCGACCAGCCTGGCCGGTTGGTGGAAGGTGCGTTTGTCCAAGTGGCGAGCAGCGGCCGGTTTCTTACGGTGGAGCAGTGCGAACCTTCGCTGCGGGCCGCCATTGCAGAGGACGTTCGCGAATATGTGCGCAAGCGACTAGGCCCCGAGGCCGAGCAACTGGTAATCGTACCTCCGGCCATGATCGACGAGCAGATCGTGCGGGTGCGGCCATATGAGGAATCCGTCGCCAGCAGCACCGTGGAAGGCGGCGGCAAACGTCTGCACGCCTTGCTGGTGTTCGACCAGAAGGTCCAAGAACAGCTCAAGGCGCTCTATCACGACGCCAGGATTGAACGCCGGGCGTTTTCGGCGGTAGCCGTGGCTGCGGCCGTGGTGCTGATGCTGGCTGCCGTCTACGGCTATCTGAAAGCCAATTCCGCGACAAGCGGTGCTTATCAATGGCAGCTTCGGGCGGCCGCGCTGCTCGTACTGGGCCTGGCCGGAACCGGTTTGATCTTGGCGGTCCAAGCGGCTACCTCCGTTTAGCCTTGGGAACGCTGCCATCCGGTTGCGGCACCCACCGCGTATTGAATGCGCAGCGGGGGGCGCGAAGCCTACGGCCTCACTCGGCCGGGGGGCATTCATTCCCCCAGCGGCGGCTCCTCGCATCTTCCGCAGGTTGTGAACGGGTAAGCCAAGCGCTAAGTGTGGATGTTGAAACCGCTCAGCCTCAAAGCCAGCCAGGGAATCGCGTCAGCGGCCGATCGGCGGTAAAATGGCGGCATGAGCGCTAACGAATTCGATCGCCTGCTGATCAATCGCATCCGCAACGGTGAAGACGCCGCTTGGGATGAACTGATCGCCCGCTTTGAAGGCCGGTTGCTGGCCTTTGTCGATAGCCGGCTGCGTAACCGGGCAGCGGCCGAAGACGTGGTGCAGGAATCGTTCATCGGCTTTCTGACCAGCTTGCCCAACTACGACGAATCGCGCCCGCTGGAAAGCTGGTTGTTCACCATCGCTTCGCACAAGCTGACCGATTTTCTGCGGCGTGAGGGCCGCCGGCCCACGGTCCCGCTGACATCGGGCAGTTCCACCGGTTCCAGCCAATGGGATTTGCCGGGCGCAGCCAGGGCGGCCAGCAGCATCCATCGCAGCATGGAACGGCGCGGGCTTGAGCGGAAGGCGCTGACGGCCGGCATGGCCGAGATCATCCAGCACTGGCGCAATCGCGGCGATTGGGACAAGATTCGCTGCCTGGAACTGATCCTGGTACGCGGCTGGGCCAACAAGGAGGTCGCCGCGCGGCTGGGGTTAAGCGAACAGGCCGTCGCCAATCATAAGTTCGATTTTCTTGCCAAGCTGCGGACGGCGATTCGCAAGCAAGGACTGAACCAAGACGTCTTCCCCGAACTTTGCTCCTAATTGGCACTCGCGATCCACCAAAATGAACTTCACCCGGCAAGACCTCGAAGCCTACCTCGACGAAGCCCTGACGGCCGACGAGATGGCCCAGATTGAAGAAGCCCTGCGGCAGGATTCTGAACTGCTGGCAGCGTTGGGCGCGATTCAAGCCACGCGCGACGTAGAAGGTCATAGCCTGGGTAGCATCTGGCGGTCCGCCCGGCTCACCTGCCTGACCCGCGAGCAATGGGGCGCTTACCTGCTGGGCACGCTTTCGCCGGAGCAGATCGAGTATGCGCGGTTTCACTTGGAAACCATCGGCTGCCGATACTGCCAGGCGAACCTGACAGACCTCTCCGAGCAGCAACAGCAATCGGCCACGGAGGTCCAGTCGCGCCGCAAGCGGTATTTTCAGTCTAGCGCGGGCCTGTTGCGCAAGTAGCGCACTCCTGGACACCGTACGTGTTGCTGAAAACGCCGGCCATATTTTCAGTCTAGCGCGGGCCTGTTGCGCAAGTAGCGCTCCCCGGGGGGAAGTACGCGCTCACGCACAACCGCCCGCTGCGTTTTTCTCTACTTCACGATAGCGGTAGCACCCCCGTGAAAAGGTGCCGGGCTACGTAATATCTTCTACATCTTCTTCACGCATCCACGCTGCCCATTCGCTGTGTTGCGGCGGCGCGAAAATCGTGCCCGGCTAGGTAATATCTTCTTCGCCCGTGGGGGCGGGTAGCGCCGAGGAAGCGGCCGGTGGTTCATCGACCTCGAACCGGGCGATCACGGCACAGCCCACGGCATCGCTCCAGATATTGACGGAGGTCCGCATCATGTCGAGCACGCGGTCCACGGCAATGATCAGGCCCTGTGCTTCGATCGGCAGTCCCACGGCTTGCAGGATCACCACCATCATCACCAGCCCTGCCTGCGGAATGCCTGCAGCCCCCACGCTGGCCATCAGAGCCGTGTAGGCCACCACCATTTGCTGGGCAAGGGAAAGCTCGTGGCCGGTCCATTGGGCGATGAACAGCACGGCGGCCACCTCGTACAGTGCCGTGCCGTCCATGTTGACGGTGGCTCCCAGCGGCAGCACGAAACTGCTGATCCGGTTGCTGATCCCGGCCCGTTTCTCCACGCAGGTGATCGTCACCGGCAACGTGGCGTTACTCGATGACGAACTGAAGGCCATCATCAACGCGGGACTCAACGCCTTGGCGTACTCCAGCGGGTTACGCCGGGCCACGAACTTAATGATCAGCGGCAACACGATCGCGGCATGCACCAGCAGGGCCAAGGCCACGGTGAGCATGTACATGCCCAAGCGGCCGAAGATGCCGATACCCTGGGTGGCGGTCGCAAACAACATCAAGAGCAGCACGCCATAGGGGGCCAGCTTGATGATGAACATGGTCATCCGCATCATCACGTCGAATCCCACCTGGGCCAGTTCGCGCACGGTTTCGGCCGCTTTGCCTCCCGCGATCAGGGCAAAAACGGCAAACAGCAGTGAAAACGCGATGATCGAGAGAAACTCGCTGCCGGCAATGGCGGCGATGGGATTGGTGGGAATGAGATTCTCGACCTGCTCAAACAGGATCGTCCCCAGTTGCTTGCCTTCCTCGGTGATACCCTCCTCGGCGACCACCGGGGCATCCGCCGCCGCACCGGGACGGATGAGATTGACCATGGTCAGCCCGATGGTAATCGCCAGCGCACTGGTAACCACGTAGTACAGCATGGTGCGGCCGAACATCTTGCCCAACCGCTGGGCATGGCCCAGCCCCATCACGCCGCTGATGAGCGAAACGGTAATCAGCGGCACTGACACCATCTGGAGCATTCGCAGAAACAGGTTGCCGCCCATCCGGGCCCGGTCGCCGATGGCACGCGACCAGCTCCGCCCATAGCGTTGGAAGAGCGAGTACGCTTCCGGGGCCGATTTCTTCAGCTCATCGAGGCTGGGCTCCACAGCCGTTTGGATCACGTCCACGTTGGCATCGGCTGGCGGCGCCACAGGCTCATCGACGCGCTGGCCCGGCAGGGGCGGTAGGATTCCGGGAATCTCTGGCCAGGTGAGCTTCTGCAAATCTTCGGGGCGATTGACCATGCCGGCGAAGAACCGTCGGGCCGTTATGCGGTCGGGCGAATCAGCCTGGCGGCGAAAGACCACGATCTGCACCCGGTCGGGCCGGTCCAGCACCCACAGGACGCCCGGCTCCACGGAAACCGGCGCCGGCATGCCGTAAGGTTGCAGCCGTGCGCCCGGGAACGCGATCTCGGTTTCGGCGGTTCCGGCCGTGACGTTCAGCGTGATGCCGGTGACCGCTCCCACGATCATGGCAATCAAGATTTGCCAGTGCAGCGCGAGCCGCGTCATGCGTTCTCCCTTGCAGTGGTTCCAGTTCGCGGCATCCAACGCGCCGCCTGTGGTGCATGTGCCCCGCCTCGTTGCGCGGCCTCCTGAGCCGCGCCGGCAATCCATGCCCAAAGGCCGAAGTGTATCGGTCAGCAACCGGCAGGGTCAATCAAGGGGCGCGAGATGCCAGGCCCGGGAGGCCGGGTTCCCACGTGCCGTGTTTCCAGTCAGGGGGGCATCACGATCGGCCGCGGCGGAAAGACTTCCACGTTCGCGCCGGGGCAATAAGACACGTGCTCTGGCATCGGGAGCGGGGCAAGCCCTACGGCCTGGCTCAGTGTTTCATCGCATTGCTGAACACTCGCCTGGTGGAGCGGGTAGGGCACGTGATGGGCCCGGCCTCGCAGCCCTCCTCTCGCGCCGGGGGCGAACAGCAAGTAGCGTTCAACCAGGAAAAACTCCAGGCTGCCGGGCCGGCCAAAACACCTTTGGCGAAATGCGGCGGTGTTCACTAGAATCGTAACCGGGAAGGTTGCCCCCAATGTGCAACGCCCCCCTGCCTTTGCGGAACACCGCTGAACCCACGAGACGACTGACTGCGGAGGAATGTACTGATGGCTGATCGTAGTGCGCGCGTTCATTCGACCGGTTCTGCTCCCATGCAGCGCCGGCAATTCCTCAAGCAGACGGCAGCTACCGGCGCGGCGCTGATGGTCGCGCCGTCGATCGTGCGGGGACGCAATCTCAACGAAAAACTGAACATCGCCATCATCGGGGCCGGCGGTCGCGGCGCTGCCAACGCGCGGTCGGTCGCTTCCGAGAACATTGTGGCCCTGTGCGATGTCTCCGAAACCAACCTGGCCAAGGCGGCGGAAACCTACGCGGGCGCCAAGCAGTTCACCGACTTCCGCAAGCTGTACGATCAAGCAAAGCAGTTCGATGCCGTGGTGGTGAGCACCTGCGAGCACACGCACGCTTTTGCCACCTTGCCCGCCCTGCAGCTTGGCAAGCACGTGTACTGCGAAAAGCCGCTGACACACGGCGTTTGGGAAGCGCGCGTGATCCGCGAAGCGGCGGCCAAGGCGGGCGTAGCCACGCAGATGGGGATCCAAATCCACGCCGGCAACAACTATCGCCGAGTGGTCGAGTTGGTGCAGTCTGGCGCCATCGGCGACGTGAGCGAAGTGCATGTCTGGGTGTCCAGGGCCTGGGGGTGGCACTCCAGCCGCGAAGAAGCCCAGAAACACAATGATATTGTTTACATCGCCGATCGGCCGACCGAAACGCAGCAGCCCCCGGCCAGTTTAAAGTGGGACCTGTGGCTTGGCCCCGCACCCCAGCGGCCGTTCAACTCAGTCTACGTGCCCGGCCCCAAGTGGTACCGCTGGTGGGATTTTGGCAGCGGGACCATGTCTGACCTGGGAAGCCACTGGAACGACTTGCCGTTCTGGGCCTTGAAACTCCAGGCTCCCACCACCATCGAGGCCGCCGGCCCGCCGCCGCACCCGGAACTGGCGCCCGCTTCCATGCAGGCTCGCTACGAGTTCCCCGCCCGCGAAGGCATGCCGCCAGTATCGCTCACCTGGTATCAAGGCACGGAAAAGCCCGAGCTGTGGAGCCAAGGCAAGATTCCGCAATGGGGTAGCGGGGTGCTGTTCGTCGGAAGCCGTGGAATGCTCCTGGCCGACTACGGCAAGCACGTGCTGCTGCCGGAGAAGGAGTTTGCCGATTTTCAGCGGCCCGAGCCCACCATTCCCAACTCCATCGGCCACCACGCCGAGTGGATCGACGCCTGTAAAACCGGCAAGCCAACCACTTGCAACTTCGAGTACTCCGGCTGGCTGACCGAGGCCAATCACTTGGGCAGCATTGCCTACCGCCTGGGCCGGAAACTCACCTGGAATGCCGCCACGTTGGAGGCGGTAGGCACGCCCGAGGCCCAACCGCTGATCCGCCGCGAATACCGCAGCGGCTGGAAGCTCGCCTGAGCCGATACCCCCGGTCCTCATTCCCGGCACGATCCAGGTGTCCTAGCGCTGATGCTATGCGCCCCGCCCCCTGTGCGGGCGGGGCGATGCCGGCGGCCACTTACCTTCACTCCCCTCTTTGTACCCCCGCCTTTTCGTGGCGTCTCGGCGAGCGGTGGCCCCCCAAGCGCGCTGGTGGAAGCATTTGTCCCTTGCGCGCGTGTCCCTTTCGCCGGGCAGCATACGATGCAATTCCGCGGCGTCCTCCCCGGCGATCGTCTTTACCTCGTCGCGCCACGTCCTACGTTCTGCACCCGTGGCAATGCATTGGAGAGTGCAATCGCTTTCGACCGATGCCACTGGTGATGGCGGATAAGCTGGGTTTGCCAGTCGGGGGGGTACACGAGTGGCAATCCTGGGGAAACCATTAGCTTGGCTAATGAAAATTTGGCATTAGCGTTGCGTAGACAGGCTTTCTGCGCTTCCAAGTTATGCCCCCGCGGTTTCCCCTAAATCTGGTGGAACCCAATTTGGGCGAGTAAGGTTCCTCAATTGCCGCGTTTTGTTGATTAAAATTCCTTTTTAGGTGCTGGGGCTGCCTATAATGGAGCAAAAGGCAAGGCCTGCGATTTATGGGAAGCCTGCGAAATCAGGAAGATTTGCGACACGTAGCAAGACCGAATAGACTGCGAAGATTAATCAGCACAAGCGGCCGGGGCGAACGCCGCCAATCACAGGTTGCACGCATGAGTAACAATGCCGCCCAACTGGAACTGCATGTCGATTTCCCGGGCGTGGGCGAACATGCCCAGTATTTGCCCGTCGGCATGCCGGCACTCCAGGAAGAAGTCGCCAACACGCTGACGCACGGGGCCGGGACGGTCCTCAGCGTGGCTGCGTTGTACTTCCTGATGGAAGCCGCCGCGGCAACCGGTTCCACGATGACCATTTTTGGCTGCGCCGTTTACGGCGTGTGCCAGATTCTGCTGTATGCCGCCTCGACCCTGTACCACGGTGTTCAGCAACCGCGGACGAAAGCCCTGTTCCGCAAGGCCGATCACGTTTGTATCTACCTGCTGATTGCCGGTACTTACACGCCGTTCTTGCTGGCCTTCCTCGCTGGCCCTTGGCTCTGGTCGCTGCTGTCGCTGGTTTGGGCCTGTGCCCTGTTCGGTGGCTACAGCCGAATGGTCGCCAAGCCGCACGACCCGATGTCGTACACCCCGTACGTCGCCACGGGCTGGCTGGCCGTGCTGGCCGTGAAGCCGATCATTGAAAGCACCCCGTTGGGCGGCCTGCTGCTGATTTTCGCGGGCGGCGTGTGCTTCACCATCGGGGTGGCGTTCCTGCTGCAACACCGTCGGCCATACTTCCATACCATCTGGCACCTTTGGGTGCTGGCCGGCAGCACGTGCCATTTCTTTGCCGTGCTGAATTACGTGGTGCCCGCCGGCGCTGCCAGGTAAGGCACCGGCTGCGGGCCGCACCCGATGTTCCCCGGCCTGCCTCCGGCTGATTGTCTGCCAAGAACGCTCCGCTCCGTGCTGCTGCCCGCCCCGTCGCTTTGGCAGTGACATCCGCTTAGGGTGGGCCGCAATCGACGCATTCCCGAACTCCGACGTTGGCACCTGCGCCGCCCGTCTGCTAGAGTGGAAAAAGCAACGTAAACGTTGCAAACGGCACGGTTTACCCATGCTGCGGCCCCCTGGCCTGCGATCTCACTGGCCATTAGCGGAGCCTGCATAGCCAGGCATGCGCGCGGCCATGCAGTGGGTTCATGCCGTTGCTGCTGGGAACATCTCCATACTTGGGAGGTCGGGTGTGCGCACTTTGCTCGCCAATTGCCGTGGCATGCTCATCGTGGCCTGCTTGCCGATGCTGGTTCTGCCGCCCTTCACCTTTGCTGGCGAACCACCGGTCGCGGCTCCCGACGCGATCGACGAATCGGCCCCTGTGGAGGCCCCGGCTCCCGAGGAAGCTGGCCTGCCTGCGCCGCTACAGTTGGAAGACGTGCCGGAGGTGCTTACAAGCCGCCGCAGCCCGGCGGAAAAGGACCGCCTGCAGGCGATGGCCCTGTTTGCCACCGCGCGGCGCATGGAAGACGACGAGCCGCTTCGGGCGTTGCAACTTTATCAGCGGGCGTTCCAGCTTGATCCAACTTCGACGACCATTGCCGACGCCATCACCGTGCTGGCGTTCAAGCAGAACCGGTCGGACATGGGCGTTCGCTACGCACTGGTTTCGGCCGATCTTTATCCCACCAATCCCTTGCTGTTGGAGCGCCTGGCGGCCCACCTCATTCAGCAATCGGAACTGAAGCCGGCTCTCGATCTGTTGAACAAGGTGATCGATCTGTACGAGCCAGAGGACCGGCAGACGGCCATGTTTGTCGATCTGCTGATGAAGCGAGGGCGCCTGGCTTTTGTCGTCGACAACAACGAGCAGGCCGCCGAGTCGTTCACCCTCGTGCTTCACGCCCTGGAAAATGCCGACAAGTACGGCCTCACCGGCGACATCCGCGGTGCCCTGCTGGGCGACGCCGCCAAGACGTATACCATGTTCGGCGAAACGTTCCTCAAGGCGGGCAAGCTGAACGAGGCACGCGAAGCGTTCCAGACCGCTTATTCCGTGGAACGCGACAAGTTAAACCGCGCGTACAATCTGGCCCGGCTGGAACTGGCCGAGGGAAATGCCCAAAAAGCCCTGGAGGAACTCCAAGTCTATCTCGATGCCAAGGCCACCAAGCAGGGCTCGCCGCCATACGATGTGCTGGCCGACATCCTCAAGGCGGCCGGCAAGCAGGACGAGATCATCCCGCGGCTTGAAAAGCAGCACCAGGACGATCCCGACAACCTGTTCCTGCAGTTCGGCCTGGCCGAGCAGTACGACAAGGCCGGCCGCGCCGGCGATGCGGCCGGGCATTACGCCCGCGTGCTGGAGAATACCAAGCCGGAACCTCGCTACGCTTTTATCCAGCAGGCATCGGCCCGCAAACTGGTGGACCATCAATTCGGCCAGAAGCAATGGGACGCCCTGCTCGATACGCTGGGACAAATCAGCGCATTTGCCGGCGGCTTGGAACCGGTTGAAGACCAGCTCAAACCGCTGCTAGCCGACAAGGAGGCCGTCGACATGCTGCTGAAGGCCGCTCAACAGCGATTGAAGGCCGGCAAGCTGTCGCCAGAAGAACAGCTTGCCTTGGCCCACGTGGCGCTGGAAGGCAAGCAGTTCGAGCAGGCCAATACGTTCTTTCAGAACGTGGTCAATGCTCGCGGAGACGGTACGGCGCAAACCTACCTGGCCTGGGGACTGGGGCTGCTGCTGGCCGAGCAAAACGACCAGGCCGTGAACGTGTTCCGCCAGGCGCTCGATCGCGAAGTGCTGCCCAAAGACAACCCGGCCTTCAAAATCTACCTGGCAACCTCGCTGGCCTATGCCGGCCAGACAGATGAGGCCCTCAAGGCAATCAACGAGGCTCTGGCCCTGGACCAGGGAAACCCTCGGCTCTTGAGCCGCCGCGCCTGGATCTACTACCAGGCCCGGCAGTACGACAAGGCCCGCGAAGCCTATGAAGCCATCCTCAAGAAGTACGACGAGGACTTCAGTTCGACGGAGGTGCGGGACGTCGTGCGCGAAGCCCGGTTGGTACTCTCCAATATCGAGGTGCTATCCGGCACCATGCCGCGGGCCGAGGAATGGCTGATGCAAGTGATCGACGAGTATCCCCGCGACGTTTCCGCGCACAACGACCTGGGCTACCTCTGGGCCGATCAAGGCAAGCACCTGCATCGGGCTCTGCGGATGGCGCAGTACGCCGTGAACGAGGAACCGGACAATCATGCCTACCGCGATACCCTCGGCTGGGTGCTGTACCGCCTGGGCCGGTACGAGGAGGCGCTGCCGCACCTGGAACATGCCGCCAGCGAGGAATCGCCCGATGGGGTGATTCTGGACCACCTGGCCGACCTGTACCTGGCCCTGGGCCAGAAAGAGAAGGCCGTCACGTACTGGAAGCGGGCGCTGGAAGCCTTCGACAAGGAACGCGAAACGGATAAAATCAAGGCGACGGAGTCGAAAATCGAACAACACCAGGGGAAACAGTCCACCTAGGCGCGGCCATCCCCCCCGGCAGCACGGGCAACCCAACGGTACCGGCTGACGCCGAGCGCACGCTGCATGCGCGGCGTGTTTTCCCCTGTCCATTTTACGTTACGCGCAGACCCCCCAGGATTTGGGGAACGGAGAGCAGCTACCATGGCAGGCCATTCACATTGGGCCGGCATCAAGCACAAGAAGGCCATCATCGACAACAAACGCGGCAAGCTATGGAGCAAACTCTCCAAGGCAATCATCGTGGCGGCCAAGATGGGCGGCGGTGATCCCGCCACGAACCTCCGCCTTCGCTACGCCATCGACGACGCCAAGGCGGGCAACATGCCTAACGACACCATCGCCCGCGCCATCAAGAAAGGCACCGGCGAACTGGAAGGCGAAAACGTCGAAGAAGTGATCTACGAGGGCTACGGTCCCGGTGGCGTGGCCGTGCTGTGCGAGATCTTCACCGACAACCGCAACCGTACCGCCCCGGAAATCCGCAAAATCTTCGAACGCCACGATGGCAAGCTCGGGGCCACCAATTGCGTGGCCTGGATGTTCGAACGCAAGGGGCTGTTCATCATCTCGGCTGAGAAAGTCACCGAGGAGCGGTTGCTGGAAATCGCCATGGAAGCCGGCGGCGAAGATGTTCGCCGCGAAGGCGAAAACTTAGAAGTGCTGTGTGACCCCAGCGATTTTCAGACCCTGTCCGCCGCCCTGGAAGAAGCCGGGGTCGAAGTCGAAAGTAGCCAGATCACCCGGATTCCCAGCAACACCGTGGACCTGGATGCCGACACCGGCCGCAAGGTGTTGAGACTGCTGGAGGAGTTGGACGACCACGACGACGTGCAGTCGGTGTCGGCCAACTTCAACATCCCCGATGAGGTCATGGCGGAAATCGGTGCCGAGTCGTAATACGCCCTCGGAGCAGTCCGGCGCCGGTAATAATGCGGCGTCCGGCGGTGAAGCTTCCAGTAGCGATGCGTCTGGCGGAAAGACTGCGAACTGCGCCGAAGCTGACAGCGCAGAGCCCGAAAACGCCCCGCGCGCCGGTGCCCCCAAGCGGCGCCGGACCGGCCGCTCGTTCTGGCTGGTGGTGCTGCTGTTCGCGTGGTTGTTTGCCGATGTGCTCGCGGCCGATGCGAACCTGGCTTTTCGCGACGCCGCCCACTTCTATCACCCGCTGCTCCAGTATGTGCGGCAGTCGTGGTACCGCGGCGAAGTACCGCTTTGGAATCCCTGGGAAAACTTCGGCGAACCGCTGGCTGCTTCGCCGACGGCCATGGTGTTCTACCCGGGCAGTGTGCTGCTGCTTGCACCAATCCCTTACGATTGGGCGTACAAGCTGTTCATCTTGGCCCACCTGGTTCTGGCGGCGTGGGGGGCCGCCTGTGTCGCACGCCGCTACGGCCGCAGTCCAGCGGCCGCCACGCTGGCCGCGCTGGCTTATGCCGGCAGCGGCCATGTGCTGTTTCAACATTGCAACCCCATCTACCTCGTCGGTGCGGCCTGGCTGCCGCTGGCCTGGTTGGCGATCGACCGCCTGGTGCACGCCCGCAGCGTGCGCGCGGCCGCCAGCCTGGCCGTGGTGATGGCGATGATCGTATTGGGCGGCGATCCGCACCTGGCTTACAACGCCGGGCTGGCCGCGCTGCTGCTGGTGTGGTTGAAACGGAGATCGGTTCCGCAGGTGCCAGGCTCTCGCTGGCGGCAGTTCGCCCATCATCCTTTATGCCTGCTGGCGTTCTCCGCGTTGCTTGCCGTGAGTTTATCGGCGGTCCAGTTGGCACCGGCCTTGCGGCTGAGCCAGCGGAGCGAGCGCGGCCCCGCCGACGTGCCCCGCAACCTCTACGAACTTTCGGCCGCGGCTCTCTCTGGAACCTTGGAGGACGACGGCTCCGTGCCCTGGTATGCGGTGCTGGTGGGCAAACCGGCCCCGCCGGAAATGCACCTGGGCAACCTGTACGATTTCAGCATCGGACCGTGGCGCTTGGCAGAACTGGTTTGGCCAAATGTGGGTGGCCAGGCGTTCCCGCAGCGGCAGCGCTGGTTCGATGCCATCCCCGCCGAGCGGCGTTACTGGACGGTCAGCCTGTACCTGGGCGTGATCCCGCTCGTGCTGGGACTGCTCCGGATGCGCTTCTGCCGGGCCGTGCCGCGGGTGCGCTGGCTCTCATGGACTTTCGTGCTGGCCACGCTGGCCAGCCTGGGCGAATACGGCCCCGGCTGGATCGCCAAGGAGATGGCCGGACTGGTAAACCCGGCCTTCTTGGAGCCCGGCAACCAGGAGTTTCCCGCCGGCAATGCCTGCGGTGGTCTGTATTGGCTGCTGGTGGTGGCCCTGCCGGGATACGTGGGATTTCGATACCCGGGCAAGTGGTTCACACTCTCGGCGTTAGCGTTGGCGCTGCTGGCGGCCGGTGGCTGGGACAGCCTGCGGCAGGCGCGTTTCCGCCGCCGCGCGTGCCGGTGGCTTTCCATCGTGGCGACCGTAAGCCTGGTGTTGGGCCTGGCCGCCATCGCCTTGCGCGGGCCGTTGCTCGATCAGTTTGATTCGGCCCGGAAGAACATTCTGTTTGGACCATTGCTGCCACAGGCCGCGTGGTTCGACTTGTTGATGGCCTTCGTCCAAACGGCCGTGATTGTCGCGGCGGCCTGGGCGGTCATTGCCCGAGGGGATCCTGCCGCTGGCACCTCGCGCGGCAGGCTTGCCGCTGGCCTGCTGCTGGTGGTGGCGACCGTCGATTTGGCCGTGGCCCATCGGTGGCTGGTGATTGGGGAGCCTGCGGGCCTGTGGCACGAAACCCCGGCAACCGTGCAACGCATCCGCGAGCATGCCCAGGAAAACGACTGGCGGTTCTACCGTGTGTGGCGTTCGCGTTTCAGTTTGCCCAGCCAGTGGAACGACCAGTCATCGCCCGATCGCCTGGCGCAGTTGATTCGGCGCGACCGTGCCACGCTGTACCCTCACCTGACGATGCCAATGGCCGTGCGCGTCGTGCCGTTCTCCAGTACGTTCACGCTGTGGGACGTGCAGCAGATCATCATGTGGATGACCCAAGCGGAGCCAGGGATGGCAGATTCGTTGGCTGCTCAATGGTTCGAAGCCTGTGGGATTGGCTTTATGATCGCACCCGATGACGCACCGCCGCCGAGCCCGCACAACTGGCAACGGTTGGAACTGCCCGAGGATGCCTTTCCTGGGATCGCCCTCTGGGCACGGCGCAAGACGCCGCGCCGGGCGTGGCTGGTCACGCAGGTGGAAGCGATGGCCCCGCCGCCATCGGGCCGGCCGAAGGACTTAGCCGCGGCCACCGAGGCCGTGTTGGCTCGGCTGCGGGCTTTGGGAGGCCCGGAGCGGGCAGCGGTTGTGGAAGCCCCGGGCTCTGCCGTTCAACAATGGCTCGATTCATGGGAGGAAAAGGAACCGATGGCGGCTAATGCAGAGTTAGGGGGCGTGGCCGAAACGGTCGTCATCGAAGAACGTGCCGGCCAGGTCGAAGTGGCGGTCACCTCCACGAAGTCTGCGCTGCTGGTGCTCAACGAACTATACGATGCGCACTGGAAGGCCCAGTTGGTTGACGAGGCCGGTCGGGTGTCGAGTGTGCCGATCTATCGAACCAATCGGTTGTTTCAGGGCGTTGCTGTTCCGGCAGGGCAGCATCGGGTGATCTTCCGGTATCGCCCTGGGCCGATTTACATTGGCGCGGCCCTTTCGGCCGCGGCGTGGATTATGCTGATGCTGTGGCAGGTGCGGACGGTGGTTGCGGCGCGCCGCCAGGTGCGCCAGTGTGCAATGCGTACTTGAACGCCTAAATGCACCGGGCGATGGCGAGGGACCAATCCACGAGCGGCCGATTGCAAAATTCCTGAACGTTGCGACCAGCGTCCATGGAAAGTTGCCCCCCGATCGAGCAGGCCGTGCTGTTGGCGCTGCGTTTTCCGGCAGAATCAACCGTGCTCGGCTGGAACGATATGAAATGAAGTGGACATTTTCTGCGAAGTAGTCAAAAAACGCTAGAATGGGCAGCCAGGTTCATACCGGTGGCCTGTATTCCGCCCACCCACCAGGCACCCCCTGCCGCTGCGAGGAGCAAGTATGTTCGGATTGCACCGCCCAACTTCCCGCTCCCTCGGTTCGAGTGAACGTTGCCGCGAGGCGGCTGCGGGCCGGAACAATGGTTCGGGGCGGCGCGGCGTCACGCTGTGCTGCTGGTTGTGCGTGCTGTTGGCATCTTCGCTGGCGGCCGCTGTGATGGCAGTCCGTTTGCCTGCGGCCGAAGGAACGCCCGGCGATGGCACCGAGGTGACGACCCCGGCCCAGGCGGCAGCGCGGCCATCCAACCAAGAGGCCGATCCGGCGAAACTCGAGTTCTTCGAAAAGAAGATTCGGCCCGTGTTGGCTCAGCATTGTTATCGGTGCCACTCGCAGGAGGCGCGGCCGCTGCAAGCCAACCTGCTGCTCGACACCAGGGAAGGCACGCGGCGCGGCGGGGATTCTGGCCCGGCCGTGGTGCCCGGCAAGCCGGAGGAAAGCTCGCTCATCGGGGCGTTGCGGTTTGAGACCTTCGAGATGCCCCCCGAGGGCAAACTGCCCGCGGCTGTGATTGCCGATTTCGAGAAGTGGATTGCCGATGGCGCGGTCGATCCGCGCGATGGCAAGGCACTTGCGAGTGCCCCGGAAATCGACCTGGAAGCTGGGCGGCAGTTTTGGGCGTTCCGGCCGCTGGAGCCAACGCCCGCTCCACGGTTACCGCACGATGACTGGTCGGCGGGTGAGATCGACCGCTACCTGTTTGCGGTCATGGACGCTTCGGGCCTGCAACCGGCCCCCCGCGCCGACCGCCGCACGTTGATTCGCCGAGCTTATTTCGACCTGATCGGCCTTCCGCCCACGCGGGAGGAGATCGAGGCCTTTCTGGCGGATAAGCGGCCGGATGCATTTGCCCGGCTGGTCGATCACCTGCTGGCTTCGCCCCATTTTGGTGAGCGGTGGGGGCGGCACTGGCTCGACGTGGCCCGCTTTGCCGAGAGCAGCGGCGGCGGGCGGACGCTGCTGTTCCCCAACGCGTGGCGCTATCGCGATTACGTGATCCGTTCGTGGAACGCCGACAAGCCGTACGACCGATTCATCCTCGAGCAGATTGCCGGCGATCTGTTGCCTTATGAAACTCCGCAAGAGCAAACCGAGAATCTGGCGGCGCTGGGTTTCCTGATATTGGGGCCGCACAACTACGAAACCCAGGATAAGGAATTGCTGCGGATGGATGTGATCGATGAGCAGATCGACGCGGTCTCCAAGGCGCTGCTGGCGCTGACCGTCTCCTGCGCCCGCTGCCACGATCATAAGTTCGACCCCATCCCTACCCGCGATTACTACGCCCTGGCCGGTATCTTCCGCAGCACCAAGTCGCTCACGCCGGGCAATGTTTCTGGCTGGGTCGAGCAGTCGCTGCCGATGGCGCCAGAGCAGGCCGCCGCGGTCGAGCAGCATCAGGCCCTGCGGGCAAAAGTAGCCGCTGCGCTGGCCGCGGCCCAGAAGCAGGTCCGGCAGCTTGAGAGCGAACTCAAGCTGCTATCGCCCGATGGGCCGCTGCAGGGCATCGTGCTGGATACCGACCAGGCCGAGGTGGTGGGCGCGTGGCAGGCATCGAGTTTCAACCGGCCGTTTGTCGGTGCCGATTACCTGCACGACGGGGCCAGCGGCAAGGGAACCAAGCGGGTGATCTACCGGCCAAAGTTGCCTCGGCCCGGCATGTACGAAGTTCGGCTGTCGTACACGCCCAGCACCAATCGGGCGCCGAGCGTGCCCGTGATCATCGCCCACGCGGAAGGTGAAACCACGGTCACCATCGACCAGACAAAACCACCGGCGGCCGACGGCCAATTTGTTTCGGTGGGCACCTTCCGGTTTGCTGCCGAAGGCGGCAGCGTGACCATTTCCAACCAGGGCACAACCGCCCACGTGATTGCCGACGCCGCGCAGTTTATCCCGCAGGGCGATGCGGCAGACACAACCGCTGCCCAGGCCGAGGCACGCGCCAAGGCGGAACAGGCGGCCGTTCCCCTTCGCAAGCAGTTGGATGCTGCGAACCAGGAAGTCAAGAAGCTGCAAGGCGAATTGGCTGCGATGGACCGCGCGGCCCCGGAAGTTCCCAAGGCGATGGGCGTTCAAGATGAAGCCCAGCCAGGCGACTATCACCTGTGCATCCGCGGCAATGTCCACAAGCTGGGGCCGATCGTGCCGCGAGGATTCCTGCAGGTTCTGCCGGGTTCGCAAGTCGCTATTCCCGAGGATCAAAGCGGCCGGTTGCAACTGGCCCAATGGATCACCTCGACTGACAACCCGCTTCCGGCCCGGGTGATGGCCAACCGTGTGTGGCAACATCTGTTCGGACAGGGGCTGGTGCGAAGCGTGGACAACTTCGGCACCACGGGCGAGACGCCCAGCCATCCCGAGTTGCTCGATTTCCTGGCCACCGAGTTCATCCAGAACGGCTGGTCGGTGAAGCAACTGATCCGTACGATCATGCTGACCCAGGCATACCAGGCGAGCAGCCAGGCGAGCGAGGATGCGCTGCGGGTTGACCCGGAGAACCGGTTGTTGAGCCACCAGAACCGCCGCCGCCTCGAGGGTGAAGCCCTCCGCGATACCATGCTGTTTATCTCGGGCAGGCTGGATCGCAGTGTCGGCGGCGCCACGATCCGCCCCGGCACGCGGAGCGAATTGGGCTATGAATTCCGCGAGCCTCGCCGGACCGTGTACCTGCCTGTCTTCCGCAACACGCTACTCGATTTGCTGGAAGTGTTCGACATGGCCGACCCCAACATCGTGCAGGGCCAGCGCAATGTCAGCACCCGCAGCACCCAGGCCCTGCTGCTGATGAATAGCCCATTTGTGATGCAGGAAGCCGAAGCAGCCGCCCGGGCAATCCTTCAGCAACCGGGGCTATCGCTTGGCCAGCGGATCGACCTTGCGTATGAGCAATCGCTGGGGAGGCTTCCCAGCTCCGCGGAGCGCGAGTTGAGCCGGCAATACCTGGAAGCGGTGGAAAAGGCACCGGCATTGCCAGAAAAGTCGGCGGACCTGTCCGCGGAGCGTCTCGACCAGTGGACACGGTTCTATCAGGCACTATGGGCATCGCTCGATTTTCGGTACGTTGATTGATTGCCGGCGAACCCCAGAGGCTGGTGGATTCGCCAGCGCTGACCCGGCGGGTGGCGCCAGCCAACGGTACGGCTGGATAGCCCTGTGGCATGGCGCACGTTAAACGGACCTCGCCGGCCCCATGAATTTCCGGCGGCGGTTAGCAGGCGATTGGCCAGTGGGTGGCGCACGTATAATGGCCCTCACCGGCACCATGAATTTCCGCTAAAACTTCCCCGCTGCGTTTCCCTGGCCTTGTTTTGTCGCGGTCTGCCTTTGCCGCCGCGCTTTCTCCCAATGGATCCCACGCCCCGCTCGCATGGCCGCCGACGAATCACCTTTTGACTCTACCGACGAACACACCGACGACACCGCCCATGCCCCCGCGGCTGATGCCGCCGAGGGGGCATCGGGCACGCTCCACGAAGCCCTTGCCCGATGCGCGGTGACACTTACCGACGAGCAAGTCGCCCAACTGGAGCAGTACTGCCAGTTGCTTTGGGACTGGAATCAAAAACTGAACCTCACCCGGCATACCGACTACGACCGTTTTGCCACACGCGACGTGGTCGATAGTCTGGCCGTGGCCGATCTGCTGGAGCAGGGCGAACACATATTGGACTTTGGAACCGGCGGCGGCGTACCGGGCATCATCCTGGCCATCGTGCGGCCCGATCTGCACGTGACCCTCAGCGAATCGGTCGCCAAGAAGGCCCTGGCCGTTCAAGACATTGTGAAAGCGCTCCAGGTACCGGTTCGGGTAGAACACGCCCGGGGAGAAGCCCTACTTAAGGCCGAGTCGCGTTCCAGCGGGCGCAAAGGCCGGCGAGGAAAACGGTTCGATACAATTGTGGTCCGCGCCGTGGCGCGGCTGGAAAAGCTGCTCACATGGCTGGCTCCGCACTGGGATCAGTTTGGACGATTGCTGGCGATCAAGGGGCCAGCCTGGGTGGAAGAGCGGAGAGTCGCCCGGCAACGCAACCTGCTGGCGCCGCTGAACCTGCGGAGGGCAGCGGTGTACAAGACGCCCGGTAGCTATGTCGAGAACGTCGTGCTGCAAATCTGGCCTAAGGAACCGGAGTAACGGCCGAGAGGAAACCGTCGGCCAGCTACTTCGTTGACCACTGGGGGGCACCCTGTTAGGGTGGGTTTGCCAGCTTGTGCCCCTGCCATGTCGCCTTCGAAATTCCGGCACCTTCTTCCGCATCAATGCAGGAGATAGTTCACCATGATGCTGCGGACCCTCTGTACCTTGGCCTTGTGGATAACAGCGGCAACCGCGGCCCAGGCAGGCAAGTACAACCCGGTTCTCGACATCGGCGATACCGCACCCGCGTGGAACAAGCTGCCGGGCGTGGACGGCAAAGCGCACTCGCTGGCCGACCTCAAGGACAAGCAGGTCGTGGTCGTGGTGTTCACCTGCAACACGTGCCCTTATGCCCTGGATTACGAAAAACGCTTGATCCAGTTCGCCAAGGACTATTGCGGCCCCGAGGGCAAGGTGGCCCTGGTGGCGATCAACGTCAATCGGGTGCCGGGCGACCGCCTGAAAGACATGCAGGACCGTGCAGAAAAATACGGCTACAACTTTCCCTACCTGTACGACGAATCGCAGAAGATTGCCAAGGATTTTGGGGCCACGTTCACGCCCGAGTTCTTCGTGCTGGATCGGGATCGTAAGGTCATTTATATGGGCGCGATGGACGACAATCCCTCGGGCGACATGATCAAGGTCAAATACGTGGAAGAGGCCGTGCAGGCCGCCCTGGCCGGTGAAAAGCCAAAGACGGCCGAAACCGTGGCCGTGGGCTGCCTGGTGCGGTACGTGCGCGAGCGGCGGCGAAACTAGATGCCGTTCTGGCAGGTTCGCTGTCTGCACGACGCCCCGTTCAGTCGCTCCACAGCGGTGCGAGTGCAGGGGTACCATTTCAGAGGGTTCTTCCCATGCCTATTGTGGTGGGCTGTTCGTGCGGAAAGCGCTTCAAGGCACCCGATCATCTTGCCGGCAAGAAGGTGAAATGCCCTAACTGCGGCAACCCACTCGTGGTCCCGGCCGAGCAACCCGGCCCAAGCGCACCGCAGCCGATGGAAAGCGGAATACCGGTGGACGCCGCGGCAGCAGGCGGCGACCTGTGGGGCAACATGCTCGGCGGTGGTACTCCTGGCGGCGCTCAAGCCCCGGGCGGATTTGGCGGTTTAGGTGGCGCCCCCGGCGGTATTGGTGGAGCGCCCGCTGGACTTGGCGGCGCCCCGGGCGGTTTTGGCGGCGCCCCGAGTGGTTTTGGTGGCGCCCCGGCCGCATTCGCGGGTGCGTCGAGCGGTTCGCGCAGTTCCGGCATATCGCCCAAGACGATGGTGATTCTGGGCGTGGTGGGGTTCGTCGTTCTGGCCGGCGGTCTGACCGGGGTGTGGTTCCTCACAAGCAGCGATGCGCCGCCTCCAGTGGCCCTGGCGAACCAGGCTGATCCTGCCAACCCCGCGACTCCTGCCAATCCATCAGGTGCGAGCGATCCGGCCAATTCGACCAACCCCGCCAACCCTGCGGAGCCTTCAGCCTCAGGCTCTGGAGACAATCGCCAGGCTGCCCAGTCGGCCTCTGCAGAATTGGGCGAAGACTGGCTGCTGGAATACCTGCCGGCCGACGCCGTCGCTGTGACGGTCTACAACTTCGGCCGGGCTGGCCGCTGGGGTGACTTGATTTCGCAAGGCTTGGTGCCGTCGCTGGTAACCAGCGTCAGCAACGGGGAGGATGCCGCCGCGGCCGGTGCCGGACCGGAGGACGCCCCCCCTCCCACAACCGCATCGCCAAGGTGGCAAACCTTGGCTTGCGTGGCGTTGCCCAACGGGGACCCGGCGACTTCGCGGGATTACGATCTGGCGTTCGTGGCGAGGTTCGGCAACCAACCGAGCCCTGGCGTTTTGCACGATTGTGCCAACATGCTTACGAACTATACGGGGCTGCGGTTGCGGCACCACGCCGAAGGTACGGTCGCCTGGTTCACGTTCAGCGATGCCATCGCCCAGCGGCTCCGTGCCGGCGGGGACGATAGCCCCCTGGCCCAGCGGCTGCGCGAAGTCGGCGGGCATAGCTTTGTCCATATCTCGCTGACGCCCAGTTCCGTCCGCGAACAACTTCAAACCGCCACGAGCGGACCCTCGACCGCACTGCTGACTCCGGTGCTGCAGCAATGTCAGGCCGTAATCCTCACGGCCGACGTCGGCCAGGCGTTCAAGGCAGAAGCGGTGTTTGAACCGGCCGATTCCACGCAACTCGATCAAACCCAGGCGGCCGTTCAATCGCTGGTCGAAAGGTTAAAGCAGCGGGCTAGCGGCAGCTCCGATACGCAGGCAATCGTCAGCTTGGATACACTGGCCCAGCGGTTCGCTACGACGGTTGTGCGAGCCGGGAACATCGCCCGCGACGAGCGCGCTGTGATCTTGCGCTGGGAAGCGAACCCGGAACTCGCGCAGCTCCTGGCCGGCCAGGGTGCCAATGTCCTGCAGCGATTGGTCCACGCGAACGTCGCATCGCGGCGGCCCGTCAAGCTCCAAGAGATGCTTACCGCTTTCACCACGCACATGAGTCACCAGGGACAAATTCCCAAGAACTTTAGCACCTCCGACGGCACGCCGCTGATGAGTTGGCGGGTGACCCTGCTGCCGTACTTGGGATACTCCGAGGAGTTCGGCCAGCTTCGTAAGGATGAACCCTGGGACAGCGAACATAACGCAGCCATTCTGAATTCGCTTCCGCCACGGTTATTCGCCGCTAACCCGGCTACCCCCGACGGCCACGCTGATATCCTCGCCGTGACCGGGAAGCCGGGACTGGGCTTCTTGTCCCTGGGCGACCGATCGGCGGGGCCCAATCGGCCGGCCGGTCCAGGTGAACCAACTGGCCCAGGTCAGCCGGCCGGTCCAGGCAGGCCCCCTGGTGCAGATGTACCAGGGGGGCCGGGTATTCCATTGGGTCCCGGTGCACCGGGCGGCCCCGGCATGCCAATGGGACCGGGTGCGCCGACGGGGCCGGGCCTTGTGGCCGATGCCCTGTTCACGATGGTCGTGGCCGTTGAGGTATCGCCCCAGCAAAGCGTTCCTTGGGCCAAGCCGGAAGATTACCGTTGGGATCCCGCCAACCCTAGCCAGGGACTCGGCCCGGCAGACAGCAGCGACTTTCTGGCCGTGTTTGGCGATAGCCGCATATTGTCGATTCCCAAGCAATCGCCGGCACCAGGGCTCGAGGTCATCTTCGCTAGCAACCGTCGCGGCCTGATCATGCCCGAAGGTGCCACGCTCGTCGTGCCCCAAGGGAACCAGGACCTGCGGCCGTACGTGTGGATGTTTTCCGGATACAAGGGGCTGACGGAGACACGGGATCCCTTAGCCGCCCTGCCGGATACCCCTCACAGCCAGTTGCCCGACAAGCCGGTATCGCCGGCCCCGGCGCGGCCGACCCGAGAGCAACTCCCCAATGCCGATTTCACCGTCACGGCCGAGGCATTCCACCGTGAATACCAGCAGGACCAGGCGGCCCACGCGCAAAAGTACCGCGGCAAATGGGTCCGCGTCACCGGGGTGCTCGGGGAGTACCAACCGCCGCCAACGGACGAAGCGCAAGTAGAGTATCTGCTGCAAGTCACCCCTGGCACGGCCGTTGAGGCGGCGAACGTGGCGTGTGGGCTGGCCGATCTCGAGCAGTGGAGCCGTGTGCTGCCAGGGCAAACGGTGGAACTCATCGGCCAGGGCGGCGGCGGTTCGTTCGCCGGCCCCGCGCTCTCCGACTGCCACATCGTCAACGCCACCGGGCAAGGTCCGCCGCGGATGTCCGTCGACGAACTCGTGCGCGCAATGGAGCAGGAACCACTCGAAACGCCGATCAAGTACGAAAACAAGTACCTCGTGCTGGAGGGCGTGGTGGAATCGATCGAACAGGACAAGTTCGGTTTTCCCAAGCGCGGATTGAAGTCGCCCACCCAGTACAAGGTGTTCTTCAACGGCCGCAATCCCGATCCGCTCACGCCGCGCGATCTGAAGGTTGGGGAGCGCGTGGTGGTGATCGGCAAAGTGCTTACATTCTTTGATATGCATGTGAGCCTGGATTTCGGCGGCGTGCTGGCAAGGCCCGATGCCCCCGGTCAACAGCCCGGGGGTGGCCAGCCGGCAGCGGGGTCCACCTCCGGAACTTCATCAGCGGTACCTGCTACAGTCCGGCCGACCCAGGAATTGCTCCGCAATGCCGAGGCAACCGTCACCGCCAAGAACTTCTACCTTCAGTACAAGTCGAACCCGGAGACCTACGATCAGAAGTACAACGGCAAATGGATTCGCATCACCGGAGTCTTGCGCAACTACAAATCGGAATCAGGCCGCCCACTGGAAGCATGGCTCGAAGCCACTACGCAAGCCGGTGTCGACAAGACTCGCATAACTTGCCAATTGGCACACTTTCAACACTGGGTGCACGTCTTACCAGGACAACAGGTCGAATTCCTTGGCAAGGTGGAGGAAAGCGCAGAATCGGGCCCCGTAGTTGGCCTCTGCTATATCGTTGAAGCATCGGGCGAGGGCCCGCCGCGGATGACGGTGGACGATTTCGTCGCCGAGATCACCAAGAACCGCGCCGCCGCCAGGAAGAAGTACGAAGGTCAACACCTCATTCTGGAAGGTGTTCTCGCTTCGCTGGAACGCGACCCTAACGGTGTCGAGGGCCGGGGGCTGAAATCGCCCCCGCAGTGCCAGCTCTACTGGGTGGGCCACGCGATTGATCCGACCGCGACCATCCAGCTCGAGGTGGGACAACCGGTGGTCATCATGGGGCGAATCAGCTTTCAGCAGAACCGCGTGTTTGTGGTTCAGGCCGGTCTGATTCCACCGAATCCCGACCAGGCGGCCACGCCTCCGGCTGTCGATGCCTCGGGCGCGCCTCCGGTACCCGATATCCGCCCGACCAACAGCAATTTCTAGCCTGCGGGGCCGGTTCCACCGGCCGTGTGACGGCGCAAACAAACGCCGCAAATCGCATGGATGTAGATGGTGGGCACGCCCGGATCCACCCGCATTTCGCCCGGCAGTAGCCGGGCCTGCGGAGTGGTCGCCTGGCGGGCGGTGTCAGCTTGCCTCGCCGCCGGTCACCGCTTCCAATTGCGATGGGGCAGGCTCCGGCTTCAACTCCGGCTCGGGCTGCTTGCGGTAAATGCCATCGTAAGCGTTGATCACCCTGGCCAACCGCTCGACTTCGCGGCGGGTCATCCGGTCGTGCACCGGCAGATACAC
>CAZEEG010000013.1:35876-39617 GCA_964511065.1 uncultured Pirellulales bacterium | reverse complement strand
GCGTGCGCGGTGCGCCGCTCCACCGGCTTGGGCTTGAACCGCTTCAACCGGCGCTCCAGCAGCGCTAACAGCGGGTAGCTTGGCTGCTGGCGAAACTTGCGGAACTGGTCCTTGCCTGTAAAGTTCCGGATCGACTTGTCGGTGATGTGTTCGGCCCCCAGCATCCGCAGCGCGTAGTTGACGATCGTGTATGGGATGCGGTACCCGATCGCCTTGAGGACGCTGTACTTGAGCGCCCGGATGAACATCCGGAACCGGGCTTGTACCGGCTGGCGTTCTTGAATTTCCCGGGCCTTTTCGCAAATGGCCGCATCTTTGAAGCGGGTGCTTCCGCCCCACAGGGCCGAACAGGTCTTGATCGGGCCGAAACTGAACATGCTCACGTCGGCCTCGGGATGGCCCCGGAAAGCATCGCCGGTGAATGCCTGGGCACAGTCTTCAAACAGCACCAGGTTATGCCGCTTGGCGAACGCCACGTACGCATCCAGCGGAATGCGGCTGCCCAACAATTGGGCGCACACGATGGCCCGGGTGCGCTCGTTCACCGCCCGTTCCAAAATGTCCATCCGCATGGAAAGGTCGGACATGTTCAGGTCGATGGGGACGGGCACCAGCCCGTGAGCTTTGAGGATTTCAGGGAACGGCCGCACCGTCAGGCTGGACACCAGCACCTCGCTGCCCGGCGGAAAATCGTACGCCTGCACGGCCACGTCGAAGGCGCTGCGCTCCGAGAGGCTTACCAGGCATGGCTCGCCCGGGCAGAACCATTGTTCAACACGGCGTTGGGTCGCTTCGCGATTTCCCGGCCAAAAAGTGCGGAAGATGGCTGCGAGCAGATCGGGCCAACGGATATCGAGTTTCTTGCGTGGAATCATAAATGCGCCTTCTTGCCAACTCAGGCTTCGGAACGCGTTGCTTGTCCCTGCCACATTTCACTCAATACACGATTCCATCCGCCGCTCTTGGAGCGGAATTTGTCCATCGGAGTCTCACCCCAGCGGTCCCGTTCCCGCAGGCGAAAGACCAGCCCGGAAGCCTGCCGGATAAGCCCCCCACCCACGATGTGTCGAGCCCCCTACCTTTCCAGAGCAAGAGCCACACGCGGCTGGCCAATCGCCGTGTGCCGGCACGCGGCCGTGAATGTGAATGCCGTGTACGCGGGTGGCCCCTTGGTTCGCTTCCAGACAGCAACGCCTGGTGCGATCCCCCCCGAACCAGGCAGCCGCCAGACCAGCCCTACGGTGGGTATGCATGCCAGCTCAAGATTTGAGGGCATGTCCCGGTTCCTGCAACGTTGCGCCCACGCAGCATGACCGGTGCCTGTTTCCGGCAGACGGCATTCGCGCGCCGCGCGTAACCGGCTGCATGCTTGAGGGCGGGCATACTTGTTGCATCCTTGGCAGGTTGGAGATTTTCCGTCGGCTGCGAGGTTGGTAACCCCCCGATGGCCTGCACCAGTTTACCACCGATTTGCGAATTGGAATATCAGTTTCCGTCACGGATTGCGGTACCATATGAGAGGGGGGGCGGACGGTCATCCGTTGCCAGCCGCGCGTACCGTGGAGAGAAAGATGGAATCGCTTCGAACCCAAGTGGCTCGTGCCCGGCGGCGTTTGATCCTTTCGGCCTTTCTTTCGGCCAGTGGCTGGTGCCTGTTTGCCGGGTTGACGCTGGCCGCCGTTACCATTCTGGCCAACTGGTATTGGCACTGGCAGCTTGATCCCTGGCTGCTGTTGGGGACCGGGGCCGCCGTGGGATTGGTGGCGGCGGGCATCTGGACCTGGTTCGCCCGGATTCCAGCCATCGACGCCGCCATCGAACTGGACCGCCGGTTCCAGCTTCGCGAGCGGGTGTCCAGTGCCTTGGCGCTCACGCCCGAGGAATTGGAAACCGAGGCTGGCCGGGCTCTAGCCGAGGACGCGCTGCGCCGCGTGCAGAAGCTGGATGTCGACAGCGCATTTCCGCTGGAGGTCAGCCGCTGGTCGCTGCTTCCGTTGCTGCCGGCGCTGGCAGCCGTACTGCTGGTGTACCTGCTTCCGCCCTGGTCGCCAACGGAGGCCCAGGCCCACGACAACCAGCAGCAACTGTCCGCGGTCCGCCAGACGGTCGACCGGTTGCAACAGCAACTGGAGCAGCGCCGCCGTCAGGCTCAAGAGCAAGGGCTGGAAGAACTGGACAAGATGTTCGCCGAACTTCAGCGGGGAACGCGCGAAACGTTTGAATCCCAAGAGATCAAGGACCGCAGCCAGGCGGTCGTCAAGCTGAACGACTTGGCGCAGGATTTCGAGAAACGCCGCAAGGAACTCGCCTCGGCGGAAGACCTGCGCGAACAGTTGAGCCGCTTGAAAGGTGCCAACGACGGCCCGGCTGACAAGCTGGCCCAGGCCCTCAAGAATGGCGACCTCAAGCAGGCCATCGCCGAACTGGAGACGCTTCAGCAGCAACTCAAGGATGGCGACCTGGACGATGAGCAACGCGAGAAGCTGGCCGCCCAGATGAACGAAATGAAAGAGAAGCTCGAAAAGATGGCCGCCGACCACGAGCAGAAGAAGCAAGCACTGGAAGACCAGATCAAGCAGGCCCAGCAGGCCGGCAACCAGCAATTGGCCGAGCAGCTTCAGCAGCAGTTGGACCAGCTCCAGCAGCAGGACGGCCAGATGAATCAACTCGATCAGTTTGCCCAGCAGTTGGGCCAGTGCGGCGAATGTCTCAAGCAGGGTAATGCCGACCAGGCGATGGCCGGCCTGCAAGGTATGCAGCAGCAGCTTGGCGACATCCAGCGGCAACTGGATGAACTGCAAATGGTCGAGGGCGCCATGGACGAATTGCAGCAAGCCAAGGGACAGATGCTCGCCGGCGACGGGCAGGGGCAAATGGCGCCCATGCAGCAACCGGGCCAGGGCCAAATGATGGGACAAGGACAGGGTAAAGGGTTCGGCCCAGGCATGGGCAAGGGACAAGGCGGTGGACTGCGGCCCGAGGATCAGACCGGCGGCGAGAAATTCGTCGACTCCAACGTGTCGGGCCAGAACCAGGGCGGCGTGGGCATCGTGGTGGGCGAGGCGGGCGGGCCCAACCGCCGCGGCCAAATTCGCGAGCAGATTAAGGCCGAACTGACTCCCGCCAGCGCCCAGCGCTCCGACCCGATCAACAACCAGCAGTATCCCAAGCCGTACCGCGAACACACACAACAATACCTCGACGCACTGCGCGAAGGTCGATTGGCCCAGTAAGCCGGGGGCTCATCAACCGGCAATCTCGGGTTGGACATGGTCGCCAACCGGGACATCCAACGGCGCACGGTTCGGGGCGACCGTGGCATGCATCAATCTGCCGTGGCAATTGCCCACTGGTGATGCACGGCGCATTTCTGGAGTCGGCAATGGGTCGACGTTTGCTGATCATCGTCGCTGCTGGAGCCATCTTGATAGGCTGGGGCTATTACCTGTGGTATGCGCCAGAATCCAGCCACCCGCCCCAGCAACCGGTACGGTTCACCATCTCGCCGGAAACGACCATTCTCACCGAACCGATCGGTGAAGACGGCTACGTGAACTACGTGGCCGCGATCAACGCCCGGGCCAGCGAAGGCGTCACGCCCGAGAACAACTTTGCCGTGGTCTTTTGGCAGGTGGCGGGAGTGGCTGACGTGGCGCCCGAGCATCAGCAGAACTTCTTTCAAGCCCTGGGCATGGAGGTTCCGCCGGCCGAAGGCGACTATTTTCAGTCAACAGAGTCGTT
>CAZEEG010000013.1:17181-35776 GCA_964511065.1 uncultured Pirellulales bacterium | reverse complement strand
CCCCGTGCGGCGGGAAGTCGCCATGGCGTTGTCAGCCAGGGCCATGAACCGCATTGCAGCGGGCGACGACGCCGGAGCTTGGGACGACATTACCGCCTGCCACCAGATGGCCATGCGGTACCGGCGATCCAGGACCGTCCTTGACCACCTCATGGCCGTAGCCGTCGATCGCATGGCATTCACTGCCGCCTTGGCCTGGGTAAGCCACCAACCGCGCAGCGCGGAAGAACTTGCCCTGCGCCGCGCGTCGCTGGAAGCGATCGTGGAGCCGCACCACTGGAATGTTGTGATTGAGAACAGCGAACGCTACTTCACGATCGAAGATTTCCGCGATGTGGCGGCGGAAGTACAAGCAGGAAACCGCAATCAACCGTCGCTGCGCGTCCCGGAGGAAAACCTGTTGATGGACGGCGACGTCGATTGGGACGAAATGGCCCGCATGGTTAACCGCCAGTACGATGAATTGCCCCGGCTGGACATCGAGGCCGGGTACCCGGCATTTCGCCAGGCTTGGAAGCAACTCGAGGGCGAGTTGGAGGCGGTCATACGAGAGGTACACAGCAAGGCGGGAGCGACGCGCGACAAGGCTCGCGATCGTGCAATGGTCGCCATGTACTATCTGATGAAGCTGCCGCACTGGGGCGCCATGTGGCTTTCTGCGGCCGTGAACCACCAGCAAGGCGAATTGCTTCGCCTGGCGTACGCCGTGGAACACTACCGGGCGCAGCGCGGTGCATATCCCGACGCCTTGGCCGCGCTGGTGCCGGACTACCTGAACCAGATCACGCCCGACCGCTTCTCCGACAAGCCGCTGCACTATGCGCGCGTGGACGGCGGTTGCGAGCTAGCCAGCGCAGGCCCCGAGGGCGAGTACAACCACGAGCTGTTGTACATCTGGCTGGGCGAAGTACCGGAATCGGAAGAGCAACAGCCGTAGGGCAGTCGCCACGAGAACCATTGCGCTTGGCGCGCGGGCACTAACCGTTGCTCGGGACGCGACTACTCGAACGTTGCGATCCACGCACGCAGTACGGAGGCACCGTAGGTGCGAACGTCGTCCGGCGACATGTTCGTCTTGGGCGGCGCAAACGGGGTTTCCAGCGTGGCCGACATTTCCACGCCCGGCAGTTTCGAGAAATAGCCGCTGCAATGCTTGGCGCGGTCCTTGCCCGAGGGCGTAAGTTGCACCACGGGGCCATGCGGGGCCCCCTTGGGTAAGTTGGCCTTGATCGCCTCGGCAAATCGTTTCACCACAGCCTCGTTGTCGCGCGGCGCATCGCTGGGGCCAGCAAAGTAAAACCGCTGGTGAATGTCCATCACCAAGGTAGGGCAATGCAGATCAAGCAGCGCGTTGATCTTCTTTTCAGCGCCCAGCAGCTTGATCGCTTGGATCGAGCGATAGATCGAATCCTCCCCGTAGTCGCGATTGTGGTCATGGGGGGCCCGGTTCTTGCCCTGGTCGCCGGCTTCCACGCCGTCCTTATCCACAAAGGGGATCGCATAAAGCACGAAGCGGTCGCGGAACGCTCGGCCTTCGTCGGTATCGGACATGGCCGTTTCCAGAATGCCCTCCAGGAGGAAACTGGCGATCGTTTCGCAGGCGTGGTGCCGGCAGGTCATCAGCACCGCCTTGCGGCCCTCGCCCGGCTTTCCGATTTGCACCAGTTCGACGGGGCGGCCGGCCCGGGTCTGCGTCAGTTCGCTGAGGTGGAAGTGCGGGTTTTGCTGGTGCCGCTGGACAAACGCCTCAAAGTTGGCCTGCGTGTAGGGGATCGTGACGCCAAACCGCACCTTTTGCCCTGGTTTGGTGAACGTCCACGAGAACTGGTCGGCCGAGGCGTATTTTTCGTTCGACCCGCGCCACCGCCACGTTTTCCCGCCGTCTTCGCTCACCGCCGGCCCCTGAAAACCCACCGCGCCCAGGCGGAATCCGGCGACTCGCTCGGGAAAGGTGAACGTCACTTCGCCGGCCTGGAGTGCCGTGGCCTCGAAACACCAGTAGAACCAATCGCGGCCGCCCCGCAGATCGGGTGCGAGTTGTACCACCGCACCGTCATTCTTGACGACCGTCGCATTGCCGCCGGGAAAATCGGTGGCAATGGAAACGATCGGTTCGGCAATCGCCTCGCTGCACACCACGGCCAGCATCAATAGCCCGGCCATCGCCAGGTGGTACGGCAGCGTGAATCTGCTCTGCAGTCGCATGGGCTCCTCGATCGTGTGGGGCGCTCGGGCACTCGCTTCGATAGCTGATCGTAGTCGTGTGGAAAGCCCCCTTCAATCTTTGTTTTGCTGCTGGCGAAAAGCGGCGGCTGTTCCGCTGGCCGATTTGCCAGGTAGGAGGCCGTACGTGCCGGCGCGCGTTGAGTTGCATTGCCCGGTTGGGCGCTACCGGTGCGGCGGGCCAGTAAGCGGCCAGGCAGCGTTATCCCTTCACCTGTTCGCTGGTGATCTCGTTGGCCGAGTGGCCCGATTGTTCCATGTCCAGCAGGTTCTGCAGCGTGGTCTGAGCAATCGCGCTGAGGGCTTCGCGGGTGAAGAATCCCTGGTGGCCCGTCACCAGAACATTGGGGAACGTCAACAGACGCGACAGCACGTCATCGGCAATCACCCGGTGCGACAAATCCTCGAAGAAGTAATCGGCCTCTTCTTCGTAAACGTCGATCCCCAGCAGGCCAATCTGCTCGTTCTTCAGGGCTTCAATCACGGCCCTGGTATCGATCACGGCGCCGCGGCTGGTGTTGATCAGCATCACCTCCGGCTTCATCAGCTTGATCGTTTGAGGGTTGATGAGATGCCGCGTGTCGGGCGTGAGGGGGCAGTGCAGCGTTACGATGTCTGATTCGCCCAGCAGTTCGTCCAGCGAAACGTAACGCAGTCCCAGCGATCGGCACTCGTCGTTGGGATACAAATCGTATCCCAGCAGCCGGCATCCAAAACCCGACAGGATTCGGGCCACAATGGTACCAATCAGCCCGGTCCCCACGATCCCCACCGTGCGGCCGTGCATATCGAATCCCAGCAGACCATCCAGCGAGAAGTTCCCTTCGCGCACGCGGGCGTAAGCGCGGTGAATCTTCCGGTTGAGCGTGAGCATGAGCCCGACGGTATGCTCGGCCACGGCATGGGGCGAATAGGCCGGAACGCGCACCACCTTGATGCCCAACCGCTCGGCAGCCAGCAGGTCAACATTGTTGAAGCCGGCGCAGCGCAGGGCGATGGTCTTGGTGCCGCCCTGGGCCAACTGTTCCAGCACGTCGGCATCTAATTGGTCATTGACGAACACGCAGACGGCCGGAAAACCTTCGGCCAGGCTGACCGTTTCGCCCCGCAGATGCGATTCGAAGTAGACCAGTTCGTGGCCGAAGTCGGCGTTAGCGCGGTCCAGGAACGTGCGGTCGTAAGGCTTCGTGCTAAAGACGGCAACGCGCATGGGGTCTTCCTCTTTGGCGTTTGAACCACGGCACCGGCCAGCGCGGTCCGCCCAGGCTTGATTACAGGGAACGGTCCAACCGGGCCAGTGCCTCCAGCAATCGGTCTACCTCTTCGGCCGTATTGTAGTGCAACATACCCACGCGGACGGCGCCTTCGGGTTCCAGGTCCAGTGCCTCGGTCAGCGGCAGCGCGTAATAGTTGCCATGCCAGACAAAAAATCCTCGCTCGCCGAGTTGCTGTGCCATACGGCGCGGGGTCAGCGAGCGGTGCGTGAAGCAGAACGTCGGGACGCGCTCGTACAACCGGTTGGGGTCGCTGATCCCCCACAGGCGAAAGGCCGGAAGCTCCGCCAGCCCTGCAAGGAAACGGGCCGCCAGAGTGCGTTCATACCGGGCGATGCCGTCGTAGGCCGCCAACAGCGCCGGGCGGCGCTCAAGCTGCTGGTTGCCACTGTGATGCCGGCCCAGATCGGCCAGATATTCCACGGCCGCCGCCGTGCCAGCCATGGCTTCGTGGCTTTGCGTGCCGGTCATCCACTTGCCGGGCAGATCGTTGGGGGCCGGCCGCAGCTTGTAGGCCGGCAGGGCTTCCAACCGTTCGCGTCGTCCCCAGAGCACGCCTTGGTGCGGCCCAAAAAACTTGTAAGGCGAACACGCCAGGAAATCGCACTGCCAGGCGGCCACGTCGATCGGCAGGTGCGGGGCATAATGGACCGCATCGAGAAACACTTCGGCACCCGCGGCATGGGCCGCTTCGATCATGGTTTGGAACGGGTGGACTGTACCGGTTGCGTTCGAGACACAGCCCAAGGCGACCAACCGCGTGCGATAGTTCAACAGCCGGTAAAAGCTCTCAAGATCCAGCGTGCAGTCGTCTGGCCGGATGGGAACCTGGTGAACCGTGGCCCCGGCGTCGCGCGCGGCCAGCACCCAGGGCGTGACATTGCCGTCGTGATCGCTTTGCGTGACGATGATCTCATCGCCCGGTTGCCACGTTTGGGCCAAGGCCCGGCTTAAGGAGAAGGTGAGCGTAGTCATGTTCGGCCCGAATGCCACCTCGCCGGGATCGCTCGTTCCCAGCAAATCAGCCACGGCCTGGTGGGCCGCATCGGTGATGGCGTCGCTTTCGTAACTGGTGGCGAACTCACCGCCATGGTTGGCATTGGTGTGGGCCAGGTAATGGCCGATGGCGTCAATCACGCGCCGCGGAACCTGGCTGCCCGCCGGCCCATCGAAAAACGCCGCCGGATGCTGGCCTACTTTGCGAGCCAGGCCAGGAAACTGCTGGCGGCAGAAATCAACGTCCCAATGGGTGGTCATGGGCATCTTCCTCGGCAGGAAAACCGTCGGCGTGGCGGAAATCGCGGCGCGGCGGCCCTGGTCCTATAGGACGGTCGGCCGATATATTCAAGAGGGTCCCGGCCCGCCGCTGTCCGCGGCCCTGGTTGCCGCGTCTTCGACTCACGCAGTCCGCTCGCTCAGGTTCGCACCGCTCATGGCTCGCTCCCGTTCGCAATCCACCCGCGCCAAGACTTCCTCCGCGGGCACTTCTGGCGGGTCTCAGCGGTTGCAGAAGCTTCTGGCTGCTGCCGGGTTTGGCAGCCGCCGCGCCTGCGAAGAACTGATTACTGCCGGCCGCGTGGATGTGGACGGCGAGGTCGTCACCGAACTGGGGGCCAAGGCCGATCCCAACAGGCAGAAAATCCGCGTCGATGGCGAACCGCTGCGCCGCGTGCGGTTCCGCTACTTCGCGCTGCACAAGCCGCCGGGCGTGGTTTCCACGGCCCGCGACCCCAGCGGCCGCCCACGTGTGGTCGATCTCGTGCCGCAGGATATTCGGGTGTTTCCCGTCGGCCGCCTCGACAAGAGCAGCGAAGGGCTGATCCTGCTGACCAACGATGGCGAGCTGGCCAACGGCCTCACCCATCCTCGGTACGCCGTCCGCAAAGTGTACCATGTCTTGGCGGCAGGGCAGGTTACCGCGGAACAACTCCAGGTGCTCAAACGCGGTGTCCACCTGGCCGAAGGGTTCGCCAAGGTGGTCAGTGCCAAGGTTCGCTCCACCGAGGGCAAGGCCACCTGGCTGGAGATCGTGCTCGACGAAGGCCGCAACCGCGAGATTCGTCGAATCCTGGCCCGGGTTGGCCACAAGGTATTGCGGCTGATCCGCGTTGAGATGGGCGGCGTTCGGCTGGGAGACATGCCGCAGGGCGCCTATCGCCAACTCACGCCGCAGGAAGTGGAGAAACTCCACGAAGCCGTGCGCGAAAGCCGGAAACGCAAGACGGCCCGCGTAGCCGCGGAAGGCACACCCGCGCGAACCAGCAGCGCGCGAACCGGACCAAAACAGGCTGGATCAAGACAGACTGGACCAAAACGAACTGCCACTGCCAAGACCGCCAAGAAAGTGGCCTCCACCCGACCCGGCAGGCCGCCCCGCAAGGGTGCCCGGCGCGATGCCACTTGGCCGGCCGCCGGTCGCAAAGCCCGCCGCGTCGGCAGCCTCATTGGGCTAGAGGACGAAGCCGTGATCGAGGGCCTCATCGAGGGGGGCGAGCCATACACCGACCGCGAGGATCACGGTGGGCAGGGTGGCCGCCCGCTGCGGCCTGGCCGAAAGAAGCGGCGAGGACGGGCAACCGGCGCCCGGGGAACCGCCGGTCCCCGCAAGACGGGCCGCAAGTCGCCCAAGCCCAAGGCGGCAAAAGCAAAGAAGGTAACTCGCAAGCCGGCGCGGCGCAAGCAGTCCGGCAAGCGGCGACGCTAAAACGGTGCGTCACAAAATGCCCCCCGGAATCAACGCGGTGCTGGAAGGCTTTCTTCCATCCGCTTCGGCCGCAATGGGGCGAATCGTCGGGTATGCGAGCAGAAACTCGCTGCTTAAGCCACAACGGAGGAACGGGTGATCGAAAAGGCAGCAGCCTGTTATGCCGATCAGGCCTGGTATGGAACCGCGGCCGCGGTCGAGAATGTCCGCTTGGCGCGCGACACCTACCGGCTCCGGCTGGAATGTCCCGAGCTGGCTCGCAAAGTAGTGCCGGGGCAGTTCGTCATGGTGCGGCTGGCCGATAGCGATGATCCGCTGCTCGCTCGGCCGCTGGCGCTCTACGACACGTATCATACGGCCACCGGCGAGGTGCAAGGCATCGACGTGGTGTACCTGGTGATCGGCCGCATGACGCGCCGCCTCAAATCCCTGCCGTTGGGCAGCCAGATTGAAATTTGGGGGCCGCTGGGCAATGGTTTCCAGCCCCGGCCTGCCGACCATCTGGTAATGGTGGCCGGCGGCATTGGCCAGACGCCGTTTCCCGCCCTGGCGCAAGAATTTCTCGGGAAACGCCGCTTCGGCGACCCGCCCCGTTCGGTCCCCCTGGCGCAAAAGGTAACGCTCTGCTACGGTGCCCGTTCTGCCGAGTACCTGGCCGGCGTGGAAGACTTTCAGCGGATCGGCGTGGACGTCCGGATCGCTACCGACGACGGCACGGCAGGGCATCACGGCCTGGTGACCGATCTGCTGCGCGAACTGTTGGACAGCCACCGGCACGCGGCGCCCGACGCCCCAGACGCGGCCGACCCGCGGCGCGTGCCGCTGCGGATCGTTTCCTGCGGTCCCCAGCGGATGATGGAAGCCGTGGCGAAACTGGCTTTGGAGCGGAACGTGCCGTGCCAGGTATCGCTGGAAACGCCCATGGCCTGCGGGATCGGCATCTGCTTTAGCTGCGTGGCGAAGGTCCGCCAGGACGACGGCTCTTGGGATTACCGCCGAACCTGCATCGAGGGGCCCGTCTTCGAAGCATCCAGCATTGTCTGGGATTGAAGCTGCGGCATCCCTTGCGTTGTAGGGGCGGTTCCACCGGCCGTTCGGGCCGAACGTCCCTGGTAGCCGTGGGCCGGGTGTTCCGGCCTGCGTAGTGGCGCTATGCAAAGGCCGGTGGTCGCTTCCGCCATCATCGCGTGGTCAGGGCGCCCCAGGGTGGGGTGGCGACCGTGCTTTCGCTGGCGCCGAGCTTTTCCAGCACCACGCGGCGGGCATCTTCGGCCAGGTGCGGCCACAGGCTGGCCCGGCCGGGAAATACGCTGAGCAGGTTCAGCAGCGCTGGTGTTTCCGCACTGTGATCCACCACCGTTGGCATGGGGGCCTTGCCCGGCTCGATCTGGTCGGCATGCATCGCCTGCACGGTGGTACCCGCCCACTCCACCGCCTGGTGGTTGTGGCGGGTTACATCGGGAAACAGCCGTCGTACCTGGACCCAGATGCGGTCGATTTCGTCCTGGTCGGCCCGTTCGTTCTCGGGGTCGGCCACGGGAATCCAGCGGTTGCTTCCAAACACAGAAACCGGCGGGTGCGGTACGTGGTTGAATCCGCCCGCATCGAGCACGCACAAGGGATGCCGGCTGATTTCGGGGCGTACGGCAATCAAGTGCGATTTCTGGGCAATCAGCGAGACTCCCGGTTGCGTGCCCGGAGGGGCTTCTTCCCCGAAGCTGGGAAAGAGGAAGCTGCCCAAGGCGTTGCCGGCCAGGATCACGATCCGGGCGTAGAGGGATTCGTGCCGGGCGATCTCGACGCCTTCCACCACGCCATCGGCCTGGAGCAGTTTGGTGACCGGAGCCTCGGTGCGAATCTCGGCCCCGGCCCCTTCGGCCGCCTGGGCCAACCGCTTCAGCAGAAACGGCATCCGGATGGAGCGGTCGGGCAGTTCAAAGGCCTCGGCCGCACAGGCAATGGCCAGATGCGGAAAACGCTGGAACAGTTCCGCTCCCGCCAGTGGTGTGAATGGAATGCCGGCTTCTTGCCAGGCGGCCATCCAGCGCTCAACATCGGTGGATTCCTTCTCCGCCAGGTAGACCATGGGGCCGCAGTTCGGCTCCAGCGCTTCCGGACAGAACTTCATGGTGTGCCCGTACGATTCGTAGCACATCCGGGCCAGGTCAACCCGCTCGGTTGCAAACCAGGCTCCGCTATAGAGCCATCCTTGGTTGCGGGTGGACGCTTCGTGCCCCAGCTTGGATGCTTCGAGCACCGTGACCGGCAAACCGGACTGGGCCAATCGCACGGCGATCGACAGGCCGGCAACGCCGCCGCCGACGATCACGATTCGATTGGCGTGGCGAGTGGAAGCCGCCATCGCCGTCTCCTTTGACATGGAAGCCGCCTGCGGGCGAGACGCCGCGACCGGTGCGCCTCACTTGGCATTGAGCGGCTCAATCTGGTGAAGGGTAGGACCACAACCGGGCCCGTCGCCCGTCCCTGCCTGGGCAGGTTGCGGGGCGGGGGCATGCTCGCCGCGCCGCCGGTTCAACTCTGCCAGGAAGGTTGGCAGATCGACCTCCATCCGGCGGCATGCGCGCTCGATGGTAACCACGCGGGCGATCGTATGCCGCATCTGCGGTTGGGCCAGCATGTGGAAGCCAAACTGCACAAACACCGCCAGCAGTTCTGGATGCCGCTCCAGGACCGAACCAACCGTTTCGCGAGGACCGATGGCCCCGTCCGTAGTGCCATTGTGCATAACGCCATCATGCGTAGCGTCAACGTGCATTGTACCATTGGCCGGCGGGGTTCCTGAAGATGCGGGGCGCGTCGCCGAGTGCCGGATACGCGGCCGGCCCGCCATAATCAACCACAGGTGAGCCCCCCACAGGGCCAGGCCGGTAACTTCGAGCATACCGCTGATGCCGGCAACCGGGAAGGCGGCGGGGACGATGTCGGTGGCCGTCTGGCCGACGACGCGCAGTGCGCATCCCAGGTTCACCAGCACAAACGGCGCCCACAGGGCCGACAGGCGATGCGAGGCAATGCCATTGAGGGTGGGCACCACTTTTGCTGCCACGCCCATAATCATCAGGCTGACGAATCCCACGGTGATGGCGTGCCGGATCGCGCCGAAATAGGCGTGCGAGAACCCCAGTTCGACGGCGGCCGAGCCAGGCGCCAACGCCGGCAGCAGTCCGAACTGGTAAGCCGGCAAAGCCACCGCCATCGCCATCGAGATCAACAGCCAGCCATAGGCCGTGCGGAGGAACTTGATGCTCCGGTCGGGCTCGCCACACCGACCAAAGATGCGCCAATCGTACACCAGCGCCGCCACGGCCACGGCGATGGTCACCACCGAGGCATACCACAGCGCGACCCAAGCCGTGCCCACCGATCGCATCAGCAGGAACCCGGCAATCTCGCCCAGGATGGCGGCGTTGATCACCACCAGCATGGCGCGGCTGAGTTTCTCGCTGGGCTTCTTGAACTCGTAGAAGTGATAGAAGATGCGCTGGCTTACGCCCAGGATCATCAGCATGGCAAAGCCGTGAATCTGAATGTCACGCAGTGGCGGTTGCCACGTGGCGACCATGGCCAACAGCGCCGGGCCTTCGACCGAAAGCGTGGCGGCAAGGTACACACTTTCATACACCGCCTGCACGACAAACCAGGCCAGGGCGGCCAGGATGTAGCCGTCGTAGAAGGTCAGCGGCTGGCCGCTTTTCCGCCAGGTGCGCACGATGATCGTCGCGAAGATCGCCACGGCGGCCACCTCCAACACGGAAGCGGCCACCGCCGGCCAATAGGCCCAGGCCACGTGAACGGCCAGCGGTTGCGCGATCGAGCGGATGATTAACCCGGCCAGCATCATCCCCAGCGAGGCAAAGGCCAGCCGCGGCCAGAGAAGCGTGCTGTGCTTGAAGCGCGGAAAGGCCTGGTAGGCGAACCCCATCACAAACAGGCCCACCCAGCCAAAGATTTGCGCGTGGCCATGGGCGTTGACATCGTGAATGCCGGCGGCGGCGAACTCGCCCGCCCAGGCAATCTTCAGCAGCAGCCATGCACCCCAGACGGCCCCCAGGGTCAGCACCACCGCGATGCCGGCCTTGAAAAACGGCCGGTAGATCGTGTCCGATGGTTGCGGCTCGACCTGGCCCAGCACGGGCAGGTTCACGGGCGGCTTCTCCTGCCGCAGCACACGGTGCAGTTCATCGAGCATTCGATCCAGGGGAACATCGTGAGCCCGGGCGAAGAACTCCAGCGATTCCTCGGGCCCTAGCGGCCCGCCGCATCCCCTGAGGCCGTACTGGTCCAGGATGCTCCGCGCCTGCGGCGCACGGCGGAGCAATTCGGGAATCAGGGTGCTGGGCCGGGGCCAGGTAGTGCTGCTCATGTGCCGCGCCTTGAACAGAGGGTGCCGGTGGTCAGTCTGTTTCCAATGAAAGAACTCGGGGGCAGCAACCACGCGCCGGGCGGGGGGCGGCTCTTCCGCGCCTCCCGCCCAACGACGTGCCCTGCTACTCCTTGGGGCTCCGAAGCATGGTCAGCAGCATCTTGAAGGGTTGCTCGGCTCGCACCGCGTGTGGCACGTGGGCTGGCAGACGGATGGCCTGACCCGCGTCCAACGTGTGCGGCTTGCCGTCGATGGTAATGATGCCTTGCCCTTGAACGACTACGATCATGGCCTCGTAAGGGCAGGTGTGCTCGCTCAAGTCCTGGCCGGCATCGAACGCAAACGAGGTCACGCTGCCGGTAGGAGCTTTCAACAAAATGCGGCTCACGACGCCGTCGGCCTGGAAGGGAAATCCGTCGATCAGGTCGATCACGTCGCCGGTCGCCGTGTGAGAAACGGCCCCCTGGGTCATGGTGCGGCTCCTTGCCCGCCTTCGGCCGGGCCAGTAAGAAGATCAGTTAAATTGGACCTTTGTATCCAATTTTAACTTATTGTAGGGGCGGTGCAGAAGAAAACAAGGGAAACTGCGGGCCGATTTTTGCCCGCATTGCTAGTTTTCGCCCGCAGTGCCGATCTTTGGCCGCGGGGGCGGTTTGAGAGCGCGGGGCGAACGGCGGGACGGCAGGCTATTTATTCCGCCAGCAGTTGTTCAAACTCGTCCTCGGTCAGGACGGTAATTCCTAATTTCTGAGCCTTGTCCAATTTACTGCCGGCCTTCTCGCCGGCGACCACGTAATCGGTCTTGCTGGAAACGCTGGATGAGGCCCGGCCGCCGTGGGCTTCGATCAGGGCGTGGATTTCGTCGCGGCTATACTTGCTCAACGTGCCGGTGACGACCAGGGTCTTGCCTTCCAGCTTGTTGCTGGCGGCCCCCTTGGCAGCCGATTGCGGCATCTCCAGCAAAACCCCCAGACTGCGCAGGTCGTTGATGGTTTCTAGCCCAAAGTCGCTGTGCAGGTAGTCGTACACGCTTTGGGCGATGATGGGGCCGATCTCGTGGGTTTGCGACAGCGTTTCGACATCGGCGGCCAGCAGGGCGTCGATGTTCTGGAATTCCTCGGCCAGGACGTGCGCCACCCGCGGCCCGACGTGTGGGATCGACAGCGCATTGAGCAACCGTGCCAGGCCGCGTTCTTTGCTGGCTTCGATCTGGGCCAGCAGTTTCTCGCTCGACCGCTTGCCCATCCGTTCCAGTGAAGTCAACTTGTCGGCGGTCAGGCGGTACAGGTCGCCAAAGTTTTTCACCAGCCCCGATTCGGCAAGCTGCGCGATGAGCTTGTCGCCCAGCCCCTCAATATCCATCGCATTGCGGGTGGCGTAGTACCGGATGCGCTCCCGCACGCGGGCCGGGCAGTACAGGTTCGGGCAGCGGAGGTACACGCCGCCTTCGTCCTTCACTAGCGCCGTTTCGCACTCGGGGCAGTTGGTCGGCGGATGAACCTGGGGAAGTCTGCCGTTGCGCTCATGCTTTTCGACGCGCACGATGTGGGGAATGATCTTCCCTGCCTTCTCAACCACGACCACGTCGCCGATCCGCACGTCCTTGCGCTCGACCTCGTCCCAGTTGTGCAGGCTGGCGCGGCTGACCGTGGTTTGGGCGAGCTGCATCGGTTCCAGGATGGCGATGGGGGTCACGGCGCCGGTCTTGCCAACCTGGACCTGGATATCGTTGACCTTGGTAACGCCTTCGTACTTTTCGAACTTGTAGGCGATCATCCAGCGAGGGCTCTTGCTGGTGCTGCCTAACCGCTCGCGCTGATCGAAACGGTTGACTTTGATCACCAGGCCATCGACCTCAAAATCCAATTCGTGCAACTGTTCGATCAATTCCTGGCAGTATTCGATCACCGCTTCGAAGTCGGGCAGCGCCTTGACGTGCGGCGTCACGGGGAATCCGAAGCGGGCCAGATGCTCCAGCCACTGCATGTGCGTGGCGACTTCCAAACCTTCCACGTAGCCCATGCCGTGGGCAAAGATGCGCAGGTTGCGGGCGGCGCACTCGCGAGGGTTCTTCACGCGGATGGTACCGGCCGTGAGGTTGCGGGTGTTGGGATAGGGGGGTAAGCCCTTGGCCGCCTGCTGCTCGTTGAGTTTGACCAGTTGGCTATTGGTCATGTAGACCTCGCCCCGCACCTCCAGCACCTCGGGCGGATTGCCGTGCAACCGCAGCGGAATATCGCTGATGGTGCGGACGTTGTGGGTGACGTCGTCGCCCACCCGGCCGTTGCCCCGCGTCGCAGCCCGCACCAGGCGGCCTTTCTCGTAAGTGACGGAGACGGCCACGCCGTCGATCTTCAGTTCGACCACCCACTCGATCGGCTCGTCACCAAGCATCTTGGACACCCGCTTGCCGTATTGGCGCAGTTCCTCGATGCTGTAAGTATTGTCGATGGAGAGCATCGGGATTCGATGCTCCACCGGCGGAAGGTCTCCCACCGGCTGGTCGCCGATCCGTTGTGTGGGGCTGTCGGGATCGATCAGTTCGGGATACTTGGCTTCCAGTTCCTTGAGCCGGTTCAGCAGCCGGTCGTACTCCAGGTCGCTGATTTCCGGGGCTGCCTCGACATAATACTTGCGGTCGTGGTAGCGAAGCTGTTCCACGAGTTGGGCGATTTCCTCAGCCGGTTTCGCCATGGTGCTCTCAAGCGGATTGAAGTTCGAGGAGGCGGCTCGCTTGTCTGTCCACGGCCGGCGAAGAATCTGCCCCAGCGGCCGACGAGCCCAGAGCCGTCATTGAAGCAGAACACCTGTACGCCTGCCAATTCCTTGATCCCAAAATTCGAGTGCTCCTGCACCGCGGCCCAATGCTGCAAGACGTTGCCAGGTGCCTGACTTCAACGCCCCCAAAACCATTCCTTGGCCCTGCCCTCCATGAATTTCCCGGAGCATCCCACCGCTGCCGCCCCCCCACGCCCAGGGCGTGCCGCTATGTGCGCCCTGGCGGCCGCAATCGCAGTTCCTGTGCTGCTGCTGGCATCGTGCAGTCCGACGGCCGATCCGCCGCCATCATCCAACCGCACGGGTGCTGCGCCGCCGGCGGCATCGGCTCACAGCCAGCCATTATCCGCCTCGGAACAGGCCAGTGGCGGCGAGCATGGTACGGCGGCCTTGGTCGTGAACGACGACCTGGGCCGCACGGTGCGTTTCGAGCAGATGCCGCGGCGGATCGTTTCGCTTGTCCCTTCCAGCACAGAAATTGTATTCGCCCTGGGAGCGGGCGACCTGCTGGTGGGCGTAACCGAATACTGCGACTATCCCGAGGAAGCCACCCGGTTACCTAAGGTGGGCGGATTCTCGGCCAATACGGTGAGTATTGAAACCATCATCGGGCTGGAGCCCGACGTCGTTCTCACCACCGGCAAATGGCATCAACAACTTCTGAGTGAGCTGGAGCGGCTGCAGATTCCAGCAGTCGCCTTGGAGCCGGAACTTTACGACGACGTTTGCCAGAACATCCTCCTGCTGGCCCGCGTGACCGGACAGGATGAACGCGGGCGTCAAATTGCCGAGAAAATGCGCGCCAGGGCGCAGCAGGTTCGGCAGCGGGCGGCCGCCGTTCCCGAGGGCCAACGGGTAACGGTCTTTTACCAGGTGTGGCCGGAACCGCTGATGGCGGCGACCGACCATTCGTTCATCGGCGAGATGATTAACATGGCGGGGGGCCGGAACATCTTTCACGATCTGGCGCAACGCTCGCCGCAGGTGAGCGAGGAAGCTGTGGTAGCGCGAAACCCTGACGTCATCTTGGCGCCCTCGGCGATGGACCTGGATGCGATCTTGCAACGGATGAAGCAGCGGAGCGGCTGGGAGGGAATCACGGCGTTGCAAAGAGGCCGTGTCCACCTGGTGCCCAACGACCTGGTATCGCGGCCCGGCCCGCGACTGGCCGACGGCCTGGAGGCGATTGCCGCCGCCATCTACCCGGAGCTTGATCCGTGAACGGTACGGCATGGCGGATGGTGCTACTCCTGGTGGTATTGCTGGTTGCCGCCGCGATCAGCTTGGGGATGGGGGCCGAGTCGATCCCGGCCAGCGACGTCGTTTCGATCCTGCTTTCGCCCGATGACCCGTCGCATCGCCCGGCCCATGTCATCATCGTTTGGCAATCGCGGATGCAGCGCGTGCTGCTGGCCGTGCTGGTGGGTGCCGGACTGGGTGCGGCCGGGGCCGGGTACCAGGGGCTGTTTCGCAATCCCCTGGCCGATCCGTTCGTCATTGGTGCTTCCAGCGGCGCCGCCCTGGGCGCGACCGTGGCCTTAACGGCCGGGTTGGCCGCCAGTTGGCTGGGGATCAGTACCGTATCGCTGTTTGCCTTGTTCGGAGCACTGGCCGCGGTGGCCGTGGTCTATGCGATTGCCAGTTGGGGAAACCAGTTGCCGGCCGTGGGATTACTGCTGGCCGGGGCCGCCGTGAGCAGTTTTGTCGGCGCGCTGGTCGCCCTGCTGATGGTGCTCAACGACGACCAGGTGATGGGTGTCCTGGCGTGGCTGCTGGGCAGTTTGAGCGGGCGTGGATGGGCGGCGGTTTGGGCCTCGGGGCCGCTGATCACCCTGGGCGCCCTGGGACTTTGGTTGCTGGCGCGGCCGCTCGATGCGTTGACCTTTGGTGAGGAATCGGCGGCGGCACTCGGCATTCCCATGTCGCGGCTGCGGGCAGCCGTGGTGGTCGTGGCCAGCCTGGCGACGGCCGCGGCCGTATCCGCCGGCGGGATCATCGGCTTTGTCGGGCTGCTCGCACCCCATGCCGCCCGGTTGCTCGTCGGCCCGCGCCACGCGTGGTTGATCCCTGCCAGTTGCCTGCTGGGCGCACTACTGCTGCTGGCGGCCGACGACGTGGCCCGAACCGCCGCCGCGCCCACGGAATTGCCCGTCGGCATTTTCACGGCTCTGCTGGGCGGGCCGTTCTTCTTGTACCTGCTGCGCAGCCGCAGCGCACGCTTGGGCACCGGACCCGATTAGGCACCGAGTCCGATTCGAGACCGGATCCGATTCGACACTGTGCCCGAAAAGGTGCCGTGCCCCCAATAGATCTACCTGTCCCCACGAAGCGCCAGGCCCGATCCGGTTCTGTCGTCCATGAGGTGCCTTACCGGGCGGGGCGGTCGCTGTTTCGGCTGTCCAGCCGGGCGGCCAGGCGCGCTTGGCTGCCGCGGGGGGGCGCATCGCCGGGTTCATTGAGTGCCGGCAGGCGCTGCCTCGGCTTGCTGGAAGAACCTCGTAACGGCGCTGAGGCTGTCGAAGATAAACCGCGCGGCCGTGTAATGGCCGGCATCCAACCAATGGATCGGCGGTTCTCCGCACGTTTTCCAAAGGGCCTCGGCACAGGCGGGCGGAATCACTTCGTCGTGCCGGCACGAGAACATCTGCACGTTCCGCTGCCGGAGTTGGTGTGGGTAACTGGCCGGGTCGATGGGCCGCAGTGCGGCACAAAGGCTGTCGCGCGTGCCGCCGCTCCGCTCCCAGGCCGCCAGGGCCGGCCGCAGTTCCTTGGCCTCCCAATTGGCCAACCGCATGTCGGCGCCCGCCAGCATGAAGAAGGCGTTATGCAGCCGCGGTTCCACGGCCGACGCCAGCGCGGCCGTGATGCCGCCCAGGCTGATGCCAAAGATGCCCAACCGCCGGGCGTCGACTTCCGGCCGCGACGCCAGCCAGGCCGCTCCACGGCGAATGTCGAGCACGCCCTGAGTCATGCGGGCCAGCGTCTGCTGGGCGTCGTGCGAAACCATCCGTTCGCGCATATCCCGCGGGCGGCGCGGCCCATAATAGGGCAACTTGATGAACAACGCGCACACGCCGTGATGGGCCAGCGTCCGGCAATACAACCGCATCAGGTCGAAGTCGCCGCCCAGGATGTGCAGCACAATGGTGGCCGGGTACTGGCCTTCGGCGGCCGGGCGATAGTACTCGCAGTGGACGGTGTTATTCTCCAGATGAGGTGACTGGATCGGCGAGGGAAAGCGGACTTCAAACCGCAGCATTTTTTCCGCCGCGGTCGGGACCGGTTGCTGCACAAAGCCAAAGCGGTGCGAATCCATCCTGAACCGCTCGGGCAGGTCGGCTTCCACGGCCGAAGGCACAAATTCGGCCTCGCCTTCGATGGCTCCTTCAACGCGCGGGCCGGCCTCGCTGCCCTGGGCCGCAGCGGCCTTGGGGTACGATGCCAGGGGGGCAACGAGCAGTGCTGCCATCAGGCTCGTGAGGAATTGCCGATGCATCGAGTCGATTCTCCGTGAGTCCTGCGGGCGATGGCTGCCGATGGTCCGGTAGTGTCGCTGATGCACTCATCTTCGCGCTTACCATCGCTACGGTTACGATACCTGCGCTTGGACCGACGCGATAGCGGCCGATCATGGACTCTCTTTAAACAAGGACGATCGCCTGGCATGGATGGCAGCCGGCATGTTGCCGCAGCAGCGAGGAACGTTCCCACTCCGGAAGAGTCGGAGCGTGCGTGGCGGCGTTATCTGAAGCAGTCGCCGTTGGAGCAGTTGGAGCCCCGGCGGATTTGCATCGTTAAGCCCAGTGCTTTGGGCGATATCGTGCAGACGCTGCCAGTGCTGTCCATGCTGCGACAGCGGTTCCCCAAGGCCCACCTGGCCTGGGTCGTCAAGCCGGGGCTGGCCGGGATTCTCCGGGGACACCCGGAAATCGATCAGCTGATCGAAATGCCCCGGGGCCGTGGATTGAAACTGGTACTGGGGATGATCGGCTTGTTGCGGCGCTTGCGCCGCGAGCGGTTCGACCTCGTGGTCGATATCCAAGGCCTGTTCCGCAGCGGGCTGATGACATGGTGGACCCGGGCTCCACGGCGGTTGGGATATCGCTACGCGCGTGAGGCGGCCTACCTGGCCTACACCGATAAGCTCGATGTCGACTATCGCTCCATGCCGGCCTTGGAACATTACCAACGGTTTGCCAGGCGGCTGGGCTGCACCGGCCCCGTTCCCCAGGCGGTGCTGCCGATCACCCCACAGGACCGCCAGCGCATCGTCGCCCAATTGGCACGGTTGCCGCGGCCTTGGTTGGCCATTCATGCCGGGGCGCAGTGGGAAACCAAACGCTGGCCGCCGCAATCGTTCGCCCAGGTCGCCCAGTGGGCCAGTGAGCGGCACGGGGCCGGGATCATCCTGTTGGGAGGTCCGGGCGAGGGCGAACTGGCAGCCCAAATCGAACAACGTATGTCGGGTCCCGTGGTGAACCTGGCGGAAGCCACCACGCTCACAGAATTGGCTGCCGCTGTCGAAGCGGCCGACGTGGTCTTGGCCGGCGACACCGGACCCATGCACCTGGCTGCCGCCGCGTCAACTCCCGTGGTGGCGCTGTTCACCTGCACCAGCCCCATGCGGGCCGGTCCTCGGGGTACCCAGCATCAGGTGGTCCAAACCAACGTGTCTTGTGCGGCGAGCTATTTGAAGAAGTGTCCTCACATGGCGTGCATGCGGGAATTAACGCCTGAACGTGTTTGGCCGGCTGTATCGACGCTGCTGGCGGCGGCCATGGAACATCACGCGGACCGGCGCGCGGATTGCGGTTGATGGTTCCATCTGCTCCAAGCGACCGCGCGATCCTTGCTGCACGACGGGGGCGGCCTGCTTCGTGCGGGGGGCCGGCCTGCTGCTGCCATCGGGCAGAACTTTCGCATCGCTAAAACGTAGTAAGAATGTCCCTCGACGGTATACCGGCGGGGAAATGGTATAATTTTCCAGCCAAAGGTTCAGACGGTTCTGCGCTTGGAACGATAGGCTTCCGCCTCCGCAGTATGGCGGGAAGCATTACATATTGCGTTAGCTGATGCCCGGTAGTCGAACGCTCGTGTGCTGCCAGACTTGCTCTTTCCAACAGAGTCAGCGGCATTTCGGCGGATCGGCCTGACGAGAATCGGACTTTCGCTGCGCTGAGAGCTTATATGTTGCGCGGGAACCCAACGTACGCGCAGCGGGCCCAGTTGCCC
>CAZEEG010000013.1:0-17081 GCA_964511065.1 uncultured Pirellulales bacterium | reverse complement strand
CCAGTTGCCCGAGCATGAGCCGGAACGAGGTAGTGATGTCGTCCGATACCGAATCCCCCGAAAGCCTTTCGCCCGATGGTCGCGCACAACAAATATCAACGGTTGTCCACGACTTGCGACATTGCCTGCACGTGTTGCGAATGGGGTTAACGCTCCTAAAGTCCACGCGCGACAAGGATGACGAGTTTTCTGAAATCTGCCACACCATGGAAGGCGAAGAGCGCCGCGCTGCCGAACTGTTGGAAGAACTGGTCGCATTCGCCCGCGGCGAGAAGTAGCCGACTTTGCGAATCGCACGCCGGTTTTCAGCTTATAGCGCCGCCTCGTAGAGCTGGCGTAATTCTTCTTCACCCACCGCTCGGGGATTGAAGCCACCGGTCCATTGCCGGGCGGCATCGGCGGCCAGTTGATGGAGGCGGTCGGCGGTCACGCCCAGCTCTCGAAGCTGCAATGCCAGCCCTGCCTTGGCCACGAGTTGCGTAACGCGGTCGGCCAATTCGCTGGATGCACCCGCTGGCGAACGGACCGTGCCGTTGGAACTGGGCAACAACTCAGCATACATCCGGCCGACTTCCTGGCCGTTGAAGCGAATCACGTGTGGCAGCATCAAGGCCACGGCCTGGCCGTGTACGACGTCGTAGTGTTGGGTCAGCGGGTTGGCCAGCGCGTGGGCCGCTCCCAGCATGCTGTTCTCGATCGCCAGCCCGGCAAAGAACGCTCCCAGTTGCATGGCTCCGCGAGCTTCCAGATCCAGCGGTTCTTCCAGCACCCGTACGAAGTTTGCTTCCAGTAGCCGCCAGGCTTCGCGGCTGAAGATCAGCGAGACCGGGTTACGCGGGCGTGTCACGTAGGTTTCCAGGGCGTGGGCGACGGCGTCGATACCCGTCAGCGCCGTAACCCTGGGCGGCTGGGTCACCGTGAGTTGGGGATCGAGCAGCGCGATCCGGCAGGCAGCCTTCTTGTCGCCGCAAGCCATCTTGACGTGGGTCTTGGCATCGGAGATCAGGGCGAAGCTCTGGGCTTCGCTGCCCGTCCCGGCCGTGGTGGGAACGGCGATCATCGGCAGCATTGGCTGGCGGGCCTTGCCAATGCCCCAGTAGTCGCGCATCTGGCCGCCGTTGGTGTATACGAAGTTGATGCCCTTGGCGCAGTCCATGGAACTGCCGCCGCCCAGGCCGATCAGCAGGTCGGGCTGGAAACTACGCGCGGCAGTGACCCCCTCATCGACGTTTTCGGTCGTGGGATTCTCCACGACGCCATCGAACAGCATCGTGGCGATTCCGGCACGGTGCAGCGAGGCCAGGCCCCGTTCATCGTGGCCCGCTTTGACGATGCCCGGATCGCTGATAATCATGGCGCGGCGTGCCCCTAAGCCCGCGGCCAGTTCTCCCAATTCGTCGATGCGTCCCGGTCCAAAGACCAACCGGGTGGCAGACTGGAAATCAAATGGCATCATAGGCGAACAGTTCCCTGGCAGGGCAGGCGCGGGGTGGCAGGAACTCCGGGGTGCCTGCGCGGCATGGGGTAGGATGGTTGGCGGTGAGGCGGTTCAGGCGGCAAGTGAGGCGGGTTGGCGGTCAGCCCCGCGGCGGGCGGCGTGATGCCGCGCCAAGTGCCGGCGGCGAGCGCAGACCGTTCACTGCAACGGCCATTTTCACTGCCGCAGTGTACCAAATCCCATACCCGGCGAGAACGCGAAACAGGCACGCCCGGGAGCGGGGCATCAGGCGAACAGCAGACTCCCCCTTTGGTTCCATCCGTGGGCTACCGCCGGCCGAACTTCAGGGGAACCAAGACGGCCGTCCCGAGCACGCAGAAATCCATGCGCCACCACGGCCCAGCGCGGTGCGACCGGCAGTGCGGGCGAACCAATGATTGCCGCGGCGGATGGCCCGTTAGGTGCTTGCCGTTTCGGCCTCCACGGACTCCAAAACGGGAGCGAGTTCGTGAACCGTCAGACGGTCGCTGGGAATGGCATCCTTGGCCAGGTCGATCAGATGCTGATGGTGCGTGAAAAAGATCACTTGCGTCTTCTCGCCCAACTTGGCGAAAACCTTCAGCGCTTGGATGGCTCGGCGGTCGTCGAACATGATCAAGATATCGTCCACGATGAACGGCAGGGGTTCGTGTTCCGCGAGCCACGACTCCAGGAGGGCGATTCGCAGGGCAAGATACAACTGGTCGCAGGTGCCGTCGCTCATGCCTTCGATCGCGACCTTCGTATTCCCATCGGGACGCACACCCAGCAGTTTGGCCTTGCCGGTGTCGTCGTAATCGGGAACCAGCCCAGTAAACGATCCCCGGGTGAGTTGTGCGAACAGTACCGAGGCCCGTGCCAGCACCGGGTCCTGGTTGGCTTCCCGAAACCGCTCCATGGCACGGGCGAGCAGTTCGGACGCCAGCTTCAACCGGATGTACTCTTCGGCCTCGCTGCGGATATTGGCCAGTAGCGATTCTGCCTGTGCCTGGGCTTCCGCGGCATCAGCACGGCCGTCGCCGGCATTGAGCGATTCCTTAAGCTGGCCGACTCGAATTGCCGCGTCTTGCGTATCGCTTTCAAGCTGTTGAAGCATAGCTCCCAGGCCCTCCAGCGTGGCCTCGACCTCGTCGGCGTCGCATGACTCGACTGCGGCAATCCAGGTGTCCAGCGGCGTGCCCGCGGCCAGGCCGCGCAACTGCTGTTCGACGTTTTGCAGTTCGCGCTCCGTTTCGCGCCGCTGCTTCGATTGTTCCTCAGCCTGGGGCAGTTCGTCGGGGGCAGAGCAGCCGGCCTGCTGGCATAATTGGTCCAGCTTGGCTTGCCAATGCTCAATGTCTTGATTGGCTTCGCGCAATTCGGCCTGGTACGTCTTGAGTTGGTTTTGCCATCCTTCGACCTTGGTTTGGTCCTTCTCGGCCTGGTTCATGCGACCGAAGAGGTGCGCCACCGCCATCTCGACGGAACGTTGCATCGTGCCGATCAAATCCGGGGCGGCCTGCTCCAAGAGGTGCTTTACCGTTTCCTCGAATCGGGCGGCATCTTCGTCGATTCCGCGGATGCGCTCATCGAGACTGTCGGCATCTCGCAGAAATCCGAGAATGTCATCCGCCTGGTCGATCACGTCGCCGGCCTCGGTCGGTTGCGAGTTGCCATCCAGGCCCAGGACGGCAACGGCATCCTCCCAGCTTGCCCTCCATTGCTCTAGGGCTGCCTGGGCGTCTTCCGCATCGCGTTCCGCCTGGGGGTGTTCTCTCAACAGCCGCCTGTGATCTTCGGCCAGTTTCTCACGCTGCCGGTTGGCGTCTTCGATCGCGGTGGCGAGTTCCTCGGCCCGATCCAGCGCGGCCATGAGGGATTCTGCATCGGGCACCGCCGGCAGGTTCAGCGCTGCCAGGCATTCGTTCAACTGGGCCTTGTGGGCCTTGATCTCCTCGGTCACCCGATCCAACGCGGCCTGTTCGCGGCGAATTTCATCCGCTTGCTTCACGAGGTCCTGCTGGTGGTTGCGCCACGAGGCCATCTCGCCGGGAGTCAGTGGCTCGATCCCGGCCGGCTTCCACTGCGCACGCCATTCCGCTTGCACCTCGGCTTGCCGCTGCCGGGCTGCTTCGAGCGCAGCCTGGGCTTGCCCTAGCTTTTCCTCCAATTGCTGCAACTGGGCAGTAAACTCCGCCTGTTGTGCAACCCGTTCGGCCTCGCGGCGGAGGCGGTCTGCAATCGTGTCGGCCTTGAGCATGCTGGCCGCAAACGCGCTGGTCAAATCACCGTTGGGGTCAAATTCGCCAATGAACTCCGTCACCGCTTCGTCGGGCTGCGAAGCCCCGCCGCCGAGGACCTGCTGAACCAATTGCCAGCCCTGGTCGCGACGATGCCGGGCCTGCTGTAAATCGGCCTCGGAGGGTACGTCGCCAACCAGGTGCAGCGCATCGAGCTTGACCTGAACTTCCTGGCTCGCGGTCAGAATGTCATGGCACTGGTCTTGTAACCGCGAGATTTCCTTTTCGGCCTGGGCGAACTCCCGGTCGTACCGTTCGATGGTCTCGGCCGACGGGACCGGCAACCGTTCCAGTTCCTCCAGCGTCCCGTCGAACTGGGGCAAGCGAGCCAGAGCAACCTCGGCCTGCTGGAGCCGATCATCCAGGGAGGCCGCAATCTGAGCCCGGTTCTTGTCCAGGTTGCCCTGCCGTTGTGCCAGGCGGATTGTGTGCCGTAGCTCGGCGGTGTCGCGCGGCTCGGGAAGCTGCTGCAACGCTTCTTGTACCTGGTGAATCTCGTCAGCCAACTTATCGAGCGTCTGTCGGCAGAGCTGATTGCGGTCGAGCAGCCCGCTGTATTTGCCCGCCAAATCGCGGATGCGCCGCTTTTGCGCCGTAGGCAAATCCAGCTTGTTGGCTTCGTCCAGTTGTGGCGGCCGGCCGAGTTTCTGCAACAGCCCACGTGCCTGCTGTTGCAAGGCATCGCGTTCGGCAACCAGCCGCGGCCGATCGGCGGCTGCCTTCTTGTAGCCGCCGCTGGGATCGTGCAATGCTTCGATAGCCGTGCGGTTGGCAAGCAACTCCGCCGGGATCTCCACCCCGGAAAGCTGGTCTTCCAGCTCCGCGATCGCATGGCTGGCCCTATCCTTGGCGCGAAGGGCATTGTCCAGTTCGCTCTGGGCCTTGGTGCGTTCAGCGGGAAAGCTCTCGGGCAGCAGCGGGATGCCGGCCAGTTGCTCCAACCGTTTGCGCAGCGCGGCTCGAGTCCGGATCAGCGGCAGCGAGTCGCAGATGCGTTTGAGCCGGCTGTGCTCGACGCGCTTGTCCTTGAGGGTTTCGATCAGCTTCGCCCGGTGCTGTTCGGCGGTGCGAAGTTCTTCGTCGCGGCGGCACCATTCTGAGGTTGGCAGTTGCGCCTCTTTGATGGCCTTCTGGGCATCCTTCAACTCGCTGAGCCGCGCGTTGATCGTTGGCTTGGAGGTCGACGACGGCCGGAACAGCCTGTCCGCTTCGTCCGTCAACTGCTGCTGGATGGCACGAAGGTCGGCCACGCCAGAACCGGCCGCGAAGAGGATTTCGGCCAGGTCACCGCTGCCGCACACGAGCGCCTGGCCGCCTTTGCGCAGTTCTTCATAGTCGATGCCGAACCGCTGGCGAAACTCGTCGGCGTTGACACCTTGGAGTAACTGCGCCAATTGCGTTTCGTCGAATACCTTGTTGTCGTCCGAGCCGCGTAGCGTTTTCTTGTTGCCCTTACGGCGGATGAACTCCAGTCGCTTGCCATCGGCGGTTTCGACCACGGCGCCGATTCGCATGTTCGCGTACTTGTGGATGAAGTCGTCGGGGCTTTGGGCAGGGATTCCGTACAGCAGACATCGCAACGCACGCAGCGACGAGCTCTTGCCGGCCTCGTTGGGACCATGCACGATGTGCAGGCCAGGCTTATGGCCGAAGTGGAGCGATCGATCGGTAAAGGGGCCAAACGCCAGCAGGTCCAGTTGCACCAGTTTCATGAGTTGCCCCCTTCCCGAAAGCGGTTCAACAAGAGCGATTCGACGTCACCCAGCCATTGGCGCATTTGCTCCTGGTCCTTCAGAAACAGCCCCTCGTCGCCGTGGGTGAGTTCGTCCGGTAGTTTGCGCTGCAGGTCGCCGAGCGCTTCAGCGACGAGGGCCTCGCGTAGCGAGTCATCGCTGCGGAGTTCGTCGAGGTAGTCCAGCAACGTACCGATGGCGCCGCTGCGGTCGGAGAGGTCCAGCGGCGGCCGGACGCGACTGGTGTTCCATTTGACCTTTTCAATCCAGATATGTTGGCTGGTCTGGGAGAGGCTGATGTTGCGGATTTCGTAGGTCCAATGGGCCGCCTTGGCGCGGAGGTCATCGTGCGCGTCGGTTTGCCCCTGGATATGCACGCGCACGGCCAGCGGCAGGCCATCGTGGTTGCCCGAAAGTTCGTTGAGCCTGGTGCTGAAGCGGTCGAGAATTTCGTCGGCATGCCTGGTCCCGGTGGCATCGACGGTGCATTCCTCCCAGCGGAACACGTCCAGCGGCACAAATTCCAGTTCGCACTGGTGCCTGTCGTCGACGGTCACCACGTAGCAGCCCTTGGCACCGGTTTCGCGAATGTGGCGGCCTTGGATATTTCCGGAGAAAACGACCGGGAATTCCTTACAGCACACCTGGCGCTTGTGGATGTGGCCCAGCGCCCAGTAGTCGTATTCCTTTTGCCGCAGATCATCGAGGCTGCAAGGGGCGTATGGTTCGTGGCCCTTGTCGTCGCCGGTCAGCGAGGTGTGTAACAGGCCAATATTGAATAGCCCTGACCGCTTCCTCGGGTAGTCTCGCGCCAAGTTCGCGGTTTCCGCCCGCGTGGCAAACGACCGCCCATGGACCGCCACGCCGCACTGTTCGAGTTGAGGCAACGTGGCGGTGCCTGCCTTCCCGTGCGGCAGCAATTCCACGTTTTCGGGCAGGCGCAGCGAGCGGGTGATCTGGCTGGCCGCATCGTGGTTGCCGCTGATCAGCACGACGGGAATCCCGGCATCCCTTAGCCGATACATCTCGCGGACAAAGCACAGCCCCGTATTGTGGTCTTTCCAGTCGCCGTCGTAGAGGTCGCCGGCAATCAGGACGAAATCCACCTTGCGATCCAGAGCCAGCGTGACCAGGTTGTGCAGCGCCTTACGTGTGGCCTGCCGAATCTCGCCAACGGGTGCTCCTTCGTAGCGTTCGAGCCCTTTGAGTGGACTATCCAAATGAATGTCGGCGGCGTGGATGAATTGAATCACTGCTTCCTCGTTGCGATGCCGTGTGAAGCCGACGTCAGACCCGAGCCGCGCCGGGGATGATGGATGGTCGTGCCGCCAAGGTCCGGTTGCCGAACGATCGACGCCGGGAACCTTCCGTTTTTCAGCACAATCCTTGGCATTTGGGTGGACCAGCGTGGAATGAAGCGGACATTAGCTCCGCAGGCACCCATAGCGGGAATTATCCGGCACCACCGGGGACCACTGCAAGTTGCCCAGGCGGTGCCCCCCATTCCAACGCGGCGGATCGGTATTGCCCCATGGTTCGCCCCCCGGGCGAAATCTAACGTGGATACGATCCGGGGCTGCCCGTTTTGGTGGATTGGTCAAAGAAAGTCGATGGGTAGCTGAACGGTGCACGGGAAGCCTCTCAACTTGCCAGCCGTTTTGTGCGGGAGGCAGGCGTTGGCTTTGCGCGGCGATCCATCCGTTACTGGCCTGCCTGGTACCATTTGCCGACAATCTCCAGCATCGTGTCGTGCAGGCGGCCATTGGAAGCCAATACGCTGCTGACGGAGAGCGGGAGCGGGTCGCCTTGGCAGGTGGTGACGCGACCGCCGGCTTCTTCCACAAACAGCCTGCCTGCCGCGAAATCCCAGGCCGATAGTTGAAACTCAAAGTACGCCGCGTACATCCCTAGCGCGACTTGCGCCAAGTCGAGCGATGCAGTCCCAAACCGCCGGATGCCGTGAATCTGGTGGCCGAACAACTCGCGGATGGCTTCGAGCGTGGCCCGCATCTTTGCATCGCGGTCGTAGTAGAAGCCAACTCCGACCAGCGACTGGCTGAGCGAATCGTCGTTGTTGACCTGGGCCCGGCGGCCATTGTACCAGGCCCCCTGCCCGGCCACGGTGAGGTACCAGTCTTCGCGAATCGGGTTGTAGATCACCCCGCACCGCGGTTGCCCTGCCTCGTAATAGGCAATCGAGATGGCAAAGTGCGGGATGCCGTGTGCAAAGTTGGTGGTGCCATCGAGCGGGTCGACGAGCCATAGCTTGGGGGCGGCCACATCGGCCTCGTACGACTCCTCACCCAGGATGGCATGATCGGGAAAGGCACTGCGAATCGCCGCTACGATGGCGTGTTCTGACTCAATGTCGGCGTCGGACACCAGGTCGGCAACCGCCTTGGTCCGCATCTCGACGCCTTCGTGGAAATACCGCGAGATAATGGCGCCGCCGGCTTGGGCAGCTTGCCGGGCAACCGTCAATTCCGGGGAATCCAATTCCATGGCATGGCCTGTGGGCAAGAGGGGCAATCGCAATCCCTTCATGCTCAATAGCGCTGGCGGCGCGCATTCCGTCAAGGGGCGAGCAGTCCATGAACCGCGGCCGATGCAACGAGGCACGCCGGGCTTGCGTTCCCGGTGGCTGGCGTTTCTGATAGGTAGGAAGCGCGGGTTGGGGCCGCCGGCAACTTGTCTTAGGGGCGCGGGGCAAGTACCCAATCATACGGCTGGCCAGGCGACATAGCGGCAGCGGGGGGCGAGCAGCAATGACAGAGGCAGTATGAGTTCTTTGACCTCGGAAGAAATCCTCGATTCGATCCAGCAACGGGGACTGGCGCCCGACGATATTATTGGCAAGTTGCGGGCGCGCGTTCGTCAGCGGCCCGAGGAAACCGGGCCGACCGCGCTGACCTCCTGGCTCGTCAAGAACAACCTGTTGACGCAGTTTCAGGCCGACGAACTGCTCAACGGTGGCGAAACCGTCAAGCGCGGCCTGCCGCCGGAGAACGCTCCCCTGGCCGAAATCATCGACGAATCGGCCAGTCCACTGTTCGGCGACCTGGGGTATGGTTCGGCCGGCTATGGTGCGTCCGGCTTGGGGGGCTTGGGGCTGGGCACCGCAGCGCGGGCCGGGACACGGCCCAAGGCCGACACCGCCGCCACGCCTACCTGGGACAGTAAACTGATGCTGCTGGGGGGCGGCGCGCTGCTGATCCTCATGTTGGCGGCAGGCATGCTCTACTGGCTGATTGGCCGCGGATCGGGCGACGACGCGTTCAGGCTCGCCGAAGAGGATTACAACGCCGGCAACTACACGCAGGCCATCGAAAAGTACAACCACTTCCTCAAAGACTACGAGAGCCATTCCCAGGCTGGCATGGCCCGGGTCCACCGGGGGCTCGCCCGTATGCGGCAGTTGACCACCCGACCCGCGGATTGGACGCAGGCACTCGCCGACGTAGAAGCCATTCTGCAGGAAGTTCGCCGCGAGCGCGAATTTCCCGAGGCCCGGGTGGAACTGGCAAGCATCCTGCCGCGGCTTGCCGAGGGATTGGTCCAACAGGCCCAAGCGCAACAGGATGCCGAGGTGCTGGCCCAAGCCGACCAGGCGTTCAACCTGATCCAGAACAATAACTATGTGCCGCAGAACCTCCGCAACGAGGAAGGATTGCGGCGGTTGGAAGCACTGCGAGCGGAAGTACAGCGGGAACTGGACCGTGGCCGCGAACTGAATACCGCGCTCGATGAGATTGCCGCGGCCGCTGCCCGCGGCGAAACGGCAACCGCATACGCCATTCGTCGCGACCTGGTGAAGACATATCCCGATCTCGACAACAACCCCCGGCTGTACGATGCGCTGCTTGAGGTGACCGCCGCCGAGCGGCTTGGCGTACAGTACGTGGATGAACCGGCGCAGCCGGTGACCGAGGAACCGGAATCGGCAGTGACGGCCGTAACATCGCTGGCTTCCACTTCCGGAACAGCGGTTCCCGGGGTGCAAGGCCGCCAGGTGTTTGCGTTAGCTTCAGGCGCCGCATACGGGCTCGACGCCGCAACGGGCCAACTGCTGTGGAGGCGGTTTGTCGGTTTCGACTCAACATTCCTCCCCCAGGCAATTGGGGCCGATGGCTCCGACGTGATCCTGATCGACGCGGTTCGCAGCGAACTGGTACGGGTGGAAGCAGCGTCGGGCAAGCTGCGCTGGCGATTGCCGCTGGAAGGCGGGTTGCCGTTGCCACCGGCCATTGCCGGTAATACCGCCTGGATCGCCACCCGCGAAGGGCGGCTATACCAGGTGGACTTGGATACCGGGCAATCGCCGGGCTATTTCGCGTTTCCGCAACCGCTCTCGACGCCGCCGGTCGTGGCCGCCTCGGGCAATGTGATCTATCAGTTTGGCCAGCAAGGCAGTCTTTATATCCTGGAAACGGGCCAGCAGGCCGGGTGCCGAAACGTTGTGTACCTGGGGCACGCCCCCGATGGTATCTCTGCTGCCCCGCTGTTGATCGAGGGCGTTTACCTCCTGGCTGCGGTGAATACCGGGGCCAGGTATTCGCAACTGATTACCTTCCGGCTGGAAGACGATGGGAAGCAGGCGGTCCCTGTAAAGGGCGATGCCCTCGACGGCCAGGTGCATAGCCCGCCCCAGCGCGAAGGCAACGCCGTGGTGGTAGCAACCGATAGCGGCGCGCTGTACATGTTTGCCGTGGGCGACGTGGATGCCGAACAACCCCTGGTGCTGATTGCCCGGCAGGCAGGCAGCGCCCGCGTACCGCAGGTGCCGCAGGTCCGACTGACCGCCGAGCACCTGTGGATTGCAGACCGCATGTTGCAGTGCTACGCGTTTCAGGAGGCCGCGGGCAGTTTCGCGCCGGTATGGCAGCGCTACCGAGGCGGCGTATCGGTCCAACCGCTGCAACGCGCTGGCCAGGCGCTGATCTACGCGCGGCGGGAACCAGGCAAGCCGGGCGTTGCCATCGCGGCACTGGGGGCCATATCAGGGGAGCCTTACTGGGAAACCGTGCTCGCCGCCCCCAGTGCTACGGGGCCGCTGGTGGATCCCCAGTCGCAAACGGTTTCCGCCGTGACAACCGGCGGCGCCCTGTTTGAACTGCCGCTTTCTCAGGTGGAACAGGGGCACAGCGCCATCTCAAAGCCCGCCCAACAGGTTCCCGTTGATTGGCCGCTGAGTACAACGTTCCCGGTCAGCCGCTTTTCCGATGGGCAATGGGTGGTTGCCATTGCGGCCGACGGCCGACAACTGCTGGTGGCCACCCCCGACGGACGAGGCCGCAGGCTGGATTGGAAACCGCTGCCCGACGCCGCTACCTTTCCACCAGTGAAACAATACAACCGGCTATTGGTTCCCGGCGCGCTGGGGCAGGTGTTCTCATTGCTGCCATCCACCTGGCAGGCCGATGCCGAGCCGTTCCAACCGCCGATCGAAAATGGCCGCAGGTATCGGTGGCAGGCAACGCTCCAGGCGGCCACGGCGTCCATGTCCGATGCCGTCGATCCGGAAGGCGCCCCAGACGATATCGCTCCCTCGTTCAGTCCACTGGATGACACCCCAAAGGCCACAGTGCCGCAAGAGAGCGGAAATCTGGCGCGGGCCAATGGCTCGGGTGCGTTGGCATCGGCCCAGGGGGAAACCGTGGTAAACGAATCGCCGTTTCTCTTGGCCGAAGCCGGCGGCAAGCTGTATCTGCTCGCGCTGTCGTACGAGCCCATCCCACACTTGGCGCAACTGGCCGAAGCGCAACTTGAGCGCCCCCTTGCCACGCCGCTGGCCGCGATTGACGGAACGGCCCTCGCCGTCGACGAGGCCCATCGGTTATTGGCGATTGCGTACGACGATCTTCGGCCCAGGGTGGTGGCGCAGTTGGACGGTCCGCCAACGTGGGGCCCCGAGCCAGTGGGCAAAGCCGTACTGCTGGCGACGGAAGACCATCGGCTTTGCTGCTACAACAGCGATGGCAGCGAGCGCTGGCAACTGCGCCTGCACGATGGTCCGCTGGCTGGCGACCCGGCGGCGGTGAACGGCGACTTGATCGTGGCCACGGTCGGCGGCACCCTTCGCCGCTTGAATGCCGCCACTGGAGAAGAAATGGCGAGAGCCGATGTTGGGGAACCGCTCGCCCGAGGCGCGGTCGCCGCCGGTGATCGGTTGTTGCTGACTTCGCCCGATGGTTCGCTGCTGTCGGCCCGGTTGCCGTAGCGGCGAGATCCTTTTTCGAGGCAAGTCGCGACGATCCCTATTCTTCGCCGAAGTTGCGCCAGCCGCCGGACGCCATCAGCACGAGTTCCCGCTGCCGCTGAGGGTCGGGATTGATCAACAGCTCCCTGAGAACCGCCACGAGCCATTCGCGGCGCTCCTCGGGCATCGCACTGCCGAATCTGACGACGCGATCGGCGTGAATGACGATCTTCTTTCCCGGTGATTCTTCATCCGTATCTTTCTTATCGGCGCGCCCCAAGGTAGGCGTTTCGATTTGGCGGACCTGCTGGGGATCGAACCACCGCCGCCACATGAGAATGCCGATCCCGGATGCAGCGTATGCTTCGTGCTCGCCGATCACGACGACGACCCGGCCCATTATCGTCATCACCAGGCCCAGCAGTAATACCAGCCCGACGAGTACAAAGGGAATCAAGAACACGCAGAGAAAGAGGGTCATGCCCAGCCCCATGTTGTCGTCTGGCTTGGGGAACCACTGGGGCAGCGGGCCGACCAGGTTGGCATACAACCCTGCAATGGCAGCCAGGACAAATACCGAAACCACACCGTTCCAAAAGAGCGTAATGAACAGCATCGCGATGAAGCCGCCCAGCGAGCGCAGGCTGACTTTCACCTCAATCTGGCGGCCATGCTGAGCGATGGAGCAACCCCGGGGAGGGTTAGCGAGAATCTCGACAAGCGGCCGCTTGTGGGTAACGACTTCAGAAAGGCGCGATAACCGGCCGCAGGCGGGGCAGAGGGCCACGCCTTCGGTGATGTTGATCGACTCCACCGCAAGCGATTCGCCGCAGACGGGGCAGAAGTTTTCGCTCATGGGAGGTTTGGCTGAAAAGGCCCTGGAACGCGCACAGGGGATGTCGTGATTTTAGCCGCCATGTGGTGTGATTCGTACCACGGCCCATGGCGGTTTGCCGGTCACATCTGCAAGCATACCGCGCGGCCGAATGCTGCGCCCCGCCATGTTGCCGACGATGCAACCGTGCCCTATCCGGGGGGTTACTTCGGCTTGCGGGTGACTTCCAGTTCGCCCCGCTTGTACTTACCCCAGTATTCGTCCAAAGCATGCTTGATCTTGTTGTTCAACAAGAACAGGCCGAGGATGTTGGGGAAGGCCATCGACAGGATCATCAGGTCGCTGAAGGTAAGAATGTTGCTTTGCGACAACAGCGAACCCAAGAACGCGCAGATCACGAACACGATCTTGTAGACGAGCGAGGCCCTGGGGCCAAACAGCAGCACGCTGCACCGTTCACCGTAGTAGCTCCACGAGAGAAGTGTGGAATAGGCGAACAGGACCACCGCCAGGCATAGTACCCAGGTGAACCATTCGTGGGCGTTGCTGACGGCCTTCATCGTCAGGGCAGCCCCGTTATCGGATGCGATCCAGTTTGCCTTGTTACGCTCGCCGGTAAGATGGGCCTCGGCGGCGGCGACTTCCTTGGTCAATTGTTCGATCGTGGCCGGATCGGCATTTTGCGCTCGGGCGTCGAGCAGTTGCTGCCGGACGTTGTCCAGTTGGTGCTCGGCCGCCGGCACATCGGTCTGGTAGACGCCGGTGATGACGATCATCAGCCCCGTCATGGTGCAGACGATGACCGTATCGATGAACGGTTCCAGCAGGGCGACGATGCCTTCACTGACGGGTTCTTCCGTTTTGGCGGCCGAGTGCGCGATGGGAGCCGAGCCGACCCCCGCTTCGTTGGAGAAGGCGGCCCGCTTGATGCCGATCACCAGCACGCCGATCGCGCCGCCTTTGATACCCTCGCCGGTGAATGCGCCGCGGAGAATCGCGGCGAAAGCGTCGTCAATCTGGTCGAAGTTGGTGATGAGCACCCATAGTGCCATCATGACGTACAGCCCGCACATCAGCGGCACGAGCTTGCCGGCGACGCGGCCGATGCTGCGGATACCGCCGATGATGACCACCCCGACCATCACGGCCATAATCAGGCCGTAGAGCCAGGCATAGCGGTCGGTTTGCAGGAAGTCGCTACCGTATCGACTGAAGTTTTCTTGGACAGCTCCCAGCGATTGCACCACTTGGAAGGTATTGCCGCCGCCCAGGGAAGCCAGCACGCAAAACACGGCGAAGATCGTGGCCAGCACGGCGCCCAGCGGTGCCAGCCCCATCTGGCCCAGGCCGTCGCGGAGGTAGTGCATCGGGCCGCCGGAAACGGTGCCGTCGGGCAGCACCTTGCGGTACATTTGGCCCAGGGTACATTCGGCAAACTTGGTGGTCATGCCAAACAGCCCGGCCATGATGATCCAGAACACGGCGCCCGGTCCACCGGTTCCCACCGCAATGGCCACGCCGGCAATGTTACCTAGTCCCACTGTGGCCGACAGCGCCGAGGCCAGGGCCTGGAAGTGCGAAACTTCGCCAATGTCCTCTGGCTTGTCGTAGTCGCCCCGGGTGAGCCGCACGGCATGCCAGAAGCCGCGGAAGTTGATGAACGCCATCCGCAGGGTGAAGAACACCGCTCCCGCGGCCAGCCACAACACCACAAACGGTACACTCGTCCCCACCGTCTGTTCGCCAAACCGCAACCAGCCCGGCGATACGATCTCCTCGGGCAGCGCCTCGGCCACCCCGCCGGCCGCAATGCCCACGCTGTCGGTCTGCGCCTTGGGCAAGGACCGGTAACGAGGGCCGGTGCCAAAGTCGTAGAACAGGACCGTTGCCATCGGATTTACGACATAGTCGCCGAACCAGGCATCCAGCCGCGCCGCGAAACTGGGGCCTTCGTCCTTGGCGGCGGCCTTGGTCACGGTGCCGGGCGATGGCGTTGATTCGCTGGCTTGAGCCGTCGCGGCAGCCTCTCCGGCGCCGTCTGAGGAGGCCGAGATTGGAGCCGCCTCGCCGTCCGATTGGGCGATAACGGGTGGAACCGACCATGCCGCCATTGCCAGGACGATTGCCATCCCCGGCAGCCACGAGAACCAGTTCGAGCGGGGATGCGTCATGGGACGTTTCCGGTAATGCATGGGACCGCTAGCTGCGAAACATAAGTGGGGCAGCGACCGTGCCTGCGACGGGAGTGTCTCGTATCAGAAGCTTCGCATTATCAATGCTTTACGGCGACGGTGCAAGTGCAGGTTTATTTTTACACATAATACCTTGCGTTAAATGCTAATTCGCATATCATTCCATTAGACCCAACGCCAAGCCGCGGCGCAAAGCCGCGTTGGCACCCTGCGACGGCGACTTCACCCATGCCTACTTTGAGCGAATCCAGCGATGCGGCGCTACTGAACCTGATCCGCCGATCAGGGGGGGCGACCGTGGCGGAACTTGCCGAAGCGGCTGAGGTTACGCCCAATGCCATCCGCCAGCGGCTAACCCGCCTGATGGCACAAGGACTGATCCAGCGGCACGAGCAACGATCCGGCCGGGGGCGCCCGACGCATCGCTACGAGTTGACGGAGAAGGCTCGGCGGCAAGCCGGCAGTAACTTCGCCGACCTGGCCGTGGTCATGTGGCGGGAACTGCGCAACGTGCCGGATCTCCAGGTGCGGCGAGGGCTGCTGAAGCGGCTGGCGGGAAAAATGGCGGAACTGTACGCCTCCGATGTCCGCGGCACGAACCTTAGCGAGCGGATGGAATCCGTCGCGGAATTGTTCGCCGAGCGGGCCGTGGAATTTGAAACCGAACAATCAGCAGGACTACCGGTGCTCAACGCGGTGACCTGCCCTTACCCTGAATTGGCCGAACAGGATCGCACCATTTGTTCGATGGAGCGGATCCTGTTTTCGGAACTGTTGGGCGAACCCGTGACCCTGAGCCGCTGCCGGCTGGACGGCGAAAACTGCTGTACTTTTCAGTCCAGCAGTGAAGTGAATTCGGTTTGAGCGGTTACTCAGGTAATGCAGCGAATGCGTGACGTTTCCCCGGGGCATGCAGCGCAACATGAATCCATCCGGCAGGTAGTGGTGTATGGGCGGTCAGGCGGCTAAGTTAGGAAGCTCTGGGCGACTTTCTATTCACGCAGGCCCGCCTGGGCTGTTCACCCGACGACAGGCAGAGTTGAACCATGACCCGACCCTGGATCGAAGGACGGTTCGAAGAGAATGTCATCACGACCACGATCGAACAGGCGATCAACTGGGCTCGGCAGTCCAGCCTGTGGCCCATGACGTTTGGCCTGGCCTGTTGTGCGATCGAGATGATGGCAACTGGGGCCAGCCGGTTCGATATCGCCCGGTTCGGGGCCGAGCGGTTTTCCGCCACGCCGCGGCAAGCCGACTTGATGATCGTGGCCGGCACGGTCACATACAAAATGGCCAGCCGGGTTCGGCGGCTTTACAACCAGATGCCCGACCCCAAGTTCGTCATCGCGATGGGAGCTTGCACCGTGGGCGGTGGCCCTTACTTCAAGTGGGGCTACCACGTGGTCAAGGGCGTCGACCTGGTCGTGCCCGTCGATGTGTACGTGCCCGGTTGCCCTCCGCGGCCTGAAGCCCTGCTGGAAGGGTTGATGCGAATCCAAGACAAGATCAAGGGGCAGCGGATCGTGCGGCAGCACGACGGCCAGAAAGCGGCCGATGAACTGCCCATCCCGCACCACAGCGGTTACGTGGGGATCGAAGAGCCGGAAGTCGTCTTCGGTCACCAGAAAATCACCGGCTGACGCGGGCGGCAGGCAGAACGTCGCTGCCGGCGGCAACCAGCCGTACATTCCACCAACACAACCGGGCGAGCAGCGCTTGAAGAGCGCATCGTTGCGGGCGGATAGCGGCCTGCACCGCAGGCCTCACTGGGCGTAGCGCGTGATGGACAAGCCGCGTTCGCATCCCAGGTCATGTTGCGCTTCGGTGGCGTTGCGCCCCGGGCCGTTCCAACCCAGGTTCCTACATTCCAAGCGCATGAGCGAACAACCCGTGCAGACTGACATCCTCAAGATTGAAGACCTCCACGTTTCCGTCGGCGGCAAGCCGATCCTCAAAGGCGTAAACCTCGAAATTCGCCGCGGGGAAACCCACGCCCTGATGGGTCCCAACGGTTCTGGCAAGAGCACGCTGGGCATGGCCATCATGGGCCACCCCGGTTATGAAGTCACCCAGGGTAAGGTCCTGATCAACGGGGAGGATATCCTTGAGATGAGCCCCGACGAGCGGGCCCGGCGAGGGCTGTTCATGGCGTTCCAGCGGCCGGTTGCCATTTCTGGCGTGCGGATGGCCGATTTCCTCCGCCATGCCACCACCAACGTCCGCCGGCCCGAGCGCCGCGAAGGCGAAGAACTGCTGCCGATGCGCGAGTTCCGCAAGGAACTCCGCGAGAAGATGACGCAGCTTCGCATGGATACCGAGTTCGCCCGGCGTTACGTGAACGAAGGGTTCTCCGGCGGCGAGATGAA
>CAZEEG010000012.1:0-69407 GCA_964511065.1 uncultured Pirellulales bacterium | reverse complement strand
TCCAGGTTCCGCTGCTGGTCGGTGTCGTCGATCCGCAGGATGAACTGCCCGCCGTACTTGCGCGCGAACAGCCAGCAGAACAGCGCCGTGCGGACCCCACCGATGTGTAGATAACCGGTGGGGCTGGGGGCAAATCGCGTGCGGACCGTCATGGAGCTTGTCTAAGTGGGGGGAGTTGAACCGGCCGTCGTCCGCTGTGCGGACCAGCAGCGCGTACGGGCGCCGTGCGACGTTCAACTTAGAAGTGGCCCGCAGAATCGTCAATGCGGGGCCCACACAGCCACCACCCCCATCAGGCTACGGCAGGCGGAAACCACCAGCGCGTACCGCCAGCCACGGCAATGCCAGGCCGCCTGCCAGTACCGCCAGCGGCCACCAACGCCAGCGGCTATATTGCCAGGCGCGGATCAAGCCCAGGCAACTGACGATCGACAGCGACCAGGAACCGACCAACAGCAACCATACGGGCCATGTGACATAGTTGGCGGCCAGCAGGATTCCCCATGGCGCGAACAAGGGGGGCCACGACCAGTAAACGCGGATCCAGCGTCTGCACCACGATCCCCAGGAACAGATACGACCCGAGGCAGTAGGCCGCCAGCCACGACAAACAGCCGGAGGTTTCGTCCATGCTGATGCGCGACATGGCGAAGCCCCCCCGACTTGGTTTGCACGGCAGCGCGGCCTGCAGGACCGGCCGCGCTGCGTGCCTGTCTTGCCGTTACGCCCCGATCTTGGCCACCCACACAGCGAGGTAGATGATCGCAAAGCAGATCAACAGGCTCACGATGAAGCCCACCACGTCGGCGGTGGTCGGTTTTTGGATTTCCCAACTGCTGCCTGGTCCCAGGAGCTTCTTGTGGTCGTAGCGCTTGGGTTCGGCATACGACTTTTCCAGCTCGGCCGTGTCGGCGGCCGGGTCCGGATCGACCGGCGTCTTCATCTTCACGTAGAACCGGTCGAGCGCCTCGTTGGAGTTGCGCGGCGTGACCAGGCTCACCAGGAACATCACCAAGAACGGCGTCAGGATGATGGCCGGGAACTTCATCGTTTCCAACAACGGGTTGGAGTACGTTTCCAGGCGGAAGCCCATCCAGTCGAACAGCAGGTATTCCAGGCTGAAATCGCCGCTGGCCTTCAGCGGCTTGGTGTGCCGCTTGGTGACGATGGTGACCGTGCGGTCGGGCGATTCTTCCTTTTCAACACTCACTGTCTCAAACTCTGCCTCGCCTTCCAGCGGCGAAACCGAGCCCGTGAAGAACAGCGGCCGGCCGCCCGTCTTGGCCGCCAGCACCGTGATGGTGTCGCCCACCTTAAAATCGTACGCCTCGGGGGCGAAGCGGAAATCAGCCGTGCGGAAACCGAACGTATCGCGCAGGGCCTTGATGCCTGCACTCTCCTTCGGTTGCTGCCCGTTGCCGGCAGCGCCCTCGGCCTGCGCGGCGGCCTCCTGCTCCTGCTTCATGATGGCCAGGGCGGCATCGCGCTTGGCCACGTCGGACTGCCAGGCCTCGCGGGTGATGTAGGTTTCCTTGATTTGCGTGGCCCGGGTGAAGCGGGGGTTCTCGGTAACGCCGGGCATCACGGCCGGGATCAGCTTGGGCAGCACGAAGAACATCAGCGTGGCCACGACCACCGTGGCCCAGGCGCCTAGCCGCGTGGCTCGCCGCCAGAACATCCCCAGCCAGAACGTGGCCATGAAGATGGTGGTGATGAACCAGGTTTCCTTGAGGTTGTTAAACACGTTGGGCGAAACCAGGGCCAGCAGCGTGGCTCCGGCGATAATCAATAGCCCGATCACCCGGCCCAGGGTCACGTACTGCTTTTCCGTGGCGGCCGGGTTGATGTACGCGGCATAGATGTTGCGCACCACCAGGGCCGAACCCACGATCATGTAGCAGTCGGCCGACGACATCAGCGCCGCCAGCAGGCAGGCCAGCATCAGGCCCACCAGCCCCAGGTTTAAGGGGCCGAGGATTTCGCGCGAGGCCACCCCCCACACCTTGTCGGCATCCTCGGCGATCTCGGTATTATCGGCCAGCAGGGCCAGCACGATCAGGCCGGTTAAGGCCCAGCCCACCGTACAGAACCGCTTGAGGAAGTTCCCGGCCACCAGTCCCACCCGGGCGTTATTCTCCGTTTTGGCCGAACCACCACCGGTGGCGATGAAGTGCGGTTGCACCACGATGCCCAACAGGTTGATCACCGTGATCGCGATGATGAAGTACACCGGAAATTCGCCGCCGACCGGGCTTTCCAGAATCTCGAAATAATCGTCCGGAACCTGCTCGTGCATGATCCGGAAGCCTTCCATAGCGCTGGTGGACGAAGCCGTTTCTGGCTCATACTTGTCGACCAGTGCCCGCAGGCCCACGGGAATCAGAATGATCGAGAGCAGGATGATGAAGATGCCTTGGATGAGGTCGGTCAGGTAGGCGGCCCGCAACCCGCCCAGCACGCCGTACACGATCACGGTCAGGGCGATGATCGGCAGAAAGACATGATAGGCATCGACGTTATAACCAAAAAGGCTGACGGTTTCGCTGCCGATCAGGCCCACGCATACCTTCCCCACGGCCACGAAGGCCACCGACAGGTAGATCATGTAGAAGTAGAGGCCAAACAGGGTGTAGGCGGCTCCCAGGCCCTTGCTTTCGTACCGTTCCACCCACCAATCGCCCAGCGTGAGGTGCCGCATCCGGCGATACCACACGCCGAAGATCCAGTAGAACGGCGTGACGAACAGCCACAGCAGCACGCTCCAAATGCCGGACAGGCCGCTGGTGAACGTGGTGCGTCCCAGCACCACCGGATCGTTGGCACCGGTGCCGGCCCCGAAGGCGGCGAAGGCTTGGATCAGCTTGCCGAATGATCGGCCGCCCATGAAGTAATCTTCCTGGGCTTTGACCTTAAACATCGAGTACACGCCGATCAGCGCCATCACTACGAAGTAGCCGATCAACACCACCCAGTCGAGCGTTTGCATGAGAAAGCTTCCGGCAATTCCGCTTGGGGATAAATCTCGGGGGGGATGACAAAGGGCACCAGCGGCAGCCAAGCACCCCGCGCAGGCCACGTACCGCCTGACGCCATCTGCGTTGACATCGCCGCGGCAACGCAGACCAAAGGCAGGAACACACCACCAGGGAGGGGGCGTTCGCCATGCGGCGGGATGGGCAGATACCTTAGCAAAAGGCGCAATCCACCCGGCCAACAGCGGTGATGGTAACCGCTAAGGGGCCGGCTCGCAAACCGGCGAGCGGCAAGTTTACCGACAATGACAGCGACTTCTTGTCGCCCCCTATTCCAGCAGCGTGCTCACGTGCGGTGTACGCTCGACCTTGGGCAACACCTGCGGCTGGTAAATCTCGCGAAATGCCTTCTCTTCGCGGTGCGCCTGCCAGGCGGATTCCGATTCCCACCGCTCGCACAGCAGAAACACCTGCGGGTCGCTCTGCGAATGGTACACCTCAAACCGCAGGCAGCCGGGCTCCTGCCGGCTCAAGCGGCCGGCCTCGGTCAGCAGCCGCGCCACCGCATCGACGTCGGCGGCGTCCTTCACCTGAAGCAATACGTTGATGCAGTACATCGCCTCGCTCGGCCTCACATGGCTGGGAAAGGTTTAGTCCGTAGGTCAGGCACCGCCTGACATAGCTTGTTTGTAGGCTGACATGGCTTGTTTGTAGGTCAGGCACCGCCTGACGTGGCTTGATCCCATGGCAACAGGATGACCTACTCTCCGACCGAATTCGCGATGTCGTCAAATTTGAATCTTTCGGCCTCGTGTAGGCCGCATGCCCAATTGGGTTCGTTTTGGCCAAATCGCACCCAACGGTGAAAACTTGACCAGGGCCACTCATAGGGACAACGCACCAACCCGTGCTTGACGGGATTGTAATGGATGTAGTCCAAATGGCGTTCCGAGTCCGTTTCATCGCGTAGCGTGTGTTCCCAAAACCGGGGTTGCCACACGCCTTGCCATCGCTCTTTGAGTCGGGCCGCAGATGGTTTGGTCGCACTACCTCCTGCGCTCAGCCAGGCTTTGGTAAATGTCGCCTTGATGATTCCCCAGCGGGCTGAGTAATCGCTGTCACCCGGCGGCAGCGTCCAAATTGCGTGCAAATGATCGGGAAGCAAGACCATGGCCAGAATCCGAAACGGCCTTTCAGCGCGGCACGATTGGATAGCCTTTCGCAACAATTCCGCGCGTGAGCATCGGTCAGAAACCGGCGTCGGCGGTCGGTGACAACCGTGAAAAAGAACGATCCACCCGGCAGATAGAAGCGGCGGTGGTAGGGCATCAACCGCGCAGCCTGTTGCGGCGGTAACAGGTGAAGTTTGTAATGGAAGTATTGTCCTATCCTAACCAGTTCCCTATTTCAACGGTTGTGGTCCCCGCATGGCAACTTCCCGTGCGAATCAAGATCATTTTCGCTTCGCGGGCTGCGGCCGGGTGGATTGTTAATTCCGGCGAAGGGAACTTCGATCCCGATGGGCGCAACCTATGCGTCCGATTGGCTGCACATGAGCGATCATTGCAGATTATGACCTGAGTAGAGTCAGGCGGTGCCTGACCTACGGATTGCTTCACTGCACCGCTAGTTCTTGCCCGGCGTGCGAATCTGCAACTGCTTGGCGTCCCAGTTGAGTGCCTTGGCGACCTGCTGGGGATATTCCCAACCGCCCGCCGCATCCTGGTAGATCCGCACCTGGGTGTTCTCGGCGGCCAGGGCCACGGCCTGGGGAACGTCCAGATAACGCATCACGTTCAAATACACGGGACCACCGTCGCGGTGCGAGTTCACCAGGCCATGCAGGTCGATCCGGTGCACGTTGGGCACAAACAGCGACGCATACAGCACCACGCCCGCCATGTCGCGCTGGCCCTGCATCCAAAGCTGCGTTTCGTTCAAGCCGGGCACCTTTCGCAAGGCCGCGGCGGCCCGGATGGTGTCCCAGGTCCGCATGCCATCGAGCGTTTGTCCCAGCAGCATGAAACGGCGGCGAATGTGCGTCTGGTTACGTTCTGCCTGGTTCCACGCGGTGAGGCCCACGCCGCGCGGCGCCACGTAAGCCATCACCCAGGGGAAGTTGGCGAACATCCGCTTGGTCTGGTCGAAGCTTTCGTCGCCACCCTTCAAATTGCCGGCCTTCATATCGCCGGTCGCCTTGGCTTCGTCGCCCAACTGCGCGGCGAACTTGCCGCCGTAGGTACCCATGAACTCGTGCCAGCCTTCGCCGTCCAGGGCGTTGAGCACCACCAGGTCGGCCTTCTCCAAATTGGCCCGCTTGGCCACGTACAGCCGCAGCGGAACATGCTCCTGGCTGGTGAAATCGTAAGCGGCCAGTTCAACGCCATCGACCGTGGCACGGAACGCTTCCTTGGGCTCCACGGCCGGCGATTCTTCCGGCCAACCACGGAACGACTTCTCGCGCAGTGCTTCCAGCAACTGCTGCCGCGTGGCCTGCCACGCCGCCGCATCTTGGGGCACCGGCACCTCGCGCCGAGCTACGAAGGTTTCGTGAATCTCGGTGTTCTTCTGGTCCGAAGGCAGTTCGTCAAACACCCGCAACGACTCGGGCTCCAGGAATTTTTCCGCCACGTCGCCGATGGGCGCTTCCTCGCCCTTGAGGAACCGATTGAACCACACAAAGGCGTGGATATGGAGCTCTTGCGTATCGAGGTGCGGTCCTTCGGTAATTTGCAGACCCAGATTCCTCGGTTTGCCGTACAGGCGGTAAATCTCCCTCACCTTGGCGTGCGTGCGGACGACGCCCTCAAGCGGGAAAATGCGGTCCTTATCGGTGTTGGAGATCAACAGCGGGCGCGGGGCCACCAGGGCGGCCAGCAGCGGGTAATCCCAGCGGTAAGTGTTGACCATGAACATGCAGTCGCAGTGGCCGGTCACGCAGCCATCGACCACGTGGTTTTCCAGGTCGGTGATGCCGGCGACCGGCACGGCTGCCTTGATCCGCTCATCGAGCGCGGCGATCCACCAGCTATAAGCCCCGCCGCCGGAGCGGCCGGTTACCCCGATCCGCTCGCCGTCCACTTCCTTGCGCGTCTGCAGGTAGTCGATCGCCCGCACCGAGTTCCAGGCTTCGACCCCGGCGGGCGTGTAACCGGCGGAGTTCCACCACCACATTTTCTGGTACTCGCCGCTGCTGTCGCGCAGACCGTAGGTGCCGTGGTGGATGCCTTCAATCTCGCCCAACTGGAGCGTGTCGATCGTCAGGCAGACATAGCCGTTGCGGGCGAACCAGCCGCCGTGGTGCTGATACGTGGCCTTGTTGCCGTAGCTGATGCCGTTCTTCTTCACCCGGCCATGCCCACACACGTACAAGACCGCCGGCAGCGGCCGCTCGATCTTTTTGGGCAGAAACAAGCTGCCGGTAACGTACAGGCCTGGCCTGGATTGGAAATGGATTTTCTCGACGACGAACTCGTCGTGTTCGACGCGGCCGGTGATGGTGGCCTTGAGGTCGGTCTTTTCCGGCCAGGGTTCCAGGCCCAGCATCTCGCGAAGCTGCTGCCGGTAGCCTTCGCGCCGCTGCTCCCAGTCGGCCAGGTCCTTGATGTCGGTCAGGCAGCGGTCGGCCAGCAACCGGGTTTCGTGGCGGAAGTAATCGGCGAGCATCTTGTCGCCGCGACGGGTGTCGGGCTCGGCCGCCAGCGCGGCGGTACCGGCCGCCCACAGGGCCAGAAAAACCAGCGAGCAGGTTCGCATCAACAATCCGGGCGAATGCGTCATAGCGTGCGAGAATCCCAAAGGCGGAATGTTGAAAACCAGCCGAAGGATGGAAGGCCGGCTGGCTGTAGGGGTTTGAACGATAGTGCGAGTTTGCCCGAACTTGCCCCGGGAGGCAAGGAATTTTGAGCCTGCCGCGCGTCAGTCCAGCACTTCGATTTCCAACTGGCCCATCACCTGGGCGACCGGCAGCAAAGCCGCCAGGCTGTCGCCACTGGCGTCGTCGGCCAGGTTTGTGGTGAGCAGGGTCAGGTGGGCCGGGCCGGTGCCGCCTTGCCCCAGCGTGGCGTCCAGAGGCATCCAGCGGCCTGCCACGTATACCTCGGTCCACATGTGGAAGGCGAAGCCCTGCAGGCCCGGCACGTACACCAGGCCCACCGCGACGCGCGACGGGATGCCACGGGCCCGGGCCATCGCCGCCAGCAGTACCGCATGTTCGGTGCAGTCGCCTTCCATCCGCTCGACCACATCGGCCGCCGAGCCGAGGACAGTCTTGTAATTCACCTGCCGGATCGAACGATGCACGAACTGCTCAAGAGCCAGTGCCGCGGCGGCCGCGGTTACCTTGTCAGAGGCCGCCTTCGCGGCCAACTCCACAATCTGCGGATGGCCGCTGGCAATCAACCGGCCCGGCAGCAGGTCGGCCTCAGTCGGCTTATCGTCGCCGTATGACTCCGCGGGCGGAGGTTGAGGGCCGGTCTCGCTGGAAGCGGCGGCCTGAGCCTCTTCGCTAAGCAACTGCTGCCAGTTCGCCGAGGTGACGACGATCTCGGCCGTCCGCTCATCGATCGGCCGAACCTGTTGCAACCGCGTCGACTTGAACGCCTGGGCCGGGTTGCCGGACTTCAGCCGCACGCGGTACCGCATCTGCGGCCGCGCGTGGGCATCGGCAATCGGCCGGTTCACGGCAACCACGGAGCGGCTGCCGAGGTCGTATTGGCCGCTGGCCCCGGTGGCCCGCTGCTGCGAAGTGACAATCAGGGTCTGATCCACTCCCAGGCCCACGCTTTGCCGCTTGAGGATGCGGCCCTGCTCGTCGGCCCACAGCCGATATTGCAGTTCCAACCGGCCGGGAAGCCGGGCCACCAGGTCGATTCGGAGCAGTTGGTGGGAGGCACCATCGAGCAGTTCCACTTGCTGATGCCCAATCGCGGTGAGGTCGTAGTTCATCACCGCCAGCAGCGTGGGATCGAGGGCGCGAAGCTGCCGCGCCTCGCCCGGCTTGAGCGGTTGGCGGATCAAGTTGGCTTCCACTCCCCAGAAGCCCAGCACGTCGTCGTCCAGGGGAATCTCCTGCGGCTGTTCGACACCCTCGCGCTGCACAACCAGGCGGCCATTCTCCACCCGCCCGCGGCAGATCGTGGGTTGGTCGGCGAGGGCGGCGCTCATGTTGAAGCTGACCAGGCGGCCCGCTGCCGTCTGCACGGACTGAACATTCATGCTCGGCTGCGTGGCATCGCCAAACCGCGTGAGCTGTAACGAAAACGTGTATTGGACGCTGAGGTTGCCGGAGTGGCCCTCGGGCCGCACCGCCGTATGCGCGTAGCCCACGTGCTGGCCGTCGAACAGAACCGCCTCCCAAATATCGTGCGTGGTGGCGGCGGCAGAAGCAGCCGCGCCGCCGTCGCTTGAGGCCACAGTTTGCGAGGTGGAAACATTGGCCCCGTTGGCACCGTTGGCACCGTTAGCCGAGGCGGGATCGTCATCGCTCGCCGGGCCACAGCCACCGGCGATGACCGCAAGGCTCAACAGCGATGCCAGCAGCCCCAGGCGCGAAGAAGGCTGACAGCGCGCAGTGCGAAGATCGAAGTGTGGCCTACGTGCCATCGTGCGAATTCCTCCGTGACGAACGGTGGCTCCCCTTTCAGGAAAGCGGCGTCGGCCGCCCGCCGGGGAAGCCATATCCAAGCATGCAACAACCAGCGTTGCCTGCCATTGTGCCGGCGATTGCCCAGGCGAGCCAGAGGAAATGGGAAGGCCGTATCGAATATGCAGGCTTGGTGCGGCTGCGGAGCACGATTTTGCCGTCTTGGAATATCCCCAGTCGCAAGCGCGTGTGGCACCATTTGGGAATTCCCCAGTGGCATCCCAACTGTCGAGAACGCTGTTGGCACGGCGGTTGCCCCCGATTAACGCAAAGAGGCGTGGACAGTTAGCGCGGCTAGCATTCGTGGCCTCGTGAGCATCCGCCCGGGCGCATCAAAACCTGACCTATAATTGCAAGCTCCTGTGCCTGACCACCCTGATCCTTGCAACACATTGGGAAGGGGTGGCGCGCTGGGGGCCGCGTTCACGCCTCAAACCACGCGGCAACCTGGGATGTCCGGCCATGCACGGCTCCCCCCCGCGCGGCTATCGGGCCGTGACGATGCGGTCGCCCGGGGAGCAGATCGGAACGAGAGGAAGCCACAGCTTTGCCGGGCCGCCAAGCCGCCCGTCGAACCAGCGTTTGAGGTGTGTTATGCGAATCGGATTATTGTTCGCTTTACTCGGGCTAACGTGCGGAGCGCTCTGTGAGACCGGTTCGGCGCAAGAACGTGCCGCCCGCTCGAATACGGCGGTGATGACCAAATCGTCTCATCGGGTTGCGACCTCGCCCCCGCCGATCGACGAGTCGATGTTCGACCTGCCGCCGCTGGTTGGGCCGGAAAATCACCCGCTGATGCCTGCCCTGCGCCGGGCCTACGAAGGCATGGAGCGGATGAAAGAGATCCGTGACTACACCGCCACGCTGGTCAAGCGCGAGCGGGTGAACGGCGAACTGCTGCCGGCCGAATACATCGAGATCAAGCTGCGGCATCAGCCCTTTGGCGTGTACCTGTATTTCCGGTCGCCAACGGAAAAACGCGGCCGCGAAGCCCTGTACGTGCCCACGGAAAACCGCGGCCGTATTGTCGGCAACGCGCCCAACATCGGCACCGTGACGCTCGATCCCAACAGCCGCCGGGCGATGGAGGACAACCGTTACCCCATCTACGAAATCGGCATGTTGAACCTGGTTCGCCGCCTGGTGGAAGTGGGCCTGAGCGAACTGGAATATGGCGAATGCGAAGTCAAGTTCTTTGAAAACGCCAAGATCAACGGCCGCAACTGCACCTGCATGCAGTTTGTCCATCCGGTGCCGCGTCCGGAATTTCGCTACCACCTGGCCCGGGTCTTCATCGACGAAGAAAACCAGATTCCCATCCGCTATGAAGCCTACACCTGGCCCAAGGAGAAAGGCGGCAAGCCGGTCCTGGTTGAAGAGTACACCTACCTGGACGTGAAGCTGAATGTCGGTCTCACCGACCGCGATTTCAGCACGTCCAATCCCGAGTACGGCTTTCGGGGACGCATGCAGGACGTGGAATAGCGACCGGCGTTGGGTTTGACGGCGCCTGGCTGCTCCTGGCACATTGTTGACACCTGCGCAGCCAATGTCCGATCGCTTTCGTGCTCGCCCGCCGAAATGCGGCCCGTGGTGCTGGAAAACGGAAGGATTGCGGTACCGATCGTGCGACGATCGGAGACTGGCGGCGCAACAAGCAAATCGTTCCAGCAGTTGATCCATCAAGCGGGGGGACCGGGGCCTTAGGCTAACCCGGTCCTCCTTTTTTGGATTCCAAGTTCTTTGAAACTCTCCCGCAGCCGGCACGTTGTGGCTCGAAATGGCACGCCGGCGATTCCTCCCATGCCTGCTCCCCCAGCCAAATCCCCCGGTCAACCGACCGGCATGTTGAACGTTTTCAAGCCACGAGGGATTTCCTCGCGCCGCGTGGTGGATCACGTGCAGCGACTGGTTCGGCCGGCCAAGGCCGGCCATGCCGGCACGCTGGACCCGCTAGCCTCGGGCGTGCTGGTGGTGTGCATCGGCAAAGCCACGCGGCTGATCGAGTACGTGCAACGGCTAACCAAGCGATACCGGGGAACGTTCCTCCTGGGGCGCCGCAGCGACACGGAAGACGTGGAAGGCACGGTCGAGGAATTGCCAAACGCTCCGATCCCTAGCCGCGAGCAACTGGAAACGGTCCTGGAAAACTTCCGCGGCGAGATCCTCCAGCGCCCGCCGGCCTATTCGGCCCTAAAGGTTGATGGAAAAAGGGCTTATGACTTGGCCCGCCAAGGGCAGACCGTGGAGCTGAAGCCCCGGCCTGTCTCGGTATACCAATTGGAACTGCTGGCGTATGCTTACCCGCATTTTCAGCTCGAAATCGCTTGCAGCGCAGGGACTTACGTTCGTTCGCTGGGGCGCGACATTGCGCAGTCGCTCGGAACGGCCGCTGTCATGTCGGCCCTGGAACGCACGGCGGTGGGCGACTTCACCGTGGAAACTGCCGTTGCCATGGATACACTCACCGCCGACTCGTGGCCAAACCACCTGCTGCCTGCGGCAACGGCGGTCGCCGACCTGCCCAAGGTTACCTTGGGGCCGACAGAAATGCAGCGGCTCGCCCATGGCCATCCGCTTGAGCAGGACTTGGCCCAAGAGTTACAACTTACACCAGGACAAGAACTTGCGGCCATCGTCGGGCCGGGCCTGGAGAACGCTGGCGAGTTGGCGGCGATCCTGGCAGTAAAAGGAAACCATCTTAAAGTAGTTCGCAATTTCTCAGCCCGATAAGGCTGAATACCGAGGGTCTCGAAGTTCGCCTCGGCACTCCCTTTAAGTGGTTCGCAACTTCTCAGCCCGATAAGGTAAGTGCAGGCGGGATGCCCGCTTGTGGGTCATGACGGGTAGCGTATCGAGCGGCAACGTGCCGAACGCGGCCCCGCAATCGCTCCACTCAACCCATACACCCCATTTCAAGACACCGAATTTTATGGCGGCTGATGAGCTACCGAAGGTTAAGGCGTGCGGCCTGTTGCTGTACAAGGACACGCCGCGGCGGTTGGTGCTGCTGATGCGGCATCCCGACCGCTGGGATATCCCCAAGGGGCACATGGAGGACGGCGAAGACGACCTCACCTGTGCCTTGCGGGAAACCGAGGAAGAAACGGGCATCCCTCGCCATCAGATCGAGGTGGACCCGAGCTTCCAATTTTCCCTGGTCTACTATCCGCGCGAAAAGCGGTTCAACCATCAACCGGTTGAGAAAACGCTGGTGGTGTTCTTGGGGCGGGTGCCGGCCGACGCCGCGGTGGTTCCCACCGAACACGAAGGGTTCCAGTGGCTGGAGTGGTCGCCGCCGCACCAGATTCAGCAGAACACCATCGACCCGCTGCTGGCCGCCGTGGCCGAGCACTGGCGAACGTCGGCGAGCGAGTAGGCGCAGGGCCGCATGGGTCGGCTAACGATCTTCGGCGACCAGGATTTCGCCCCGGCCCAGAGCCAGAAAATCGCCGTGGTACAACGTCACCCGGCGTTGGAGCAAGTCGCGCGGCCAGTCCAGGCCCAATCGGGCCAGTTCCACCAAGGCCATCCGCAGGAAAACCGGCTGATAGGTGGAGGCCCGGCGAAACGTCGGCAGGAGCGTGGGTGCGGCGGTGCCCAGCAGGCCGATCGTTCCGCGGCGCATGCCCGCCCCCGTTTGCGCGCCGCATTGGCCAAAGACATAGATGCTGCCGGCGATCATGTTAAAGCCTGTGCCGTCGCCCACATTGCCGCCCACGGCGAGTGTCCCGCGCCGCATGGTATGGCCGGCTTCATTGCCCACGTTGCCGGCGATGAGGATGGTTCCGCCGCTCATTCCTCTGCGGCTTCCGCGGTAGGCGGCGCCGGTGTGATTTCCGGCGTTTCCGCGAACGTGGATCAGCCCCCCGCGCATTTCGCAGCCCAGCCAATCGTCCGCGTTACCGGATACCAAGATTCGGCCGCCGGCCATCTGGCTGCCCAGGTGCCGGCCGGCGTGGCCTTCGACAACGATGGTCCCGGCGGCCAATCGCGCGCCGATCCAATGGACGCCGCCCAGGTCGCCGACAAAACGCAATTCGCCATCGGTGGGACTGCCGGAAACGTCGAACCACGCGGCCAACGGTTCGCTGCGACTGCCATGGCGGATCGGGAATCGCTCGATTTCCGCCAGCGAAAGCCCGGCGACCGCCTCAGGCGTCAACCCTTCAACCTCCAAGGGCAGCGTGGTCTTGCCTTTATAATTCAATACCAGCGGCATAGAGCAGGCTCGACAATTCAACAGCCGGGGGGCGAAAGCGTACAGTATACGGCTCCCGCCCCTGAGGTACGGCCCCGTTTTCACCACGAAACGGGTGCGAACTTCACCGGCCAGGGTTGCCAAGGTACGCCCCGAAAGTGGAAACTCTCCCAAGGCTGCCCGGCCTTGAACGCCCCACGCCCCCCGCGGTGGCAGGGGCCTACCTCCCGGTTTTGCCGCCGCTGAGAGCGGCTGCCGCCATCCACCCTGACTTCGAAGACTTAGAGAATTCCTTTACTTGCTTGCATGTTCCGTTGCGGTTGGCCGGCGGTCACACCGGGCACCTTAAGGCCCTAAAGACGTTCGTTACTTCCTTTCGCGTAATCGCCCGAGAAATCCTTAAGCGAATCACCATGTCGAGCCCGCGTCCCCAGATCAAGCGCGAACAGTTGCGTCCTGGCGAGAGTCTATGCTCTTACTGTTCGGCCAAGTGTTGCAAGTATTTCGCCCTGCCGATTGAGACCCCGACGACGCCGCAGGATTTTGATTACATCCGCTGGTACTTGTTGCACGAAGGGGCCACGGTGTTTACAGAAGATGACACCTGGTACCTGCTCGTGCATACGACGTGCAAACATTTGCAGCCCGACAACCGGTGCGGCATTTACCACACGCGGCCGCAGATTTGCCGCGATTACTCGACCGACAACTGCGAATACGACGATACCTGGGTATACGATCGCTATTTTGAAACGCCGGAACAGATCACGGAATACGTCGAGGCGATGCTGCCGGCCAAGGGCTCGATTCGCAGTCCCAAGCCGGATTTGCTGCCGGTGCTATCGTAGTCGGTCCCACGCCGCGTAAATGGTCGCCGCGCGTGATGGGGTCCGCCGCGGCCGCGCGCTCCATCCTCTTTTTCCTCTGCCCTCCACCCATTGATTGCCCCGAAGCTAATTGCCATGAGCGGTCTGATTGAGCCTCGCACGTTGAAAGGATTCAGGGATTATCCGCCCGAGGCGATGCTGCCGCGCGAGCGGCTGCTGGAGATGGCGCGGCGGGTGTACCGCAGCTACGGGTTTGCTCCCATCGACACGCCTGCCCTGGAATACCTGGAGATTCTGCTGGGCAAGGGCAGCGACGAAACCGACAAGCAGCTTTACCAGTTTGAAGACCACGGCGGCCGGATGGTCGGCATGCGGTTCGATTTGACCGTGCCGTTCGCCCGGTTCGCGGCCCAGCACATCGGGCAGTTGGGCACGCCATTCAAGCGGTACCACATGGCGACCGTGTGGCGGGGCGAGAACACCCAACGCGGCCGGTATCGCGAGTTCATGCAGTGCGATTTCGACACCATCGGCACCGACGCCCTCACCGCCGATATCGAAACCGCCCTGGTCATTCACGACCTGCTGGATGCCATCGGGTTTGAATCCTTCACCATCCGCATCAACAACCGCCGCGTGCTCAATGGTCTGCTGGCCCGGCTAGGGCTGGCCGAGCGGTCCACGGAAATCCTCCGCGCCCTCGACAAGTTGGCGAAGGTCGGCCCGGAGAAGGTCGAAGCCGAGATGTGTACCGCCGCCGGCGCCACGCCCCAGCAGGCTGCCGACGTGCTGAAGTTGGCATCGCTGACCGGCAGCAATGAAGAAATCCTGCGGCAGCTTGATCCGCTGGTGCGCGGCAGCGAGATCGGCGAGCAGGGCGTGAACGAATTGGCAGAACTGCTCAAGGCCGCCGGTTCCGCCGGAGTCGACGGCCAGCGAATCCGCCTGGATGTCTCCATCGCCCGCGGCCTCGATTACTACACCGGCACCATCTACGAAACCTTCCTGGGCGAGTTGCCGAATATTGGCAGCATCTGCTCGGGCGGGCGGTACGATAACCTGGCAGGGCTGTACACGCGGCAGGAGTTGCCGGGCGTGGGTGCGTCGCTGGGCCTGGACCGCCTGCTGGCCGCGATGGAAGAGTTGGGCCGTATCGAGAAGGTTTCCACGCCGGCCGACCTGTTCATCCCTTACTTCGATGCCTCGCGACTGGGCGATTACCTGCGCCTGGCGCGCGAACTCCGAGCGCTGGGGCTGGGCGTGGAACTGTATCCCGAACCCCGCAAGCTGGGACAACAACTCAAGTACGCTGACCGCCGCGGCTACCGATTCGCCCTGGTCATTGGCGAGAACGAGTTCGCCACCGGACAGGGTCTGCTCAAGGACCTTTCCCAGCGGACCCAAGTTGAAGTCCCCCTGACCGAACCGGCCAAGGTGGTCGAGGCCATCCGGGGCGCGTAGTCCGCGGGGGGCGCGCAGTCTCAGCGAACAATCGTCCCCCGCGCATGGACTCCATAGCGCACGTCGTCCCCGGTACACACTGCCAACAGCGCACATCGTCTAACCCGGTCCATCATCGACCGCGCCGCATCGTTCACAACGGCACATCGTTCACTTGACGCCGCGTGCAACACGCTCGGCCGCTTCAGGCGTGAGACCCGGTGCAGGCGGCACGCTCACTGAGGGCGGCCATTGGCGAATCGCCAAGCGCCCCTATCGAATGGGGCGCCGCATGGGTTAGGATTTGAGGAGTGCAACTCGTCATTCTTGCCGGGCCTGGCGGCCGATTCAGCGGCCTGCCCCCCGCCCTCCCTTTGCGTTCGATTGTCAAGGAATGAGCAGTTCCATGTCGCGTGCCCAGAGCGAAGCCGCGTTTGCCCGAGCCAAGCAGTTGATTCCCGGCGGGGTGAATAGTCCCGCCCGGGCGTTTGGAGGGGTGGGCGGCGAGCCGATTTTCTTTGCCCGCGCCCAAGGCGCTTACCTGTACGACCTGGATGGTAACCGGTACATCGATTACATCGGCAGTTGGGGGCCGATGATCCTGGGCCACGCGCACCCGGCGGTGGTGGAAGCCTTGCAGGAAGCGGCAGCCCGGGGCACCAGCTTTGGCGCCCCCACCGAGGCCGAGAGCCGCCTGGCCGAACTGATCGTGGAAGCCGTGCCCTCGGTCGAGAAAGTTCGCCTGGTCAATTCCGGCACGGAAGCCACAATGAGCGCCATCCGGCTGGCGCGGGGGTACACGGGCCGCGATCTGATCGTCAAGTTTGCCGGCAATTACCATGGCCACGTCGATAGCCTGCTGGTTGCCGCTGGCAGTTCCGCGGCCACGCTGGCCGTGCCCAACTCGCCGGGGGTCACCGCCGGCACCGCCAAGGATACCCTGGTGCTGGCTTACAACGACGTGGCCGGGCTGAAGGCCGCCTTTGCCGAGCATCCCGGCAAAATTGCCGGCGTGATCGTCGAGCCGGTGGTAGGCAACATGGGCTGCGTGGTGCCCAGCCGCGAGTTCCTGCAGGCCCTGCGGGATGAAACGGCCCGCGACGGCGCGCTGCTGATCTTCGACGAAGTGATGACCGGCTTCCGCGTGGCCTATGGCGGGGCGCAAGCGCTGTACGGCATCACACCCGATCTCACCACGCTGGGCAAGATCGTCGGCGGCGGTCTGCCCGTGGGTGCCTACGGCGGCAAGGCCGAAATCATGGACCAGATTCTGCCGGCCGGCAAGGTGTTTCAAGCGGGCACGCTCAGTGGCAATCCGCTGGCCACGGCCGCCGGGATCGCTACGTTGGAAGTGCTCAAAACCCAGTCGCCGTACGAGCGTTTGGAGCAGTTGGGCGCCCAGCTCGAGCGCGGCCTGTCCGAGGCCGCCGACGCTGCCGGCCTGCCGCACACCATCGCCCGAGTCGGCAGCATGATGACGCTGTTTTTCCACGATGAGGCGGTGACCAGTTGGGAGGTTGCGGCGAAGGCCGACACCGCGCGGTTTGGCCGTTACTTCTGGCAATTGATCGAACGGGGCGTGTACATGCCGTGCAGCCAGTACGAGGCGCTGTTCATCTCGGCCGCGCACAGCGATGAGGACATCGCCGCCACCGTTGCTGCCGCCAAGTCGGCCTTGGCCGCGCTGTAAGCTGGCCCGGCCGTCGCAGGCCGGCTTGAGCCGCCCGCCGCGGGCAAAGCCAATGGTCAAAAGCCAAAAGCCAAGAGCCAGCAGGAACAAACTTCAAGGGAATCCAAACGCATGTCGGAAGTCCAATTCGACTGCCCGCATTGCGGTCTGACGCTCGCGATCGACGCGGCGTACGGAGGGCAAGAATCCACCTGTCCGACCTGCGGCGGTGCATTCATCATTCCCGAGATGGCCGCCCCGCCCAGCCCAAGTTTGATGCCCAGCGAGGGTGGGTATTCAACCGCTGGGCAGGGATCCGCTCCGCCGCCGTCCGCACCTGCGCCGGGCTACGGTGGTGCCCAGGGTTATCAGCCGCCGCACGGTTATGCGGCGCCTGGCGTTCCCACGCAGGATGGCCCGCCTCAAAACAGTCCGCGGAGCGCCCAAGGGCCGCGCACAGCGCAGGGGCGGGCGGGTGCCCAGCCTCCAGGCGGCACGATACCGGCGCAGGCCAATCCGCGCCGGCCCCAGCCCATCCCCACCGATATTGCCGGTACAAGCCACCAGGCGGCCGCGCCGCAGCAAGGCGGTCCGCGCCGCCCTCAACCGTTGAACCGTCCCGTTCCGGTGGCACCCGGCAGCGCGCCGGCGCATACTTCACCAGCCTCCCCTGGCAACGCCGCACAAACGGCCCCTGCCGGGCAACCCAAGAGGCCATCGGGCGTGGTGACGATTCCCGACCCCGAGGGTGCCGGCCACTACACGGTGCGCGATCCGGTCAAGACGATCCGGGGGGCCAGTGGCGAAGTGGTCCAGTTGCGTTCGCTAACCCCCGAAGAAAAGGCGGCCCGCCGCTTTCGCCGCAACTTGATCATGATGGCTTTTGGCATCGTTGTTTTGACGATCGTGGTGGCCATTCTCATCAACCTGGGTTGAGGTGCGGCCGCAACCGGAAATGGAACCGCAAGGCCTGGCAGACCGTTCGCCATGTCTCTGCTATGATCTATGAACGGAGGCACAGTTGCGGCATCCCCTGGCAGGCACAACCGCCCGCATCACAACCGCCACGCGTGTTCCGGTAATTGAGACTTTTTCCAGTGGTCGTCCAACGCCCTCCCGATGCGGGGAGGCACCGTGACCGTTTGCAGGAGTATGCCGCGGTGATGCAAACGCTGTTGGGGCGGTTAGCCGCCCGCGAGAACCTGGGCCGGGAAGCCATGGCCGAGGCCGTCGACGGCATCATGCGCGGCGAAGTCAGCGACGAAGAAGTCGCGCTGCTGCTCACCGGCCTGCGGCACAAGGGCGAGACCGTCGAAGAAGTGGCCGGCGCCGCAGAAGCCATGCGGCGGCACATGACGCCCATCCGCACCACCCGTACCGGCCTGATCGATACCTGCGGGACCGGCGGCGACAACTCGGGCACGTTCAATATCAGCACCGCGGCGGCGCTGGTCACGGCCGCTGCCGGAGTTCCCGTGGCCAAGCACGGCAACCGCCGGGTGACGAGCAAGACGGGTTCGGCCGACGTCCTGCAACGGCTGGGCGTCAACGTCGATGCGCCGCTGCCGCTGGTCGAAGAATGCCTGGAAGAACTGGGCATCTGCTTTTGCTTCGCCCCGCTGCTGCACCCGGCCATGCGGCACGTGGCCGAGGTACGGCGAAACCTCGGCTTTCCCACGATCTTCAACATCCTGGGGCCGCTCACCAATCCGGCCGGGGCCGACTTCCAACTGCTGGGCGTGGGGCGGCGCGAACTGCGCGATCTGCTCGCCGGCGCCCTGCACCTCTTGGGGATCAAGCACGCGGCGGTCGTCCACGGAGCCGACGGCCTGGACGAAGTGACCCTGGCCGCCATTACCGAGGTCTCCGAGGTCACACCCGAGGAAACCGAGTTCTTCCGCTGGCAGCCCGAGGACTTTGGGCTGCGGCGCACCCATCTGGACGCCTTGGCCGTGGACAACCCGGAGGATAGCGCCGCGCTCATTCGTGCGGTTCTGGCCGGGGAAGCGGGTCCCCCGCGCGACATCACCATCCTCAACGCGGCGGCAGCGCTGTGGACCGCCGGCGTCGAGCGGAGCCTGACCGCCTGTGCCCGCCGCGCGGCTGAAGCCATCGACAGCGGCCAAGCCAGGGAATTGCTGGTGCGTTTGGCGCAAAAGACCAACCGGTTGAAATCGGCTCCGGCGCGGCAACGCGAGCTGGCCGAAGATTAGCCCCGTGCGCGCCGCGTCCTGCCGTACATTACGTTCGTTTTGACGCCAGACAAGCGCGGCGCCGCATGGATAACCACCGTTGAACCCGTGATAACGCGCATGCCAACGGCCGGTGGAACCGGCCCTACGGGTTTGACGTCGGTGGAACCGGCCCTACGGTCGCCGCGCTACCGCGTACTGCCAACCCACCAGGGCCGCCGTGCCCAGCGCCAGGCAGAGCCAGGGATTGACGCCCAAGCCCGCGGGCAGCGTCCCAAACACAATGGCCACCAGCCCGACCACCAGCGCGTAAGGCAACTGCGTCCACACGTGGGCGAAATGGTTGCAACCGCTGGCCACGCTCGAAAGCACCGTGGTATCGGAGATGGGCGAGCAGTGATCGCCAAAGATCGCCCCGGCCAGCACACTGCCCACGGCCGCCAAGAGCACGGGGTGGTAAGGATCGAGCGATTCGGCCCCGGCCTCAGCCAGCAGCACACGGTAGCTCACGCCAATCACCAGCGGCATCAAGATACCCATCGTCCCCCAACTGGTGCCGGTGGAGAACGCCACGACAGCAGCCAGCACAAAGGCCAGCGTCGGTAGCCAAAAGCCCGCCACGCCCGATCGCTGAAGCCAGCCGCCCACGTATTCGGCGGTTTGCAGTCCGTCGGTTCCGGTGACTTCCTTCAGGCAGGCCGAGAGCCACAGCACCGCCAGGGCAGGTACAATCAGCCGCGCCCCGTACGAAGCCGATCGGCCGATCTCCGACCCGGCCAGCAATCGCTGGAACCGTGCCAAGGCGGCCGCGACCAATAGCCCTGCCAGCGCTCCGTACACCAGGGCAATATACGAATCGCCCGCATTGAACGCCTGCTGCCAGGAAACGGCGGCAGCGACCGTACCCTCGGCGGCCTCTTGGGTGCTAAGACTAGCATAACCGGTCTGCAGGATCAGCCACAGCGTGACTCCCAGCACGACCAGCACCGGAACGATGCCGTTGAGCCAGCGTTGCGGTTTGCCAGCGGGGGGCGTGATCTCGGCCGGATCGTCCGCCGCCGCACCCGTTGCGTCGTCGCCCTGCTCGCGCTGGGCGCGGCGTTCCGCCCGCAGCATCGGCCCGAAGTCGCGGCCCATCCAAGCCACCAAAAGGACGAACAACAAAGCCAGCAGCGGGTAGAAACGGTACGGAATGGTCGCGATGAAGATTCCCATTCCCTGGTAACTGCCCTCGGGCAGTCCCAACCGCTGGTACCCTTCGTTGATATACTGGATTTCGGTGGCAACCCAGGTGGAGATGATGGCCAGGCCGGCCACGGGCGCGGCGGTCGAATCAACCAGGTAAGCCAGCTTTTCGCGCGAGATGCGCAACCGATCGGTCACGGGCCGCAGCGTGTTCCCCAGCAGCAGCGTATTGGCGTAGTCGTCGAAGAACACCAGCAGGCCCATGAACCAGCCGGTCAGTTGCCCCCGCCGCCGGTTGCTGGCCCAAGGCGTGATGGCGCGAACCAGGCCGTGCATGCCTCCGCTGGCGTACATCACGCCGACCATCGCCCCCATCATCAGGCTGAAAGCGAAAACGCGCAGCAGGTCGCCGTCGGTCAGGTTCTTCCAAAGGATGCCTTCGCACGTTTGGGTGACGACCGCTTGGACGAGCGACCAGGCCCCGCTGAACCAACCGCTCTGCCACGGCACGAAAGGCCACTGGTGAATCGCCGCGCCGATGACCACGGCAATCAGCAGGGCCAGGATGACCCGCCGCGCGACAATCGCCAATACGATGGCCGCCAGCGGCGGCACCAGGCTCCAGGCACCGTAGTCATGAGCCGCTGCCGGCGCGGCCGAGGTTGCTTGAGGCCCGGGCTGGGGATCATCGGATGGTGCCACATCGGCCTGGGCCATCGCAGGCTGCGGCGCCCCGTCCCAGACGGCCGCCATCAGCCCTAGCAGGGCAAGCAGAACCAGCGGCGCCACGCGGTACCGCTGCGATCGCGGCTGGGTACACCGTCGGCCCTGCCTGAGGGTGGCTGCCGATTGCCCAAGCCTTCGATCCAAGGGGCCGTTCATGGGGTGCCTCGAGATGCCATCGGGAGTGGTCGATTGTGAAGGACTGGTGAAGAAACCGCGAAGCTTGTTGCGGCCGGGGCGGCAGCCTCGTTAGTCTCGCATAGTACCAGCCGCATGGTCCCAGGGAATCCCGACGCTGCTTGCCGGACCCGCCTTGTCAGCGTCGTACCGCTGCGGGCAGCCTGCCGCCAGCACTCTTGCGGTACGGCCGCTGCCTGGTTCACGGAAGTTGCGGACTTTTTGCACCGCCGCGGACAGCAACGCCGGCCGCCGGCACAAATCGCGCGGCGGGGCCTATCTTCGTGGGTCGTAGCGAGTTGGCAAGTGAGTGGCCGCCAAAACCATCCCATTCCTGTCTCGGTCGGCGCGCACGACGCGTTGATGCCTCGGCTCGAAGCCATCGCCACCTGGCTACCCAAGGCTGCGCAGTCCCCCGAGGCCGACATCGAATACGTGCATCAACTTCGCGTTTCCACGCGCAAAGCCGGTGCGGCCCTCAAACTCTTCCGTGAACTGCTGCCCAAGAAACGCGCGCGGCGGCTAAAGGACAGACTCAAGTCGATCCGCCGGGCCGCCGGTGAAGCCCGCGACCTGGACGTGCTGCTGGAACGTCTCACCGCCCGGGCGGAGAACGAGCCGGGCCTGCTCCCGCTGGTACGGCAGCTAACCCTTCGGCGCGCGCAGGCTCAAGGGGCGTTGATCGACGCGTGGCGAGCCACGGCCGATGGCAGCCTGGCCCTGCAGGGATACGAACTGCTGGAGCGTCTCCGCTGGCGGGGCGAGGAGCCGGAGCCGGCGTTGCACGATGCCGCGGTGAGATGGCTGCGGCCCATCATCAAGGGATTTTTCGCCAAGGCGCCCCGCAAAGGCCGGCGGGTGAGCATCGAGCGGCTTCATCGCTTTCGCATCGCCACCAAGCATCTGCGTTACGCTTTGGACCTGATGGCCGCCGCCTGGCCGGCCGATCCGCTTGCCAGGACCATCAAGCAAATCCGTAGCCTACAACAGCGGCTGGGCGAATTGAACGATCACCATGCCGCCATGCTCCGGTTTCAAGCGTGGCTGGCCGAGTACAAGGCGGGCGCAGCCAGCCCCCAGCGCGACCAACTGGCCGCGCTGATCGAGGCCGAAATTGCCTGGGAAAGAAAGCAACTGCGGCGGAGCGTGAGCCGCTTCTTTCGCTGGTGGTCGGATGAACGCCGCGACCGCCTGCGCCGCCGTCTGAACAAGCTGCTGGCCTAGGCGTGGCGGCCCGCGCCTTACTCGTGCAGCGAGTACAGCACCACGTTGATGGCGATCCGCGCGGCCGATTCGCGCGTATAGCCGCGACACTGGTAGTTCTCCTTGCTTTCCAGGGCGCAGCTCAGGTCGTACGGCGAGAAGACCACGCCGTAACGCCCATCATCCATCACGATCGCTTCCAGTTCCGGCTTCACCTGGCGAATGTCGGCCCGCACCGGCCGATTGGCCTGGGCTTGGGCCTGGGAGGGTTGCACGCGCTCCACGCTGCTGAGGTCGAAACCGCCGTACTGAGTCGTATAGATCGGGTCGTTGTGAGGGATGGATATCAGTTTACGGCTGGGGAAGATCAGCCCCATTTCGCGGCGGAAGCTGCGGGTGAAAGCCTCGCTGGCGCACACGGCATCGGCCAGGATCAAGCCGCCCCGCTCTTCCACGAACAACCGCAATTGCGCCCGCTGCTCATCGGTAAACGAGAACTCGTTCCGGCCGTGCAGAAACACCATGTGGTGGTCGAACAGCTTGCCGCCGGGCTGAAGCAGATCCACCTCGCGCTGGTCGGTGGGCACCAGCATGCCGAAGCGACGGCTCAGTTCGCGTTGCAAGGCCGGCAAGGCGCCGGGCGCCGCGTTCCAACCGCCCTCGTGCTGCACCTTGCCGATGATGACCTTGGCCCGGTCCACGGCCGAAGCCACATCGGCCGGTTCCGACCGGGCCGGAATTTCATACTTGTAGCGCACCTGGCGACCCGTGGCATAGGCCAGCACGTTGATGCCGATCGCCAGCGCCGTATCGACTTCGTCCTTCACCTGCTTGGGAACGTCCTTGCGGCCCCGCACGTCGCCCAGTTCCCAGTAGCACGAAAGCGATTGGGCGCCGCTCCGGGGATGCTGGCAGTAGATCACGCTGGTGCGGCAGCCCACGTTGACACCGTAAAGCTGGCCAGCGTACATCGACTTCAGCGGCGGAATTTCCTCGAAGAACCAGACCTCGTGCTCGGGGCCCAGTTGCTGTAGCGGATTGTCCGGGAATAGCCGGGCCATCAACGCGCGGAAGTCGGCATCGAACTGGCTGCCCGGGTCGCAACAGCCTTCGGCGAAGATGAACCCGCCGCGGCTCACGTATTCGCGCAATACTTCTTCGAGTTCGGGCCGCATCAACTCGGCCAGATCGCCGCTGCCGCTGATGTACAGGACGGGCGCCTGGAGCAGATCATCGACCGTGGCTCGTTCTGCCCGCACCACATGCCAGGAGAGATCACGTTTCCAGCGGGTTTCGACGTACCGGGTGAGATTGATGGTATCGCTCGGGTGGCGGTTCCACTTGGTATCGCCCCGCTCGCCGTACTGGAGCTTGGCCAACAACGTGGGCCGCCGGCCCTTGGCCAGGAACAACAGCGCGAAGCTGGTGGCGACCGATTCGTCCGATTCGTGCACGCCGATGCCCCGCCAGGAACCGGAGATTTTATCCTGGTGCTTCAGCAGTTCGGCGGTGCCGGCCCGATACCAGTCGTGCCCACCAATCATCCGTTCGTGCGAAAGCCGCCCCACGCGCTCCAGGGCATACATGTAGTACAACCACCAACGATTGCGGTCACCCGGGTTGGTCGAGGCCGAGAAGTTGTTGCCCAGCCATTGCAGGCCGCGGGCGACGTGGTCTTCGCGCTCGACATTGCCGCAGCACAACACCTGGTCGTTCTGAATCCGGCTGGAGGTGAGATGCAACCGCTCGCGGGCCATGATGACCGAGGCAATGCCCGCGCACGTCATACTGCCGGTGGGCGAGGCACCACGTACGTAGGACCAGCCGCCGTTGACCGGGTTTTGAAGGTCCTCCCAATATTCCAGCGACCATTCCCAGGTAGTGCGAGGGATGGGCGATGCCGTGTTGTAGCGTTCGAAGATACGGTCGGCTTCGTACAGTGCCAGCAGGGCGAACTGCGCATTGGAGGGGTCGCCGCTGCTGCCGGATGCACCGCCGTAACCCCACGACCCGCGGTTGACTCCCGACTTGATCTGCTGGTTGACCAGCCTCGTTGCCAGGCGGTTGATGAGCAGCAGGTCCTTCTCCGGTTCGCCCGCGCACAACGCCATCAATTGCAGCGAAACTTCGTAATTGTGCCGGTAATCCTGCTTGCGCAGGTGGTCCAAGGCCCGGGCGATGTGTTCGTCCGACGCATCCACGCCGGCGTTCAACAGCGCCAGGGTGCAGAGCGGGCTGATGGTGTATCCGGCCAGGACCGAGGGCGGCGGCCACGATCCATCCCTGCGCTGCTCGCGCTTGAGAAATCGGATGGCCTGGTCGATTGCCCGATTCACTTCCTGGGCATCGAGTTCGCCGGGGGCAGCATCCTGGGCAGCGGCGGGCACAGGTGCCAGTACACCGAGCAACACCGCCAGGCACAGGGTCACCGCGATGGGAACCGCCCAAAGCGATGCCCTCGCCCTGCGCCCACCACGGCAAATGTCGTACGGCTTCACGATTCCTCCTCCTTGGGCGTGGATGCTGCCAGGGGGAACACAGGCCGGCAGGTGTTGGCTGCGGCGACACTCGCCCCCTGGCAATCTGCGCAATGCCCCGGCGCGGCACATCTGCCATTCTAGGGCGCTGCGCGCTGCCGTCCAATTGCGCCCGCGCGGTCAGCGGTGAACCAAGAGCCAGCAGGCCGGGTACCGCGGCCACGCGGTGACACCCGCCTGCAAGGCGCAGGAAAGCCAATTGCGCAGTGAAGCGACACGCGCGGCTTGTTACCGCCGCGTGGCCGTTAGTGGTGTTCAGGCAGGGCCTGGATGGCGGCGACCACCTGGTCGATGTGCATCTCGTTCAACTCGCCGGGGGCGAAGACATACCGCGCGGTCACCACCTTGTCGCGATACAGCAGCACGGTGACCGCGGCATCCCCCGGAAGTTGCATGGAACTGGGGCCGCCGCGTTCGACCGGCAGCACCAGCGGCAGCGACGTCTTGCGCTGCCGGGCGAGCGTGGCCAGTTGAGGTTGCAACTGGGCATTTTCGCCGTGGGTAAACACGGCAAACCCCCGCAAGCCCACGCCGCGGCCAGCATCCACGGCCCGGTCCACGCGCTCGATCAACTCGCCGACCTGGTCGTTGAGCGTGCGCACGCACAACAGCACGACCGGCCGGGAGCCATACCGGCAAACCAGACACGTGGCCAGGTGGGGCCTCCGGCTGGTGACTTCGCGCACGTAGAAGGCGGGAACCTCGGCACCCGGGGCGCACCCGATCGCCTGGGGAGCCGCGGCGGCGATGGGCCGCTGGGCCACCGGCAAGATCAGCATCGCTGCCAGCAGCAAAACGATTCGCGTGTGCATGGAAGGGGGTTCCCTATGCCGGCGGGATAGGCCCGGCAACCTGTGGATTGCGGCATCAACCAAACGCCCTCGCCAATGCGCCTTCTTAAGGGGGCCATTTCGACGAAGGGATTCGGGCGCAAACTGGGTGCCACTTTTTGACCACCGGGCGCAGCATAAATGGATTGGCCCCCTGGATGCAAGAAAATCTTGGTTTCCGACCAATCGCTACGAGAGCCGCATCGCCCACCGGAAGTGTCCAGCAGGGACCACCGGGAACACGCGCAACGAGCTCACTCGCCCTTGTCTTTTCGCTTCACCTTGCTACGCTAATGGTTTGCGCTAAATTCTCATTGGTATTTTGACCTATCAGGAGCCTGCTGCGTGGGAACGAAGAAAACGGGGAAAGGACGGCGAAAGATCGGCCGCAAGAAGCGTCGCATGCGCTCGCGGATTCGTCATCGCAAGAAATAGCCGTCCTGCCGGCCGAGGCAATACAGCCTCGCCTGGGCTTTCTTGGTTGGCAGCCCACCGCCTTGTCGCTTGCCGACACACCCTGTTCGCGGCGGAAGCGGGGTTCCGCCGCCGCTTAAGGCTGCGCCCTGGGCTGCATTGTTTTTACCATCTGCTTATCCACGGTAGGCTTGCGCGCTTCCAGCGCCCAACCGCCTGGTGTACCGGCTATTGGCGTGTTGCCCGCGGCCCAGGCCCAATTGCCTGGGCTTTGTGCCCGATGCCCGAGGCTGAAGGGGGTCGCCATATCGGCCCACGCTAACAAGCCACCTGCGGTGCAGGGAATGCTACCGCTGCTGGCGCGCGGCCGTGCCCTGAAGTGCCCCCGCTGCCTTGTCCTTCCATATGCCAAGGCAGGCCAACCTGGGCGACTGTAAACCAAGCGCTTGTTTCAAGCCCGCGATTCGATTTTGGGTGCCGCGGTGGTCGTGGCACGAGCGGCCAGGCAGAGCTGAAACGGTGCTGCCAATCTCTGAGGTTCTCCTGCCAGAGTTGCACTGCACGGCTCGGTTCTCGATTGGTATGATGGAATTGGTGTGGAAGCGCCGCTCGGGGGCCAATCTCCCATGAGAGCCCCATCTAGGTCGAGAGCCGCAGTGCGGCGACGCAGGCGGCATTGCTCTATGGTGGCGGACAAATCGGCCCCCCCTCTATGTGCTTTCGCGGGCAGCGGAACAGCCCGTGTTTCCTTTCACGCCGAGCCACCGCATTACGCGGACAAACACGAGCCCGATTCAACGTACTCCAACCTGAGTGGCCGATGGTTTCAATCCGACACTGTTCCCAGCGAGCGATCCGATGTCAGTAACTGCCGATGTGCTTCGTACCCTGCATCGAATCCATCAGCAATTGAGCGACTTGCAGGAACGAAAGGCACGCGGGCCCAAGCAGATCAAGGCGCACACGGCCAACGTCGCCCGGGCCGAACAGGAGCTTGAGCAGTGCATTGCTAACACGCGGGCGGCCCAAGTGGCGGCCGACCAGAAGCAATTGCAGTTGAAGACCTGCGAAAACAAGATGCAGGACCTCAAGCGAAAGTTAAACGAGGCCAGTTCCAACCGCGAGTATCAGGCCCTGCTCGAACAAATCGCGGCCGATGAAATGGCCAAGAGCGTGTTAGAAGACGAAATTCTCGAAGCGCTCGGCAACATCGACGAACTGCAGGTGGCCGTGGGCGAGGCCCGCCAGAAAGTCGAAAAGAGCAGGGACGAACTCAAACGTATCGAGCAAACCGTGGCCGAGCAGGCCGCCGATCTGCAACAGGCCATCGACCGGCTGGAAAACGAGCTCCAGGATACCGAATCCAAACTGCCAGCCGATTTCCGCGCCATGTACGATCGCGTGATCAAGGCGATGGGGTCCGACGGACTGGCCCAGGTTGAAAACGAATCGTGCGGCGGGTGCTTCCACAAGCTCACGCCCAACGTTTTCAACCAGCTTTATATGTCGCAAGCCATCTTTTGCAGCAGTTGCGGGCGCTTGATTTACCTGCCCGAAGATCGTTCACCGGGCACCCGCAACTAACCGCGGCGAGCTTTCCAGGCAGAAGGACGCTTACAGAGTCAGCGGGTAAGACGCCGAGAGCAATTGGCTGGTCAGCTCGCCGATGAAGGTCACGATCACCACCACGTAAAGGATGCCGGTGGCACTTTGCGTGTTGGGAATCTTCAGCGTTTGCCAGGTCATCCAGGCCAGCAGCAGCGGAGCCAGCAGGCCCGCGAGCCAGCGCAGCGCCAGGAACAAGGCGACATCGGTCGGCGGAAACTGGGGAAGCACCGCCATCTGCCATAACAGGCCCGTTGCGCACAATATGGCCCGAAGCAGCGTGGCCGCCACCGTCAGCACGATAAGCATGCGCAGTGGTTCGAGCCGCATGCCGGGGGCGTTCAGATACCAGTGGCCCAGCAGCATGGCTGCCATGCCAGCCCCCAGCAGCAGGCCCGAGGTGAGCGGGTCGAGCCAGGCGAACAACTCGATCGCCGTGGCGGGGAAGGCATCGTGGTGCAAAAGGGAAGGCGGCTGAGCGCTACTCTCGGGCCGCGAGGTCTGCGGGGCGGCCAACAGGGCCGCGGCCAGCGAGACCACTGCAATCGCCACCAGGCTGGCGCGCCCCCAGCGGGGATTTTGATGTGGCCACATCACCGATGCCGCGTAGCACAGCACGGCACCGGCCAGCGGCGGCCACAGCGGGAATTGTTCCGGGGCCAAACCAGCCAGCGCAGCGGCCAACGTGTGCAGCCCTAGCAGCACATACAGGTGGACCTGGAAAAATCGGCTGCGGACCTGCTGGGGCGAAAGCAGGGCCATCGACAACGCCAGGCCGAAGGCAAGCCGCAACGCAAATTGGACAAGTACGGCCAAGGCTAACCGGTCGCAGAAGGTGAAAGGTTGAAGTCGCCGCCCGGCACGGATGCACCGCCAGCGCAGTAGCACCGCCCGCTTGCGGCGCTACCTTCCCGCAACCTACGCCACGCATTTGCAGTTGTCTACGACCGGCCCCCTGCAATGTGACACGCCGTACCGCGGCCGCGAGGTTGCCTGCCGCATTTCGCGCCACGGCTCTCCATCGACCAGCGTGCTGCAGGCAGCGCGCGTTGGCTCGCCGCACGCCATGCCACCGGCTCTCGCAAGCCGTGTGCAGCGGGTAACTGGCGTTGCCCCGCCGCGAACACGTTCTCGGTTGGCAACAGGGTCGCGTGTTCTTACCCGGCCGCTTTCATCTGCTGGTTGGCGTGGAAGATGTGATCTCGAATCCGCTCGAATTCTTCGTTGCTGGCAAAGTGGATCACGATCCGGCCGCGGCCGTTCTTTGCCTGGCGCAGATCCACCTTGGTGCCCAACACCGAGCGGAACTGCTGCTCCAGCGAGGCGAGGTGTTCGGCCCTGGCCCGCTTCTCGGGGTCTTCCTGCGGCGTTTCATCGTACACCGTCAATGGCTCGGTGTCGGCCTTGACGATCGCCTCTTGCACCATATTTTCGGTGGCGCGGACGCTGAGGCTCTGCTTTTGAATCCGCTCGCAGAAGGCGTTCTGTTCTTCTTCATCGCCCAGCGGCAGCAGCGCCCGGGCGTGCCCTTGGGTGATCTTGCCTTCGCGGAGCGCCTGCTGGACCTTGGGCGGCAGTTCCAGCAACCGAACCATGTTGGCAACCGTAGATCGCGTGATGCTCAGCCGCTGGGCCAGTTCCTCGTGGGTGCAACCGTAATCTTCCAGGTAGCGCTGGAACGAGGCCGCCTTTTCCAGCGGGTTGAGGTCCTTGCGATGCAGGTTTTCGACGATGGCCAATTCCGCCATCTGGCGGTCGTCGGCATCGCGGACGATGGCTGGAATCGCTTCCCAACCGGCTTTGACGGCCGCGCGCAAGCGGCGTTCGCCCGCCACGACCTGGTACCGGTCGCCCGCCTGGCGAACGACGATCGGCTGCAGCAGGCCATGCATGCGGATGTTTTCGGCCAGCTCGTCGATCTGGGCTTCGTCGAAGTCCTGCCGGGGCTGGTAAGGATTGCTGTCGATGCTGTAGACGCTGATCGTCGCAGCGCCGCCCGGAGCGGCATCGGTGAGGGAAACGCCGCCCTGCATCTCATCGCTGCCGTCCAGCGGTCGGCCCAGCAGCGCTTCCAGCCCTCGTCCCAAGCGTCGTTCTTGATTCACAGGCGCCTCCCTGCCTATCGCGTGAACGGTTCGACCCCGGACCGATGCCCGGCGTCGTGGCGGCTATTGGCCGGCCCCACGGTGCTTCCTCAAATGACACCACGGCCGCATCCGGCAAGAGTGCCTGGCAGCCGCGTGCATGTCATAAATCGTCAATTCGGAACGTTTCATACAACCTGCATGGACGGAACAGTCGAGGTTTTCCACAAACGCCCACCCCCATGGACCCCGATACTTTGCGCAGCCAACCCAGCCTGCCAGAACCTGCCCCCAATCGGGACGACCTGCCCACTGAGGACGGCCCCCCTTTGGCCCCTTTCCAGGCGCTCGCCTCGGCTACCAGCAAGCGGTGCCGCCGCTGGCGGTGACTGCCTGAGCCACACAGGTGGAACCGGCTGGGAATGGTACTTGCACTGCTAGGCACTTACGGGCGGCTGCTGGCTACCGCTTTGCAACTGCCTGCCTTGCGAGACCCTCCCCCCCGCGCACGCCGCTAGCGAGCCAACTGCCATGACCACCGGCCACACCATCCAAAAAATTCTGTACCGCTGCCCGCACTGCCACCAGGCCTTTCGAATCGCGGAAACGCTGATCGGACGGAATGTGGATTGTCCGCGGTGCGGGCGACCGTTTCGGGCGGAAGCCCCATCGGCTCTGCCGATCGACGAAAGCAGTCTCTCGCCTGACGATGCGGGAGACCTTCCGGAAATTTCCGCCGGTATGAGCGAGCAAGAGGAAGTGCTGCTGGTCCGGCACCCGGCCATGCTTCGCCCACACCCTCTGCGGTTCTTGGTTCTGCTGTTGCTGGTCGGTCTGGGCGTGGCGGCGCTGGTGATCTCGCTGTTGTGGGAGCGAGGGCTGGTCATCAACAACCAACCATGGCTTTCCGCGAACGCGCTGCAATGGACGGGCCTGGTGCTCACCCTGTTAGGGGCGCTATGGATCGGCATCTGGTGGGTGAAGACCCGAACGCACGAACTGAAGGTGACCTCGAAACGGACCATTCAACGGGCCGGCTTGATTTCTCGGTTCACCACGGAAGTGCAGCACGATGACGTCCGCAACATCCAAGTCGACCAGAACTTCTACCAACGGATGGTGGGCGTGGGCGACCTGGCGATCTCCAGTGCCGGGCAAAGCAACCTGGAAATCCACATTGAGGGCATTCCCAGCCCCGACCACGTGGCCCGGATGATCCGGGAGTTGCAGTAGCATTCAAAGCCAATTCGTGGTTGAGTTCGCTTCACTCGGGCCGATTACCTGGAAAGGCGTGCCACCCGAAGGCTGTCGCCGCGAACTCTGGGATCTCCCCCAGATGGCGGTTCATGCCGATTTCCACGGCCAACCCAAAATAGCGACACCTTTGCGTCGCAAATTCTTCAGAATGTGCTTCGAGAGGCCCGGGAGCGTGACAATCACCGGCCGGTCGCGCTCCTGGTCGACAGCGAGAACCTTAAGGCTCAAAGGCTTTATCAACGGCACGGCTTTCAGGTCATCGAGCGAACCCACGCCCGACACGGGCGTACATTTCTCCGCATGTTGTACGACTTCCCGGGATAGGACGCCGATGGTCGCATCCTACCTGGCCGCTTCGCCGCAGGACTTTTCCTTGTGGTGGTCGATGCTGCAACCGGGGCGGCCGCTGAGTATCTCGTTTAGTTCGTCGAACGAGAACGGCCGGTATTCCCCCAGCACTCGGTAGGCGTTATCCACGCCGACATCAATGCTGCGGCGGCCGGGCATGGCCGCATCGAGCCAGCTTTCCGCCGAGGCGTGCGAGTGGCCATACAGCATCCACGCTCCGCGGTGCGACTGGTTCCACACCGCCTGAACGTAATGGCTCAGGACGATCATCTGCTCTCCCCAGAGCAGTTCGTGCCGCTCGTGGTGGCTGTTGAAGACCGGGGCAATGCGGCGGTCGTCGTGGTTCCCCCAGGTAAAATGGATCGTCTGGCAATGGATGCGGTCGCGGTAGGTCTGCGCATGGTTCACGATTTGCGCGCTCTGGGGACCAAAGCAGAAATCGCCCAGGTGCCACAGGATATCGTCTTCTTGGACCAGCTCGTTGATGCGATCGATCAGGTATTGATCCATTCGCTCGATCGCGGCCAGCGAGGGCTGCCACACACCCGGCCCTCGCGGCGGCGCGCCGCCGCCCTGCTGCCAGGCCCGGTCGAGTTGGGCGTTTTCTTCATCGGTAAGGCAGAATCGCCGCTGACAGTACAGCGGGATGCGCCGATGCCCAAAGTGCGTGTCGGCGGTGAACCAGATTTGTGGCATGGCTGTGCCTGTGGTCGCTACGGGACGTGGCACGCGAAAAGAACCGCGTACCGAAATGCCCCCTTTTTGGCAGTAACGCACATGTCAGGCCGGTTTTGGCCGGTTTTCAGTCAAGAAAACCAAAATGAGCTGGCCCCCGCCCCCCACCTCGGCCTTGGCCGCCACCGTCCGTCCGCACGGTAAGCGCAGCCGAGTGGATTTGCGATTGCCCGTGAGAGCTTACGGCGCCAACTTCTTCAGCTTGCGCTGCAAGGTACGGCGGGGAATGTCAAGCAGTTGGGCCGCCTTGGAGATGTTACCGCCGCACTCGGCCAGCACCCGATGGATGTGTTCCCACTCGGCTTCGGCCAACGATTGGGGCTGAAAGTTGGTGTCGCTGGTCGCCGGTCCGTCGCCCAGCAGGGCCGCGTAAATCTCGTCGGCGTCGGCCGGCTTGGTGAGGTAGTTAACCGCGCCCAGCTTCATCGCTTCCACCGCATTGGCAATGCTGCCGTAACCGGTGAGCAGCAGCGAGCGGGTATTGGGCGATACCTCCTGCAAGTGGCGCAGCAGTTCCAAGCCCGAGGGGCCGGGCATCTTCAGGTCGATCACGGCGTAGTCGGGCGGGTTGTCGGCGGCTGAGGCGACCGCTTCGTCGTAGTTGCTCGCTGCGAGCACGCTCAGCCCTCGCGCGGCCAGCGCCTTGGCAAGCCGCGTCCTCAACACTTCGTCGTCGTCTACGACCAGGCAGATCGGTTGCGTCATCGGTTCGTTGGGCATTGCTATAGAGAAACGTGGCCGCGGGCGGACCCAAACCCGCCCCCGTTTGCCTTCACTATACCAGCTTGTTCGGGCCGGAGCGATTGAACCGAGGACGGGCAGGAGCGCTCGACGCCGCCGCTTTCTCCAGCAGCGGCACGGGCAACACGCCATGCGGGGGGGCAACGGTTGTGCTTGGCCCAGCCGCCTGCCGCACGCAGATGCTCGCGGGAGCAGCGGCAGCGCGGCCCACGGGGGAAGGTTTTTTTCACATCTCGCGGCGAGTTGGGCCGAACTACAATGGCTGTATGCCAGCTACCGACAGTACCAATATCGAATTCCGCCTGGCCCCCGAACCGCTGCGATTTCGGTCGTGGCCGCTGGCCGACGATTTCTTGGCCGTGGCCCCGCTCCTGCTGGGTGCGGCGGCACTCTGCTGGCTGGTGGCTGTCCAGACCGATATCCGCTATGCCGTGGGGGTCGCCGTGGTCCAACTGGCGGTGCTGTGGCGGTTACTGCTTCCCACCACGTACGAGATGAATGCGTCGGGCGTGGTCATGCGACGCTGGCGCAGCCGAGTGGTGCCGTGGAACCGCGTGGCGAAAGCGGAATTTGGCCATCGCGGTGTGCTGCTGCTGCCGGTCCGCAGCGACTCTTCGGTAACGCGCTTGCGGGGAATCTACATTCCCTGGGGGCCGAACGAAGCCGCCGTGCGGGGCCTGCTGAATTACTATCTGGCACCGCGCGGCAAAGAGGGCGATTCCACGCGTGGGCAAAGCACACGGCCCGGCGCTAACGCCGGTTCTTCCCGACAAGGTACATGATCCCCAATCCCAGCACGCCCGCTCCGATGGCCATCAGCAGCGAACGGAAGAACGGGTAGGTCATCACCACCTGGGTGGCAACCATCACGCCGATGAAGCCCAGGTTGAAGCCCACAATCATCAGCATGCGCCGCTCTTTGGCGAGCTCCTCGGGCGTCTTGTCGCTTTCCGGCTTGGCCGCGGTCGCTGATGCGGCACCGCTGCTTTTTGCGCCGCCCTTGCTGCCCACCTTGCCGGCGGCAACGCCGGCCGTCATTTCGGCATCGGCCGCTTCCTTGGGATAGTACTTGTTGACCAGGTTGTGCAGGTTGGGCGCGGTGGCAATGACCGTGCGGACGGGGAACCCCACCCGGAGGCGAATTTCTTCTTCAATCTCCGGCCGCAGCGGCACCGGCGACGCCATCAAGAGTTGGTCGTCGTCCACCATGATCGGCACGCACGAGTTCTGCCGCGCCAACAGCGCCGGGACCTTGGGCACCAGGAACTCGTCGATCTCGGTTTCCGTCAGGTCAATGAACGGCGCACCGATACTCTCGGCATACAGTTCGGTGACCTTCTCGGGCGCGGCCAGCTTCTGCTGGACCACCGCATCGCGAACTTCCACCCCCACGGCGTCGGCATACCGCCGCGCCTTGCCCAACTGCTCGCTGTCGAGCACCTTTCGGGCGAGCAGCAGTTCTTCGAGGGTGCGGGCTTTGACGCCTTTGACCTCGCGGCCCAGCGAGGCGTCGTACTCGCGTTTCCGCTGGGCATCGGTCAGGCAGAGCATGGCCTTGGCCAGCTCGTTGAGCAGGGCCTGGGATTGTGAGCCGTATTGGCCGGTGGCGTACTTGCGGACGTGGGCGTTGAGCTTGCGGTAGTGCTCGCGGATCTTTTCAGGATCGTCTTCGAACTTCTTCAGGCGCAGCAATTGGTAATGGTTCAGGGGGCGATCCGTCTCCTTGATCCCCAACCAGTCGCGATACACGTCCAACGTGGCCATGATGGATTGCTAGTCTCCCAAGGGGTGACGGGGGGTGACGGCGGCGCGGCGCACAGCACCACTCTATTCGACCGTGTATTCCTGCGCCAACACGGTGTACGAATCGACCTGCTCGTCCGTCAGCCCGCCTCGGCGTTCGATGATGATCGCAGCGTCCTTTCCGCTGGTAACGTCCTTGGCATGCACGCGGACACGGCCCGAGGCGTCGAACGCATAGCTCACCTCGATCGGCGAACCCTTCTTGATGCCCGGCGGCAAGTCCGTGATGTGGCAGTTGCCAATCAGCGAGCAGGCATCGGGATCGGGGGCGTCGCCTTCGGTCACCCGCACATTGACCCGGCGCTGGTCGTCGCGGCTGGTGCGGAAGGTCTGCTTGACCTCGATGGGCAACCGGCTGTTGCGCGGGATCATCACGTGGTTGATGTACTTGTCCTTGCGGGGGTGCCGCGCGATCACGCCCAACCCGTGGCTGTTGACGTTCTCCTGCTTGATGCTGCCGAGCTTGCGGCGGACGGCTTCGGCCAGTTTGCTGCCCTCGCCGCGGTACTTGGCTTCAAGAATGGCGGCGTGGATCGCCGCGCCCTGGCAGACCGAGGTATGCGGCGAGATGCCCGTATAGGGCTTCTTGCCCAAGGCCTGCTCCAACCGCTTGGGAATGGTTGGCATCAGCGTCGATCCGCCCACCAGCACTACGGCATCGAGTTCGTCGGCCTTAACCTTGGCTGTGTCGAGCACCAGTTCGGTCGTGTCGATGGTCCGCTGTGTGAGGTCAGCGGTCAGTTCCTCGAAATCGTCGCGCGTAATCTGCACCGCCAGTGTCTTGCCCTGGTACCGCAGCGAGATCATGGTCTGCTCGGTTTCCGAGAGGCGGATTTTCGCCTGGTCGCAATCGTTGCGCATCAGTTGCAGGGTCTGGGCATCCTCGCGGGGGTCGGGGCCGTACTTCTCCATGAACTGCCTGGCCACGTAGTCCACCAGCCGGTCGTTCCAGTCCACGCCGCCTAGTTCCACGTCGCCGTCGGTGCCCAGCACCTGAAAATGGGTGGGCGTGTACTTCACCAGCGTGACGTCGAACGTACCGCCCCCCAGATCGTACACCAGCGCCAGCTTCGGGCGGTCATCGCCGCTGGCCCGGCCCAACTCGCCCCGCTGCCAGGCGTAGGTCAGCGTGGCGGCCGTGGGCTCGTTGATGATGTCGATCACGTTGAGACCGGCAATCCGGCCGGCATCCTGCGTCGACTTGCGCCGGGCATCGTTGAAGTAATACGGCACCGTGATGACGGCATTGCCGATCTTGCCCACCCGGCGTTCCGCGTCCTGCTTCAACTTCTTGAGGATCAGCGCCGACAGGAACTCGGGCGTGATCTCGCGGCCGTCGAAGGTGCGCTTGTATTCGATCGCGCCCATGTGGCGCTTGATCCGCTCGACCACGTTTTGCGGGTCTTCCATCGCGGCCCGCTGCCGCTTGGGACCCACCACTACGTGCCCGCTCTCGGCCAGCACAATCAGGCTGGGAGTTTCAACGTCGTCTTCCTCGTTTTCGATCGGGATGGGGTCGCCCTGCTCATTCAAGATGGCAATGGCGGAAAACGTGGTGCCGAGATCAATGCCAACCGTAAGACCGGGTTTGAAATCCATAGAGGTGGGGTCCAATCTGTAACCACCATGCCCGCAGCTCGACGCGCTTGGGATCGCGCACTGCGATGCATCAAACAAATGCCAAGAATTCGTGATGTGCCCCGCGCCGCTTCGGCTTGATTGGGAGAGATCTGGCCACGCCGAAGCCCAACGGCCAGCATGAACCGTTGCCGAGGCGGAGTCAAGACTCGGCCAAAGAGGGCTCACCTTGTGGGGGGTTGCTTGCACACCCCCCGCAACGAGTCATCTGCCAGCAGCCGGAAAACGGCCGGCGCGAGCCGAGTCTCCCGGGAGGATGCGGCGGAGTGATGGCGCAGCGCTCGCCGCGCCGCGGGCCCGCCTAGCGCGTTGAACAATCCACCGTGCTGGGATCGCGGAACCGGTAGCCCAGTCCCCGCACGGTTTCAATCAACGCCGCGTGATCGCCCAGCTTTTGCCGCAGCGAGCGGACGTGAACGTCCACCGTGCGTTCCAGCACGATCCCGTCTTTATCGAGCGCCGCTTCCAGCAACTCGCTCCGCGTGAAGGCGCGGCCCGGTTGGCGAACAAAAACTTCCAGCAGCCGGAACTCGCTCTGCGTCAGATGGAGCATCTGATCGCCGGCCGTGGCCGCGTGCCGGCGGCGGTCGATGGTGATCCCTTGGCTGCTGATGACCTCGGCCGCATCGCCGTGGGCTTCCGTCCTGCGGCGAAGCATGGCCTTGATCCGCTGCAACAGCACCTTCACGCTGAACGGCTTGGTCACGTAGTCGTCCGCCCCCAGCGAAAGCCCAACCACCTCGTCCACTTCTTCGGCCTTGGCCGTCAGCATCACGATCAGCGTGTAGCGGGTCGCGCTCATGCTCCGCAACCGGCGGCACACTTCCAACCCATCGACCAGCGGCAACATCAAATCCAGCAGCACCACGTCGGGCGTGAACAACTCGGCTTGCCGTAAGCCTTCGCTGCCGTCGCGAGCAATCAACACCTCGTAGCCGGCCTGGCGGAGGTTGTAATTCAAGACATTCGTCAGATCGACATCGTCTTCAATGATGAGAATTTTCGGCTTGGCCATGTCAAAACTGCCAACGTTGCGTGAGGTGCCGAGCCGCCGCGGCGGAGTATCGGCGGCATCGAACCCATTATTTCAAGTCTGGGGGACCGCGGACAGCAGGCATGGTGCGCGTGCGTGGCCCCCCGCGGCAGGCCGCCACTCTCCCCCCGCACGGCAACCGGCCCGGCGGTCAAGGCACCGCCCCCCCAAATTGGTCACCGTGCGGCAGGCATCTATTCGCACGGCCCGATAGCGCAAACGCATAAAGAATTTGGGGTTACCCTATTCGTTTTTTGGTTCGTAACATCGGCCGCTCCCTTGCGCTGTTGCAGGGACGGCAACGTGCGCCTGCACTGGCGATGGCCAGAGCTTAGGTCGGCAAGATGAAGGAACGATGAAGTTTCCAAGAAGACGAAACGGCAGATCGGTTCGCACGCTTAAGCGTCTACCGCCTGGCAGCTTGGGCAAGTGCCGCAAATCGCGCAAGCCTCTGAGACGCTGCCAAACCTGCCGCAACGTCACCCCTTACCCCGCGATGGTCCCATGGCCGAACTGATCGAACCGCCGCGCCGCGTCGCCGACTCGCGCCTCCTGGGCAGCCTGCCCACCATTCGCAAGGGACTGCTGGAATTTCTCACCAATACGGCCGAAAACGTGGGCGACGTGGCCGGGTACCGGCTCGGGCCGCGGCAGGTGGTACTGGTCAGCCATCCCCAACTGATCGAACAAATTCTCGTTCACGATAATCGCAGCTACCACAAGCACTATGCCCTGCGATTTCTGCAGCCCCTGTTGGGCAATGGACTCCTCAACAGCGAGGACGATTTCTGGCTCGGACAGCGGCGGTTGATGCAGCCCGAGTTCGCCCGGGCCAGGCTCGAAAGCTACGGCGCCAACATGGTCGCCCGCACGATGTGTACGCTTGAAAGCTGGAAAGCCGGCGAAACGCGCGACCTGCACGGCGAGATGATGCGGCTGACACTAGCCATCGTGGCCAAAGCGCTGTTGGACGTGGAAGTGGCCGCCGAGGCGTTCGCCCAGGTGGAACAGTCGCTGGAAGTGGTGCTCGACGACTTCCGTTACCGCTTCGAGGCTGCCGTGCCGGTGCCCAACTGGGTACCTTCGCCGCACAACCTGCGCGTCAATCGGGCCGTTCGCACACTCCGGCAGATTGTCGCTGGCATCATTGCCCAAAAACGGCAGCTGGCCGAACCGGGCCACGATCTGCTCTCGCGGCTGATTTTGGCCCGGCACCACGGAACCAGCACCGGCATGACCGACAAGCAACTGCTGGACGAGGTAATGACGCTCTTCCTGGCAGGGCACGAAACGACGGCGGTCGCCTTGACCTGGACGTGGTACCTGCTCGCCCTGCATCCTGACATCGAAGAACAACTGCATGCCGAACTGCATCACGTATTGGGCGACCGCGCGGCGAGCGTGGCCGATCTGCCGGCCCTGAAGTTCACCGAGTGTATCGTGAAGGAAGCTATGCGGTTGTTTCCGCCCGTATATGCCATCGGCCGGATGCCCCGGACCGACGTACAGATTGGCAAGTACCGGGTGCGGCGGGGCACGGCGGTTGTGATGCCGCAATGGGTTGTCCACCGCGACCAGCGCTGGTGGCCCGACCCACTGACGTTTAACCCCCGGCGGTGGCTCGACGCCCAGCCGGTTTCCAAGTATGCCTACTTCCCGTTCGGGGGCGGGCCGAGAGTCTGCATCGGAAACCAGTTCGCCATGATCGAAGCCATGCTGGTTGTGGCCACCATCGCGCAGCGCTTCCGATTCCGCCTCCCTCCGGCCCAGGCAATCACCCCTTGGCCCACCGTGACGCTGCGGCCCCGGCAAGGGCTGCCGATGGAACTGCTGCCGCGCAGTGCCGGCGAGCATCCAACGGCCACACAGCTTGCCTCACCCCCGGCAAGCCACTGCACGGGCGTGCTGGGAGGCGGCAAGTCCTCAGAACCCTGCCGCCATCCATGAAGCGACGCCATAGGCGGTCAGCAGCATCAGAAATGCCACCAGCACCAGTGCGCCGCGCAACTCGTAAAGCGTCCATAGTCCCAGGAATACCAGCGTGAAGATCCCCATCAAGCCGGCATAAACGGGCGGACTGAGAAACTGGGCGGGGGCCATGAACAGCGCGATCACGACCGTCGCGCCCAGCAACTGGCCAAGCGAAAACTGACGGCACTCGTCCGGCGGCGGCTCCGGTTCCGACAGACTGCCGGTGACGGCCGGTGCCCGGCGCAGAACGTCCGACTCTGGCCCGATTGCATATTGATACTCGGCCAGCGGGTTGGTATCCGCCGGTTGATGCTGGTCGGGAGAGGAATCGGTCTGCATGGCGGTCCCGCTTCCGATCTGTCTTGCTGCCCCTTACACGTCCATCTGCCTTGTCAGTACGGCCTAGCGCGACTTGGGACCGAAGATCCGCTGCAAGGGACGGCTGGGCTGGCGACCATCGGGCGAAGCTGGCCTCATATCCTGCCCGTCGCCTTCCTGGTCGGCCGCAGCGGCTTCACTGGCCCGGCGTCGCAGACGGTTGGCCCACGCTTCGCGGATGGCCCGCCGCTGCTCTTCGGTTCCCCGGAATATGCCCAAGCCCAGGTCGATGCTGCGTTGAATCAATTCCGGCCGCAACTCCTCCTCAGAATCGCCGGAATACCGGGACAAGTCCTCCAACAGGGCGTCAAGCTGCTCGCCCGGGCTCAAGGCCGCCGTGCCCGGTTCCTGGGAACCATCGGGCCTCGTCAGCGGAAGGCTATGGCCACCGCTGCCCGACCCCGCCACCTCGACTTCCGGCGACGGCGCGGCAACAGGTGGATCACCGGAATTTTGCCGCGTGCCCTCCCCTGTCGCCAGGCTGCCGCCTGAAGGCAATTCGCCGCCGGCCTCACGATCTCCAATCGCATGGCCAGCGGACGGATCGGACGGCGCGGTGCTGGATTCCGCTGGCGGGTTCGCGGCAATCGAAGGACCGACCGGAGTGGGCGCAGTGCCGGAGCCGGCGCCGGCTATCACCTGATCGGCACCGGATGGATTGCCACCTTCTCCAGGTTGCCATCCGATCCAGATCGCGATGGCCGCCGCCGTAGCCGCCGCTGCCGCCGCCAGCCCAATCCAACGCCAGCGACCTGCCGGGGCCCCAGCGGGCGCAGCCTCCACGTAATCGCGATGGCCGGCGGGCAGGTACGGCCGCAGTGCCGCGGCGAAATCGGCCATGCTGGCGTAGCGGTCGGAGGCGACCTTGGCACAAGCCTTGGCACACACCGATGCCAGGCCCGGCGGGATTTCAGGGCAGCGGGTCGCGGCGTCGGGCACGTCACGATCCTTCACCTGCTGAAGCACCGAACGCATCGTTCCGGAGAACGGCAATTCACCGGTCAGCGCCTCGTACAGCACCATGCCGAGACTATAGACATCAGAGGCCGGGCCGACCGCGGCGAGATCGCCAGTGGCCTGCTCCGGCGGCATGTACAGAGCCGTTCCCAGGGCCGTGTTCTCCTGCATCAGCGTTTCGCTGGCAGCGGCCACCTTGGCCAGACCAAAATCGAGCACCACGGGTTCCCGCCCCCCGCGGAGCATGATATTGGCCGGCTTCAGATCGCGGTGAACGATGCCCTGGCCGTGGGCATGTTCCAGGGCCTGCGCCACTTCGTAGACGATCCGTACGGCTTCGCCCTGGGAAAGCCGCTCCTTGCTGAGCCGTTCTGAAAGCTTGGGCCCTTCGATCAGTTCCATCACCATGTAGGGCCGGCCTTCGTCTTCATCCACATCGTAAACGGTGCAGATGTTGGCGTGCTTGAGTTGCGAGATGGCCCTGGCTTCGCGCAAGAACAGGTCTTTATCGAGCTTGTCGGGCCGCGGCACCTTGATCGCCACGTTGCGCCGCAGACGCGTATCCCAAGCCTGGTAAACCTTGCCGAACGTGCCCTCCCCGAGCGGCTTGCCGGGAGCAAACTCGTACCGGCCCAAGCGGCTGGCGGCCAGCCCAAAGCTACCCCGTTCGTCGTGGTCGCTCTGGGTATCGCGCTGGGAGTCCAGGACGTCGAGAATGGTATCGTGATGGTCGGGAAACCGGTGAAAGTAGCTGGAAGCCACGCCAAGCTCGCCCTGCTCGCGGCGGAGGTCCAGTTCTAACTCCAGGAGCATCGCCAACCCGGAGCGGTAGGCACCCTCGGCCATGCCCTCCAGGTAATCCTCAATGACCGGGTTTTCGCCGGCGCGGAAGGCGTCCTCAAACCGATCGCAAAGTTGATCCAGTTCCAGGGCAACCTCGCGCTCGAGCAGCTTGAAGCGGTCGGTCATGGTAAACGCTCCTGGAATAAAGAGTTGCGTCACGCGCAGCGGGCCGGCATGGGGTCCGTCCCGATTCCACTGCCTTCCTAATGCCGCGCAGCGGGAAAAAATGGACGTTTTGGCCAGCGCTCCAATCTACCCAAGCCCGGCGGCCAGTGAATGCGCTGCCGAAACGCGCTGGCGGCGGCGCACTCTCAGCCCCGCAACTCGTCGTTCCACAGCACCCGAATCAAATCCAGCTTGCGCTGTACGGTTTTTTCCGAACGGCCGATCAGCTTGGCGATTTCCTTGTTCTTATGGTTGACCAGCTTGAGCAGGGCAATTTGCCGCAGGCCATCGTCCAACTTGAGCAGCAGTTCTTCGCAGTGCAGATCGAAATCGGCCGACGAGACCTGCGCAAACACGTCGTCGATGCGGAAGTCGGGAATTGCCGCCTCGGGCACCTCGCCCTTGCCTTTGCGAACCTGGCGCAACGCCTTGCGAAAGACGATCACCCGCAACAGCCCCCAAAGACTGTTCTGGTTCAGGTCTTCCGGCAGGTTGCCGGCGGCGGCTTTTTTCCAGAAGCTGAGCTGGGCATCCTGCAGGGCATCGCTCTGATCGGCCGCCGTGCGCGGAACCGTAGCCAGGGTTCGGTTTGCCACCGCCCGCAAACGCGGCAAATACCGCTCCCACAAAGCCAGGGCCGCTTGTTCATTACCCCGCTTGAGGTCTTCGATCAGTTGCGCAATGGAGCTTTCCGCCGTTTCCATGCATCTGCCCTTTCGGCAGCGAGGAAGAATGGCACCGCGGTATTGGAACGCAAGCCCCCCCGCACAGACGGGGGACACAACCGCGCAAATCACCGCAGCGCGGGCCTGGGGCCTGTAGTCCACCGACTTCGCCGCGGCAACCTATTCTTCCTATTGTAAGTTTTCCTGGCGGATTGTGCTGCACTAGCCCCCCACCAAAGCAGTATATCGGGCCGATGACCGAGGGGGGCCACCCGCGGCTCACTCGCCGCCGAGCACCGCGCCGCCTGCGCTAAGATCATAACACACAATGGCTTGTGGCGTACGGATGTAGAGCCGCCCCCCATCCAGGGCCGGTGTAGCGCAGGCTAGCGGACCAAATTTCTCGACTTCCGAATTGAAAATTTGCCGGGCTTTTTCCAGGCCTCCCTCCCCTTTTTCCACTTCATCCAACTTCAAGAGCCGCCGATGAACCTCCTCGGAAGCCAGCAGCCCCTCGCGGTTCATCTTGGCCTGGAACAGCGGGTTGAAATCCTCGTCGGTCGCCTCAAACAGCAGTACGCCATCGCACGAGTAGATCACCTTGTTGTCGCCGGCCACCAGCGAGGTGTACTGCGGATTGGCCAAATCCAGCGTCGTGCTCCAGGCTGCCTTACCGGTCGCCAGGTTTACGCAGGCCAACCGCTTTTCACCCTGGGCGTAGACATACGATCCCACGATCACAGGGCTGGCGCCTTTGTCGGCCACTCCCTGGTACACCCAAAGCTGCTCGGCACCCTGCGGCGAAAGCTTGAAACAGCGGAGGCCCTTCTTGCGGCTATCGCCCAGGGTCACCATCCGATCCCCCGAGACGACCGGCGTTGAAAGCCGGGCTTGCGACTGCACCCGCCACAGTTCCTTGCCTGAGCGCGGAACGATGCAAATCGTTTCATCGCTCGCCACGTTCGCGACCACGTATTCCTGGTCTTGATGCTTCCACACAGCCGGCGAGGAATGGGTGCCGGAGGTGGTCTTGGGGTCGCCTTCCCAAATGAGATTGCCGGTCGCAGCGTCCAGCCCGAACAGATGCCCGCACAGCACCACGGCCACGCCGTCGGCCACGGCAAACGACGACATCATGTATTCGTCGCGAAACTCGCCGGGCAGGCGCGTTTCCCAAAGGTCTTTCCCGGTGGCCGCATCGAGGCAGCGGGCGATGCGGCCGGCGCCCAGGACATATACCTTGCCGCCGATCACGGCCGGTGAGCCCGATTGCAGGAATCGGCTGTAGACCGAAGGGCGGTCGTTGACCCAGAGCGTCTTGCCGGAGGCTGCATCCAGGCAATACACGCGCTCGCGGAAGTCAAAGAACCTGCTCAGATTCTGGTCTTCGTCGCGGCGCTTGGCTTCATACTCCCGGTACTCGGCCTCCGACATGCCCCCGCGTTTGTCCGGCGGTAGCCAAGGATACTGCCTGGGCGGCGGATCGCCCTGGCGGTTCTTGAGGTGGGCAAACAGGTACACCCGGCCGCCCGTGACCACCGGGCTGCTCCATCCGCCCGAACCGCCCGAGGGAATCGCGTCGCTGATCCAGAGCGGTTGGAGTCCCTGCTCGGGTAGCGATGCAATCAATCGGGGCGAGTCGGGGTCCACGCCGTCGCGGTTGGGGCCGCGCCACTGGTTCCACTCGTCGGCAACCAGCAGGCTCGCCGAAATCAAGCTCCACGCCAGCGCGGCCAACACGTTCGGAAAGAGCAAGCGTTTCACAGTTGGCGCTCCGGGTAAGAAAGAGCTGGTGGCACCAAGTGCCTGGATCGGCAAGGGGCGTGCCTTGTGGCGCGCCCCGGAATTATCACCAGGGCCAACTCAAGGTGCAACAAAACTGCGCCAAACCGCGAGCAGTGAGCCGTGCCCTGGCGTGGATGTTCTGGCAGCCTCAGGGGGGCGAACCGAGATCATGTTCTGCCACCAGGAGCGCACCAGGAGCGCCGTCCGCCGGGCAATCACGGAGCATGGCAAACCGGCGGCCGCCTTTGCCCACCCCTCGGTGAACTTGCAACCGCGCGCGCAGCAGCATTACCATGGACGGACGGTGAGGGCATCCACGACGTGAGCTTCGACCTCGCCGGCAACCGGCCAATCGGGGCTGCGGTTGGGTTGCTCCGCCGGGAAAAGCTGTGGCATTCTGCGGCGGCGAGCCGGGGCACGGTACGCCCGGCAGAGCCCAAGGCCCCTCCCTCTGGAAGTTGGACTTGCTATGACGGAATCAGCGGCGGCACAGGCTCGGCAATTACTGGATACGTGGCTCCGTCGTCGTCTTCCCGACGATGTCCTCACCTGGCTTGAACAGGCTCAGCATAACGCGGCATCCAAGAGCCGGCAGTCGTTCTTTCTGGCGTTTGGAATGGTCCCGCGCAAGACCGGTAAGGACGATCTGGCGCTGACCGAGGACGAACTGGCGGCAGCGCAGCAGGCCCGGCCCGGCTGGCACCCGTCCACCTGGAGCATCGACCAGGCCGCGCGCACCCGGCTGGTGTTGGCCGTCCCGGAAACGAATGTCAACGCTTACCTGGAAACGCTCGACAAGCTCTTCAACGCGGGCGACGTGGGCGAACTGGTCGCGCTGTACCAGGCGCTGCCGGTGCTGCCCTACCCGGCTTCTCACAAGCTCCGGGCGGCCGAAGGCGTGCGCACGAACATGAAGGCGGTGTTCTGCGCGGTGGCCCATCACAACCCTTACCCGGCCGAACAACTCGATGAAGGCGCCTGGAACCAATTGGTGCTGAAGTGCCTGTTCATTGGCGTGCCTTTGGCGCCGGTGGTGGGACTGGACGACCGTGCCAACCCTCGGCTGATGCGGATGCTGTGCGACTACGCGCACGAACGCTGGGCGGCGGGCCGCCCGGTGAGCCCCGAGCTTTGGCGGTGCGTTGGCCCGCACGCCGACAAGGCGGCCCTGGCCGACTTGCAGCACGTGCTCAGCGAGGGCAGCGAACTGGAACAACAGGCCGCCGCACTGGCTTTGGCAGCCTGCCCCGCTCCGCAAGCCGCCGAGAGCTTGAAGGCATACCCTGAACTGGCCCAGCAGGCCGCTCAAGGAGCGTTCACCTGGGAAACCATCGCCAAGGCCGCCGAGACGTAAACGAACAGCAACACGCAAAGGGTCAGAAGGCGTTGATCGACAGGGCCGCAAGGCGGTTACCCAGTCCACAGGGTCCACCCGGGGCAGCCGATGCCGAGACTCCAAAACATTCGGGTTCATCCCGTTCCAACCGTACGGAGCGGGTATCGGTATCAGTTCACGCCCAAGCACCACGGAGCCGATCCGCAAGCGGCACAGTGGCTGCCTGAGCTATCCTTGGAAGAGGAGTTTGCGGTTTTCGACAGTGCCGACCAATTTGAAATTGTCGGCGATAACGGCTGGCTGTACGGCGTGCAGCCCGAGGGTGGCGGATTACGCGAGTTGGGGACGTGGAGCCAGCAGGTGGCGGCATTCCCCAGTGCCAGAGAAGGCGAAGCGTGGCATGGCTATCCGCTCATGCCGCTCAACGACGATGCCCCTCCAAATCGCAAAGGCGAGAAAATGCGGCCCAGCAAGGGCGTCTTCCTTAAAATGGGAAAAGCCGGTCTGATTACGACTGCTCAACGAATACGCTTGATGAAAGGGGACCACGTATGAGCGACCACGGTCCCAATGACAATGCACGCGTGCCGCCCTATCGAGACTGGACGTTCCCTGACGGTTTTGCGATTTCATGGGCCGGAGCGGGACGCCATGACGGCGAATTCTGCCTGGGCTCCGAAGATGGAAGGCTCTTATTCATCGCGCACGTTGGCGACGACGTGCAGGACCTGCGATTTGGCGATCCAGATTCTGAATCCGTGAATGGCACCGCCTTTATCGGCTCGACTTATGCCGTGAGCACACGATCGGAAGTCGTGTTTCTGACCGTTCCAACAGCAGGTCCACATGGCACGCGTATCGTCTTTCCCTGTGGCGCTCATGGTGTTATCGCAACGGCCGAGGGGTCGTTTGTTGCGCCCTTGGGACCAACTGGACTGATGACGACGCGACCTACGACCAGCGACGTTCAAGCGATCACGCTTCATCGCATCCGCGAACGTCCTCTGAACTACTACAAGGCTGTCAGCGTTGTGTCGCACCGTGTGCCCGAAGTGATTGTCTGCGCAGCGCGCAAAGACGGAATGGTGGCGACTCCGCTCACAAGCGTTGGGCTCACAGGCGCCCGGGTCATGACGTTACCGGGCCTGGACGTGGTGGATGTCTGCCCGCTGGGGACAAACCTGGAATCCCCATCAGCGATCGCACTGGGCAAGGACGGTACGCTGGCGTTCTTCCACGATGTCCTCCAGGATGCTGCCCCGACAATGATCCAATACGGTGGGATGGAAGGCATCGCGTATCGGGTGCTGGTCGTCCAGGGAACCGTGATCCTGCTTACCAGCCAAGGGCTGTATTTCCTCCATGGGCTTGCTCATCGGTTTCTGCAAGGCACGCCGCTGGACGTGCCCATCCCCACGCAGCAGCGCCGCATGGAAGCGGTCGATGCTAATGTTGCCGACGACCGCTGGCTGTTGATCGTGGAAAGCGATCGAGTGATTCGATTGGATGTGCCGCAATATGCCATCAAAACGGCCATCGATGCATCCGGCTGGAGCGAAGCCTCCATACAAGGCAAAGCCGTTTCCCAATGCTGGCAAATATCCCAAGACCTGCCGCTGGAGGCGGAACGCTGCGAACTGATCGCCGCCTAGGGGGGCCATCTGTCTTCAGCGGCTTCGGCCACGGCCAACTTTCCGATACACTAATCGGCATCCAATGCCGGCGGGTGGATCCCGAGATCATCCAGAATTTCACTCCTCGAACCTGATGGAAGTACGTCGTGCCCCGTTTCATTGATCCGCACGTTCACGCGGTTTCCCGCACCACCGACGATTACGAAGCCATGGCGGCCGCCGGCGTGGTGGCGATCATCGAGCCGGCATTCTGGCTGGGCCAGCCCCGTACCAATCTCGGCAGTTTCCAGGATTACTTTTCTACGCTGGTGGGATTTGAGCGGTTTCGGGCGGCGCAGTTCGGCATTCGGCATTACTGTGCCATCGGCCTCAATTCCAAGGAGGCCAACAACGAACCGCTGGCCGAGCAGGTGATGGAGTTGCTGCCGCTGTACCTGGTGAAAGAAGGCGTGGTGGCCGTAGGCGAGATCGGTTTCGACGACATGACCGCCGCCGAAGAAAAATACTTCCGCGCCCAGCTTGAGCTGGCCAAGGAAGTGGACCTGCCGGTCATGATCCACACGCCGCACCGCAACAAGAAGGCCGGCACCAGCCGCAGCATGGACCTGTGCGAGGAGCACGGCATCGCCCCGTCCAAGGTGGTTGTCGACCACAACAACGAAGAAACCGTGCAAGAAGTGCTCGACCGGGGATTCTGGGCCGCGTTCACCATCTACCCGCACACCAAGATGGGCAACGAGCGGATGGTCGAAATCGTCAAGAAGTACGGCGCGGAACGGATCTTCATCGATTCGGCCGCCGATTGGGGTGTCTCCGACCCGCTGGCCGTTCCCAAGACGGCCCAGTTGATGCTCCAAAACGGCATCCCCCAGGAACACGTTGATGCCGTCTGTTACGCCAACGCCCTGGCCGCCTACAGCCAAAGCGGCCAGATGAACGAGCAGGACTGGTTAAATCCCCCGCCCATCGATCAGCGCACCCTGTATGAAGGCAGCAGCGTGCTGCGGGGCGGGCAAACGCCGCGCGTTGACCAGCCGGGCGATTCAACCATCATTCGGTAGCGGCGATGGTTGCCAAGTTGTGCGGCCCGCGCAGCGGCGGCCAACTCCCGGCCGCGGCGCAGCCTGAAGGCGAAAGGAACTCGCGGTGAAAGCGCGAAGGATGCCGGCCTCGGCGCCGCGCAAAGCACATTCCCCGGGAAGGCGACTGGTGTCGTGGTTGGCGCCGGCTGCCGCGGTAGGCGCCGCCCTGGCAGCGCTGGCGTACTACAATCGGCCGCGGCCCCGCCCGCCGGTGCTGGCCGTGGAAGTGACCGCGCAATACCCGCACGATACTGGCGCTTTCACGCAAGGGCTGCTGTACGACGGCGGCGCGCTGTACGAAAGCACAGGCCATTACGGCCGCAGCCGGTTGCGGCGGGTGGAGATCGCGACCGGCAAGGTCTTGAACGAAGTGCCGCTGGATAGCCGCTTCTTCGCCGAAGGCATCGCCGCCGTGGGCGACGAAATCTACCTGCTCACCTGGAAAGAAGGCGTCGCCATCGTCTTCGACAAGGAAACGCTGGAAGAGAAACGGCGCATCGCCTACCAGGGAGAAGGCTGGGGCCTGACCTACGACGGGCGGCACCTGATCCAAAGCGACGGCTCGGACACACTGCTGTTTCGCGACCCGGCCACCTTCAACATCGTTCGTACGCTCAAGGTCACCGATGGCGGCCAACCGCTCGGCTACGTGAACGAACTGGAATACATCGACGGCCAGATTTACGCCAATGTCTGGTATTCCGATCGAATCGCCCGCATCAACCCGCAAACCGGCCAGGTCACAAGCTGGCTCAACCTGGCACCGCTGCGGCCGCCGCTGTCCGATCGCGAAGCCGTGCTCAACGGCATTGCCTACGACCAGGCCGGCGGGCGGATCTTCGTCACCGGAAAACTCTGGCCGCGGTTGTTCGAGATTCAACCCAGCGAGCCGGCCAGCAGGTGAAACCACCCGGCCAGCAGCAGGGCCGGGAGTAAGCGTGTCCCGGGCAGCAGCGCGGTGGGCCGTCATGTGCCGGCGCGGCGGCACGGCCACTGGCCGGTACATCAATCGAGCCGGCCGCTCTTGCCAATGGCCCAAAACAGCCGCATGGCGAGCACCAGCGAAAGGATGCCCCCGGCGGCGCCGATGAACGACACGTTGCCGATCAGCGGCGGCACGTTCTGGCAGAGCATGATCGACGAACCGAGGAACAAGGCGCTGGTCAGCAGGCCCATCACCAGGCGGTTTACCGATGGTTCCAGCCCCCGGTGGTCGAGATGGATATCAAACTTGCCGCTTTGGATTTGTTCGAGGATATCGGACAGGCTGCGCGGCGTGACTTCGGCCAGGTGTTCAAGTTCGCGATAGATGCGTTGGAGCTTGCGGATCCGCCGCAGAGGTGAAAGCCGCCTCAAGATCAGCTTGCGCTGGTAAGGGCGAATCACTTCGATCAGGTTGAAGCTGGGGCTGGCCATGCGGCTCATCCCTTCCAGCATCACCAGCACCTTCAGGAGCATGGCGATACGCGGCGGAAGCGTGATCTCGTAACGCCGGATCAGTTCCGTGAGTTCGTTGATAGCGCCGGTGAAGTCGAAGTCGTTGAGCGGCTGATCGGCATAATTGGCAACGTACTCGGCCACGTCGTAACTGAGCGATGCCAGGTCCAGGTTCTGGGGAACCCGGCCCACGCGCACGATCAGCGAGGTCAGGTGTTCGGCGTCGCGGCCCACCAGGGCCACGAGCATTTCTTCAATGTCCTCGCGGAGCCGCTCGTCAACCTGGCCTACCATGCCAAAGTCGAACAGTCCCAGCACGTTGCCTTCCAGAATCACGATGTTGCCGGGGTGGGGATCGGCATGGAAGAAGCCGTGTGTGAAGATCATCTCCAGGAAGATGTGCGCCCCGCGGCGGGCAATCTCTTCCAGTTCCGCGGTGTTGCCGCGCATCTTGGCCGCCTCGGCCAACTTCACGCCGCTGAGCCGCTCCATCGTCAGCACGCGACTGGTACAAAGCTCCGTGTAGGCCATCGGGATGCGCACCCGGCGGTCGCGGCGAAAGTTCCGGGCAAAACGCTGCATGTTCCGCCGCTCGCGGTTGAAATCCAATTCCCGCAGCAGTGTCCGCCGAAACTCCTCCATGGTGGCCACCGGCCGGTAATTCTTGTACTCGGGCATCTTTTCGGCGAACTGGGCCAGGCCGGTGATGATATCCAAGTCGACGCGGATCTTTTCCTCCACGCGGCTGTGCTTGACCTTCACCACCACGGCCTCGCCGGAATGCAACCGCGCGGCGTGAACCTGACCGATCGAGGCCGATGCCAGCGGCACCGGGTCAAACTCGGCGTACAGTTCCTCAATCGGCCGGTGAAACTCCGATTCGATCGTCTTGCGGACGTCGCCAATACTATCCGCCGGCGCCTCTTCCTGAAGGTGCTCCAGTTCTTGGGCCAGCGCCACGCCAACCAAATCGGGCCGCGTGCTGAGAACCTGCCCCAGCTTGATGAACGTGGGGCCAAGTTCCGTGAGCGCCAGGCGAATCCGCCGCTCCGGTGGCTGCTTGCCCAGCGCCTGGCCGTCGCGCGCCTTGAACAGGTTCTTGGCAAACTCGACATCGAACCGGCTGGCCCAGTTCGCCAGCCCGTACTTGCTCAGTACTGAGAAGATCTCGACCGCCCGATTCAAATTTCGGTAGATCTGCGGGATGGAGGAGAGCTTCATGAAGGGTGATCTCACAAACGGCTGAAACGTCTCGCGGCAGCGCCGCATCGCCACGGCCGGTTAGCAACGGCCCCGGTCCATTACACACGCATCAACCCCCACGCCCGTCCCTGGCGGTGCCCCGCGTGCGCCGGCGGCCGCCTGTTCCGTTGCGGCCCTGGGGCGGGAGGGCGAGCGGGTGCAACGGTCGCCCGCCATCGGTCGCAAGGAATTCCCCAACAGTGGCAAGCGATCGTAGCGCCGCGGCGTCCTTGGGCTCCCAAACCGTGCCCATCGGGGAGCGGCCCGCTGAGGACACGGCAACAAGCCAAGCGGTCAACGGGGCTGGCCAGCGAAGGCCAATGGCGGTCGACGCGGTCTTACGGTGCATAGAGGGGAGGATCAGATCGACGGCGGCACCTTGCCACTTCGCCCGCGACTGCGTTCCCTTTCCAGTGTACTCAGCCGGCCGGCTTGAGGCCAACGGGACGCAGTTCGCGGCCGGTGGTGGGCATGCGAGGTGGGCTTGCTGGCTCGGGCTCGATCACCAACAGCACCGGGTTGCCGGCGTAATCCGCGATGGTCGTTTCGCGCCAGGTCTGCTGCTGTTGCGCCAGACGCCGCTGTAGCTCCGGCAAGGCCGTGCTGGAGGTAAACTCCACAAACCGCACCCGTCCCTCCTCCAGGGCGGCCTGAACGTCGGGGGGAAAGGCCTGATCGGCCTCCCACAACGCCACCTGCACGTCGTTGCGGCGTCCACTCAAGTATTGCAGCGGCGTTTCGGCCCAATACTCGGTCGTGGCAATAACCATCGGACGATCGACCGCTGCGGCCGCACCGAGGGCAAGTTCTGGTTCCGCCGCAATCACCTGCCAGGCTGCCAGCTTGGGTTCGACGGCGGCGGTACGCATTGCCCGATGCGACTGCCCTCCGGTCTGCTGGATGAACACGAAGTATTCCCTGGCAAACACGGCCAGCCACAGCCAGCCGATCGTTACAGCCACGTACCACACTTGCAGCCCTCGCCTGCTGCCCCACCATGTCAGTCCTCGCGCGACAAGCAGGGCCGCGGGCGCAATCATCCACACGGCATAGCGTTCAAAGTGCGGTGCCAGGGCCGAGGGTCCGCCAATCAGAAAGAATCCCACCAGCCCCACCAGGTAACCCGCGGCCAGCGTGATCTCCACCCTGGGCCGCTGCCTCAGCATGTACCATCCAACCAGGACGACCAAGGCACCGGCCAGGACCAGGCCCGCCAGATTAAACGGGTTGGCGACGAAGGCATCGCCCTGGCACGAACCGGCCAGGTACCGAAAACTCGACACGCCCCAGAGAAGCTGCACGTACAACGTGCCGAAGTCGGCGATTTCGTGGGGCCTGAGCAGTCGATTGGCCGCGCGCGCAAACCAGTGATGGCCGCCAACCAGAATCAAGCCCGCTACCGTGGCGGCGGCTACCCAGCATGCGATTTTCGCAGCAGAAACGGGCCGGGGCCGCACGAACGCCAGCAGTTCGCGATCCCAGCGGATCAGCAGCGGGGCCGCCAGCAGCGGAGCCAGGAACAGGTTGGTAGGATGCACCAGGATGGCCACCAGCAGGGCCGTCGCCCCGCCCAACAGTTGCGTGCGCAGTCGCGGATCATGCGCCGCCCGATCGGCCGACTGCCGCGCTTGCCATGCCGATCGGATCGCCAGCGCAGCCAGATAGATCACCAAGGTGGTAGCCAGCAGCGATTGCGCCGGATCCCAACTGAACCGGCTATAGGCAATGTTGATGGGAAGCACGGCCAGGATCACGGTCGAAACGATGGCCGTTTGGGAATCGAACACTCGGCGGCAGAGCCAGAAGTTAACGGCCAGCGCGGCCAGGCCGCTGAGGACCGCCGGCAGTCGCAACAACCAGAACGACGGTTCCGCCGCCCAGTGCAGCAGCAGGTGCGGTCCCAGGAAGAAGATGTTGATCGGATTGCGCGTGGGCGTGCGCCAGGCGGGATCGCCGCCTTCCAGCCAGGCGAGGGCCTGGATGCCGTACCAGGCTTCGTCGCCGTTGACGCCGGGCAGGTTGTCCAGTTTCCAGAACCGGAACACGATCGCCACCGCCAGCAGACCGATGACATTCGCCGCCAGAAACCAGCGGCCCAGGGATCCCGCGCCCGTCGTTTCGCCGCCACAGGTTCGCTGGCTGCGCGGCCATGCGGATGCCGTCCACAAGGCCAGGCGCAGCGCCCAGCGGCGCCACAGGCGATGGCGGGCCGGCAGAATTTGGGACGTCGGCGATATCTTCACAGCATCCTCACGGCGGACCTCGCCCCCGGGTCGTACAGTGAAAATTGTAGGTCAGGGAGAGCGATGCGCACGCTTGAGGGGGGCTTCTTGGAATCGCCGTGCTGCACGGCATTCCCCCGGGGTGACGGTAGCCCCCGGCCGCGCCCCGCACGGTCGCCACAAGCCGCACATTTTACCCTTCCGGTCCACTCCGGCTGACCGCTGCAAGCGGACCCTGGACGGCGGTCGTCAAGCCCCCGCTGGGGCGGTACCGATACCTTTCGACGAACCCTATTCTGCCCACCGCGTTGGATTTGCCAGGAAGGTGATCCCAGCGCGCGCTCGTTGACTCAAACCGTTTCTCCCGCCGCGCGGGAGTCATAGGAGCCGACATGGATCGTCGCGCTGTTGCTCTCTTGAGCATGCTGCTGTTGGGGGTTGTCGGATGCGCCCACTGCCCTCCGATCAAGATGCAGGGCTGCATGACGGCGCACACCTATACCTACACGCCCAAGGACAACACGGCGCCGCGGATGGGCATCGTTGCATTGCCACCGCAGACGCCCCACTGCAATGGCTACAAGGTGGCCCTGATTGATGTCGATGGCCTGTTGTTCAACCGCAATTACTCGGGCGTGGATTCGATGGGCGAGAATCCCGTCGGCCTGTTCCGCGAGAAGCTGGAAGCGGCCACGCGCGACCCGTCCATCCGTGCGGTGGTGCTGCGGATCAACACTCCCGGCGGCGGCGTGACGGCCTCGGACATCATGCGCCGTGACCTGGTGCAGTTCAAACGCATCACCGGTTTGCCGGTCGTAGCCTGCCTGATGGATGTGGGCGCCGGCGGCGGTTACTACCTGGCCACCGCGGCCGACCGGATTGTTGCTCTGCCCACCAGCGTGACCGGTGGCATCGGCTGCATCTTCAACGTGTATTCGCTCACCGTTTCGATGCAGGAACAGGGCGTGCTGCCCGCCGTGATCCGCGCCGGTGAACGGATCGATATGGGCTCGCCGGTAAGCCAGACCGACGATAACGACGAAGTGGTGATGGAGTCGGCCAAAATGCTCGAACAGATGGCCCAGGAATTCCACAACCGCTTCCGCCTGGTGGTCGAACATTCGCGGCCGCTGCTGAACATGAGCGAAGAGGACTGGGATGGCCGCGTGTTTACCGCCACCCAGGCCCATTCCAAGGGCCTGATCGACGAGATCGCCTATCTCGACGACGCCATCGCGATGGCCCAGAATATCAGCGGTGTCGGGCCGGCCGCGCGGACGGTGATGTTCCGCCGCTCCAACGACCGCGCGTACACCCAGTACGAAATTACGCCCAACATTCCCGCCACGGTTTCCGCACTGCCGATGTCGGTGCCCGGCCTGGATCGCGCCCGCATGCCCATGTTCCTGTACCTGTGGCAGCCTGAACCGACGCTGGAGAAGATCGGCCGGCAGTACTAAGGCTGCCCGCCTTTTGAAACCAGGTTCCAACGCACAGGTAGCATGGCTCATGGCTGGCCGATTTGCTGAACAGGGCCTCCCGCCGGGGGTAGCGCCCGAGGGCGTGACCCCGGCTACGGTGATCGCCTTCACCGAGGGCCCCACCGTCGATGCCGCCGGCAACGTCTACTTTTCCGACATCGAAAACAACCGCATCTTGCGGCTTGCTCCCGATGGTACGCGGACCGTGTTCCGCCAGCCCAGTCATCGCTGCAACGGGCAGACGTTCGACCGTGCCGGGCTGCTTTATCACTGCGAAGGCGCGGAAGACGGCGGTGCCCGCCGCGTCACGCGCACCGACCTGGCGACCGGCCAATACACCGTGCTGACCGACCGCTACGATGGTGTCCGGTACAACTCGCCCAACGATATATGCGTGGACGGCGCAGGCCGCATCTACTTCACCGACCCCCGCTACGGCGACCGCTCCGACATGGAGATGGAGCTCGAGGGTGTGTACCGCATCGACCCCGATGGCCAGGTCCACCGCATCCTCCAGCAACCAGACATCCAGCGACCCAACGGCATCGCGGCAACCATGGATAGCCGCACGCTGTACCTGGTGGATAGTTGCCCGGTCCCGGGCGGTAATCGCAAGATCTGGCGATTCGATCTCGACGAGCACGGCAACCCGCACAACCAACAAGTGCTCTTTGACTTCGCGCCGGGCCGGGGGGCCGACGGCATCCGACTGGATATCGAAGGTAACCTCTACGCGGCGGCGGGCATCGCCACGCCGCGCGGCCCCCACGAAACGGCCGACGTCCCGCCGGGAGTGTACGTCATCAGCCCAGGCGGCGATCTGCTGGGGTGCATTCCCGTGCCAGAGGACCTCATCACGAACCTGGCGTTCGGCGGTCCCGATGGGCGAACCCTCTACATCACGGCTGGAAAAACGTTGTTTCAAACGCGCGTGTCGATCCCCGGCCAGGTGGCCTACCCAGCCTAGTCGTCTTAAGACCCAACACAGATGGTCGCTAACCGGCCGCAACTACGCAGGCCATCGCCATCCAAGCCGCTGTTACCGAAGCCGCTGTCCTATCGGCCAATCGCCATATAGGCCGTCGCGTTACAGGGCTTTCTGCATGGATACATGGATAGGGGGGCAGCGTAACGGGCGTCCCAAACGGTTACGTGCTGGCGAAGTTGCCGCGCCCGCGATGTGCGCCGTAGGGGCCTTCTGGGTGGCGGGGTGGTTCCGCTCGATCATGCCATAGGGAGGGGCGCCCCCCTGGAGGGGTAGCGTGCCTTGCTGCAATGTGTCTCGTCGAGGGGGAAGTCGAATCGCCGATCAGCTTGTAGGAGTTGGCGCAATCGTAGCAGTTATTGATGGTTGCGCCGCCAATGTCCGGTTTCCGAAGGATCGGTGCCAAGCATCTTCCGATTTTCAGCACCATTCACGGCATTTAGGTGAGCCAGCGTGAAATGAAGCTGACCTGAGCTGCGCAGGCGGCAATAAAACGTCTTGACGCCATGCCGAACAACAGCTTTGACGCGTGCAAGCACTCAAAATCGCATCTTCCGAGTCACCGCCAATCCGCGTCAGGCCGAATCATCCGCTAGAATGCATCTATGTAACAAAAGTTGTGATTCATGATTGGCTGACCTTCGCATCCCAGGTGCCGGCAGTCGATGCAGCACCCTGGGGCTGGATCGGTTGGCATGGGGGGCGATCTCATGATGGCAACCCATGCGAGGCATGGCTGCCGATCCGCAGTGTAAACCGTTGGCCGGACGCTGGCCGCATCCGTCGCGGCGCCTATCATGCTCAACGGCCGCGCACCACATTTGGTAGCGCCCCGTCGCTGGGCTTGTACGCCGCCATATTGATCCCATTGCGGAATTGCGGGAGGTACGGTGTATACCTACCTAACGATGATTTCGGGTCCGAAGGTTGGAGCCAGCGTGCTGCTCCACGAAACAGCGGGCCGTTTTCGACTCGGGCGACAGACCGACTGCGCCATCCAGTTGGAGGACCCGCTCTGCTCGCGGCACCACGCCGAAATCTGGTTCGACAGCGGGCACTGGCATATTCGCGATCTCAGCCGCAACGGGACCTTCGTCGCCGATCAACGCATCACCGAGCACACGCTCCGCGACGGCGAAGTGATCCGGATGGGCAAGCTCGAATTCGCGTTCCATCAAAGCGATCAACCCCCCACAACGGTTGAAAAACTGGAGTTAGGCCGCAGCACCACGCCGGTGCTGGACCTGGATCGCGAGGACGAACAGACCTTGCAGGCGTCGCTGTCGAGCCTCTCGATGGCGGCCCTGGACTACAAGGAGCTGAACCGGCTGGCCTCGCACATCCTGCCCAGGATCGGCAACGAAGTTCCCGACTGGGAACATCTCGTCTTGGAATTCATCAGGGCCAGATTGGGGGCGGCACGCGCGGCCTGGGTCGAAGTGGGCGAAAACTTCCAACTGATCCCGCGCCGCCTCGACCCGCTCCGACAATCGCTGCCCGAACTCAGCACCTCGCTGAAGTACCTGCTGCTCAGCGATGGCCGCGTGGTGTGGGCCTCGCGCCAATCGCCGGCCGACGCACGGACCCCGCGGCGGGCGGCAGGCAGCGACGCCCTGTGGGCTCCCATCGCCATGCATGGCGAGATCATCGGCGTGCTGTATGCGGGCGTGGAGATTGGCCAGTTTCGCCAGAGTCATTTCGACTTGATGGCCGCGCTGGCAAGGCTCGTTTCCGAATCGCTCCGCCTGGATGTCGAGAACCTGGCTTTCCAGGCTTCGCAGTCGTCTGACATCGCCCTGGCAGCCTGGCCCGACCAGTTGCCGGGTACCAGCCGCGCCTCGGAGCGGTTGCGCAGCCACTTGACCGATGCCACCATGCAACCGGTGGTCGCGCTGCGCGGAGAACCCGGGCTGGAACTGCCAACGGCGGTGAAGCTGCTGCACGCTGGCCGGCGCGCCAGCGGAGTTCCGCTGCTGGTGGTTTCGGCCGAGGCGCTCAACGCGGCCTTGCGCGACGAGGCAGCCCCGGCCGCGCACGCCGCCGTGACCGCTGGCGGGGCTGCTGCTTCGCTGTCGCTTCAGCAGAACGCTGACATCCCTTCGCCAGGAGCACTCGGCACGGCCGCAGGGCCAGCGATGGGCGAGGGCAGCCCACCTTCGCTGCTGTTTTCGCGCCGACTATGGTGGTTGCTCGAGCGCGGCCGCGGCAGCGGCGCGGTGCTATGGCTCACGCACCTGCAGCGGCTTTCACCTGGTGCTCAGAAACGGCTAGCGCAGGTGCTGCATCGGGCCGAGGAATTGCCACCGGCCAGCGTGCCGATTGAGCAGCAACCGTTGGCGCCAGTGGAACCGACCGCTGGCGTCGCGGAACCGGCCCGGTTCTGGTTGGCGCTCAGCTTGGAGGCGCCGGCATCGCACGAGCTTCCCTTGATTCCCGAGCTGGTCGCAGCGCTCGAAGATGCCTGGATCACGATTCCTCCGCTTCGCGAACGCACGGAAGACCTGGAACCGTGGCTCGACCAATGCCTGGAAAGGCTCCGGCACGAACTGGGGCGGCCGCGACTGTTCCTCAACCCGGCAGCCAGGGCGGCGCTGTTGGCGCGTCACTGGCCCGGCAACGTGGCCGAGTTGCAATCGGTAGTGCGGGTGGCAGCCCTGCGCTGCGGAGGCGATGCCGTCGACGTGGCCCACCTCGACCCTTCCGGGGCAACGGCCCAAACTCCTTACGACACCCTGCAATGGTCCACCTGGGAACGCCGCCTGGTGGATGCTGCCCTGCATCAAAGCGGCGGCAACATCGCAGAGGCCGCACGGCTACTGGGCATCGGTCGGGCAACGTTGTATCGTAAGCTGGAATCCAGGGACGGCTCGGCCGCTGAGGACGATTAAGCCGGTTGCCGATTGTCTGGACCGGCGGGCCGGAAAAGCGGCGCCCCCACCAACAAGTACACACCGTTTCGCTGCGCTTTGGGGGGCAGGGCTTCCCCCCGCTTCAACGTCCGTCCCCCGAAACCAACCCTTGCTCCAACCTCGAACCCCCCAGACAAGCACCCGATGAATCAGTCGCTCAGCCGCTTGGGATGGTCGATGATCCTGGAAGGGACCGTCATGGTCCTGGCCGGAATCATGCTGGCCCTGTTGCCACTGGAAATCATGAAAGCGTTTGCCATGGTGGTCGGCATCATCCTGCTGGTGGCCGGCACAATGGGGTTGTTTCGGGCGATCCAAGGCCGCAAGCGCAGTGAAGATCCTGAAGATCCCTTCGGCATGGCCGGGCCGATCCTGGTGCTGCTGCTGGGCCTGCTGCTGGTGTTCTTTCCGCTGCTGGTGCCCAGCCTGATGGTCACCATCCTGGGTGTGTTCCTGCTCGTGATGGGCGTAGGGCAATTGCTCCTTGGCTTTGCCGTCGGGCGAGGACCGCGGGGCACGGCCATTAAGGCGTCCGGATTCATCGCCATCGTGTTGGGCATCCTGGTGATGGTGTTCACCGAGATCGCACTGCTGATGTTCGCCCTGTTCTTCGGGGCCATGCTCCTGGTCAACGGCGTTATGACCATCGCCACGGGTTGGCGACTCCGCCGCAACGCTTTTTGACCCCCTCTCCGATACGTGCGCAGCCGCGCCCGCTTCGTTCCATGCCGGGCTGGCTGAAACGCCGCCGATGGTGCAGAAGAGCAGGAGACGTGTGGCGCGGCCCGTCAATCCGTCCGACACGTATTCGGGCCGATGTGCGCCAAGCGCGATGCGGCACATTCTGCCGGTGCGTGCATTCGCAGCGGCCGATTTCCCGCTGCTTGCCGCCTTAGCACCGCAGGACCAGCGGCCAGATGCTGTCGCTGACAAACAACCCGGTGCGGGTCAACTGAAGATGCCCTTGGTCGCAGCGGAGCAGGCCGTCGTGGAATAGCCTCTCTAGTGTTGTTCGGCCAAACAGGTCTTGCACGGCAAACCCAAATCGAGCCGCAAACGCCTCCACGGCCACGCCCTGCATACGGCGCAGGCCCAGCACCAGGGCTTCCCGGGCCCGGTCTTCCGGGGACAACGACTCCGATTCTGCGATGGGCGATTGCCCTGCCAGCACGCGTTTCATCCAGGTGGTGGTGCTGCGATGATTGACCTGGCGGCAGCCATCCACATAGCGGGCGGCGCCGGGACCGGCGGCATAGTAGGGCGCCGCGTCCCAGTAGGTGTGATTATGTCGGCACTGGTGCCCCCGCCGGGCAAAGTTGGATACTTCGTAATGTTCAAAACCGGCCGCCGTGAGGTGCTCGATCCCCAGGGCGTACATGGCCCTTTCGAGTTCTTCATCGGCCTGGATCAACTGGCCCCGCGTAAGCCGCGACCAGAACGTGGTTCCCCGCTCAAACGTGAGGCCGTAGGTGGAAATGTGGTCGGGCTGCAATGCCAGGGCGGCGCGCAGATCGTTGCTCCATCCTTCCAGCGACTCCCCGGGAGCGGCAAAGATCAAGTCCAGCGAGACACTGGCTCCGGCCCGCCGGGCAAGCTGCACGCTGCGTTCGATGTCCGCCGCCGTGTGCGCCCGCTCAAGTTGCCGCAGTTTTTCGGCGGCGAAGGATTGCGCCCCCAAGCTGATGCGGTTGACGCCCGCGGCGGCAAGTACCGCCGCTGTTGCCTGGTCGAACCACTCGGGATTGGCCTCGATGGAGTATTCACCCCCGGAGGCGAGCGGATGCCACCGAGCGACGATCTCCAGCAGGCGTTGGAGGTCGACAGGTTCCAACAGCGTGGGGGTCCCGCCGCCGATGAACAGCGTATCAACCTCCCGGGGTGTGCCCAGCCAGGTGAGTTCGCGCTCCAGCGCTTCAAGGAACCGCGGCACCAGGTCCATCCGCCCAGCCACGACGGTGAAATTGCAATAACCGCAGCGGTGCCGGCAAAACGGCACATGAATATAGGCCGCCCTGGGCGCAGCCGCATCGGGCGCGGCAGAGTTGCCGCTGCGGACTGGCAGCACAGGTTGAGAAGGGGCCGGGGACATTCTGGATCCTAGCGCGGCATTCGCCTCAGTATGCTATCGGTTCGTGCGGAGCGAATGGCCGCGTTGTTTCAGGTCAATCGGCCAAGACGCCACAAGTCGGCTGGAACACGGTTCGGTTGGCACGCGATTCGGTTGGAATATGGCAAGTGGCCGAACGACGCGCTTGAACACCAGAGCGCTTGAACACCAGCCGTGCCGGCGCCCGGTGCCTGTTCGCTGTGCCTTGCCCAGAACCTGCCTCCCCCCACAACTTGCCTGCGCCAGCCTGCACCACGCGGTGCAGGGAAAGGCGCACCAAAGGTTCCTTTGGCATTCTTGGATTCCCGGCCCGCGCGTCAACGGTGGCCTGGCGGCGCTGGCAGATCGGCCGGGATGGGCCACTGCTCCCGGTGCGCGGCAACTGGAGGTGTCTTGGCCGGGGGGGACACTTGGCGGGCCACCTTGCCCTTAGGCAGCGCAAGTCCTACAATCCGTGACCGATACGCGTCCTGCCCGGGCGGGGAAGATGGCAATCGTTTCGGCTCCGCGCTGGGGAGAAATCCGGCATGGCCAGGAAGGTTATTCTCGACGTCGATCCAGGGATTGACGACGCCGTTGCGCTTTGTTCGGCGCTGTTCGATCCACGGTTGCAAGTGGTGGCCGTAACGGCCGTGGGCGGCAACGTCTCACCCGAACAAGCCACCCGCAACGTCCATGCGCTGATCGAGCAGCTTGACCCTCCGCGATGGCCGCGGATCGGTGCGGCCATTGAGCCGGAGCACGGTTTGCCGACCGATAATCGCCATCTTTACGGCGCGGATGGGCTGGCGAACTCCAACTTCGAGATGGTGGAATTGCACCATCAGCACTTGGCCGACAAGGTGATTGCCGACGAAATCCGGGCCGCACCCGATGAGATCACGCTGGTGGCTCTGGGGCCGCTCACCAACATCGCGGCCACCTTCCGCCGCGATCCCATGCTCGCCTCGCAACTGGGGCGGTTGATTATCATGGGCGGGGCCGTCCGGGTGCCGGGCGACATCACCCCGGCCGCTCAATTCAACATCTATTGCGATCCCGAGGCCGCCCGAGAGGTCTTCCGTTCGCCTACCACCAAGACGCTGATCCCGCTCGACGTGACCAGCCAGATCGTGATGGCGTTTGACCTGCTTAACGAACTGCCGGCCGAACATACACGCGCAGGGCGGGTGCTCCACAAGATTCTGCCGTTTGCCTTCCGGAGCTATCGGGAGCGGCTTGGGGTGGAAGGCATCCACCTGCACGATGCCGTAGCGCTCACGGCGCTGACCAACCCTGAACTGTTCCAGATGGAAGAAATGGCGGCCGATGTCGAAGTGGCCGGCGAGCTGACGCGCGGGGCGACGGTCTTCGACCGCCGCGCCCATCGCCAGTGGCGGATGAACATGGAAGTTGCCATGCAGGTCCACGCCGCCGCCGTGATGGATAACATCATCCGCACGCTGCGCCAGGCCGGCAATGCAGGCTAAACGGTGCCGACTAAATAATGCCGGCTAAGCCATGGCAGGCTCAATCATGTCTCTTGCCCGGTGCGTCTGGCGTTGCGAGCGTGCCAGCGTCTCAGCGTGCTAGTGCCCCACCCGAGCTGGCCGGCAAAGCAAACAGCGGGGGCTTGAAACCGCAACCAAGGGTTTGCAAGCCCCCGGAGATTTAAATGTTGCCGTGTGCTGCCCCGCCAATCACGGTGTGGGCTTCAGCTTTCCTTGCTCGATCAGTTCGCCAAAGGTGAGTCCGCCTTCCGACTTGGCTTCGGCGGCTTTCTTCAGCCCGTTGGCGATGGTGTCGGTATCTTTGCAGTTCTTTTCGCCGATGCTCTTGGCCACGGCCAGGCCGTACTCGTTACGGTTCTTGCGGTCTTTGCCTTCGTGGCACACGTTGCAATTGCTCTTGCCGGACAGGGCCGCGTAGATGGGCGAGCCTTCTTTCAGATACGTCTTATCCCAAGCCATCTTGTACTGGGGCCGCGCCTCGGCGGATTGCTGGCTGGTAACCAACACCCAGGCGGCCAACAGAGCCAGCGGGAGCGTGAACAGCGCAAGCTTTCTCATACTCGGACCTCCGGACGAAAGGACGTGGGTCTAGCGTCATGCACTGCCGACTGGCCTGCCTCAAAGACGTGGGGACGGGCCAGTACATCCATCGACTTGGATGCGTGTAATGAAACGGCCAGTGGGGCCGAAGTCAAACCAATTCACGCAATTTGGCTATATGGCCAGTTGATCGAGCGCCATATTGACGATGCGGCAAGTTGACTCGGGGGGCGCTCGTTTGCGGTGCCGCCGTCGTTGCCGCATAGCTTATTGATGTCCCCGCAGCGGTGGTTACGCCTGGTTGTCTTCTTCGTCTTCCAGCAGGTCGTCGTAGACGTAGCGAATGCGGCACAGCAACCGCCCCAGCACCCGGGCGAGAATGAACCAGGCCGCCCCCATCCACACCGCATTGGCAATCAGAAACGGCACGCGCATCGTGCCCAAGACCTGGTAGAGCCCAAATGATGGCAGTACCAGCACCGCCATCGCCAGGTAGGTCAGCAGCCACGCGGCCGGCAGGCGGAAAAGGCTTCCCCAGATCGCCCGCGACACCAGATGAATCACGCTGTTCTCCGTCAGGCTGGAAAGCAGCAGGATCGGGAACAACAGCACGGTGACGGTGGTACTGATCGGAGCCGCGGACATCCCCAGCGCTTCGGCGCCCTCGCCCAGCCCCAGGCCGGCGATCAGGCTGATCGTCATGGGGATGCCCATCTGGAACAGCATGAACACCCACTCGCGCCAGTCGCCCTCGGGCCAGGTGGTTACCCGGCGGGCACCGTTTGCAGTATCGACCAGGATGCCGAGAAAACACGCCGCGCCGTAAGACAGTGTCCACACCCCAAACCAGATCAGCGGCATGATGAACGCAATGCCGCCCACCATGGTGAGCATATCGTCGCTGGTCACCATGCTCATGACCCCCAGGGCCAACCACGAGGTCACAAACAGGCCGGCGGCAAACATGAACCAGCGCAGCGCCGCATCCCCCTGCCAGGGCATCGTCCACACGCCGTGAACCAGGTCCAATTGCTCGCCGCCATAAGGCGGTTCCTCGGCCTCGTCGTCGGCGACGCCAGCGGTACGCGCTGGCTCGCGCGTGCGGGCAGGCTCACCCGAGCGGACTTCGCGCGGAACCGGCGGCCCCCAGTCACCCCAACCATCGACCTGTGATGATGGTGCCTCGCCGGGCCGATCTTGGGTGCTGCTGGCGGTGCGCTTGGCCGAGGCCTTGCCGCGGGCCGCGGCATCGCCCGGCGATCGATCGGCATTCCCTCGATCATCGGGTGCTGGTCTCTGTGGCCGCGGCGACTCGGGGGCTTCGCCCGGTTGCAGCCACGACGGCAACGCCGAGGTGGGCCGGCTCGGCAATTCTTCGTCGCGAATCGCGTAGCCATCGAACGCATCGTCCGAATCGGCTGGGGACAGGTCCGGCTCCGGAACGACCTGGGCCGCGGAACAGGTTACACAACGGACCCGCTTGCCGACCTTATCGGCCGAACACGACAACATTGTGCCGCATTGCGCACACGGAAACCGAACGGGATTGGATGAGGCGCTGCCCGACATGTACACGTTCCGCGGATGAGACACCACGGGGCCAAGGTCAGGGACGACCTGCCGTACCTTGGTGCTCCATGGAGCCGAACTGGAACCAGATCGAGCGAATTTTACCCTACTGCCAGGGCGTTGTCAGTTTTTTGCCCGAGGCATGCTCCTGCATGCACCTCGTCCTGCACCCATTTCGTTTGGCATGCGCTTCGTCTTGCATGCGCTTCGTCTTGCACCCGCCTTGTTCTCCCTCCGCCTTACGGCAGGCCGCTCCAATACGTGGGCCGATCCACGACCAGGCCCGGCTGAATCTGCTCGGCTGTCTGCTCGGCATCCAGGGCAAACCGCGGCCCGATCTCCACCGGCACGTGATCGGCCACCTGCGCCCCGGCCGCCCTCAACCACTTGCGATGCAGCGCCATCATCGCCGCCTGCACGCTTTCGGGCGTATCCGTGGCTTCGCCCGGGGCGTTCTTCACCGGGCGAAATTCCTCGGCCGGGTCGATCTCGACCACAATGGCCCGCTCGGCCCAGGGCAGCAGGTCGAATATGAACCGCTCAAACTTGATGGCATTCGCTTCGGCCGGTTCCACCAGGCGGCCATCGGAGGCGATATATGGAACCTTCTTGTGCGCCAGGTGGAAGGGAAGTGTGGTATCGCTGGCGGCCATCCGCTGCAGAAACGCCACGTCGATCGCATGCACGGCCGTATTGCCGGCCCAAAACACGGGGCGTCCCGCGGCATCGGTGCGGAGCACGATCGCATCAGGCAGCGGATTCAAATCGCTGTACTCGATGATCTGCACGCGGCCATCGATCGAAACCACATTGCCGACCTTCTCCCGCGGCACCTGCTTGGCTGCCACCAGGGTCGATAACTCCGATCCGCTCAACCGATGGTTGCCGATGAACTCCGCCTGGCAAACCTGCGTGAGCGGGTTGTCCACTTGAAAGTAATACAGGGTCCGCAGGCCCCGGGCGGCCACGTCGTCCAGGGCCCCACTGCGAGCCATGGCGGCCAGCATCCCGCCGTGTCCATCGGGGCTCAGGGCCAAACTGTCCTTGGCTTGAAGCAGCAGTTTGCCGGTGGCCGCATCGACCGCTGGCATGGTGCCCTGGCAAAAGATCGTCACATCGTCCGGTGGCAAGCCAAAGAAGTCGTTCTTGTGGAGGTACTCAACCGTGGCACCGTGCGTGGCGGGGCTGGTCATCAGGTACAAAGGGATGGCCGCACCGTATCGGCGGCTACATGCGACGACCTTTTCCAGCAGAATCTGAAACAGCGTGGCGCCGGAAACGGGACCGATCGGGAACATCCCCTTGGGGGCGTCAAATCCCAGTCGGGTCCCCTGCCCTCCGGCGACCAGCACCGCGCCCACTTCGCCCGCGGCCAGGCTTTTCTGACCGGCCTCGCGAGCGGCGGCGGGCTCCCAATCCCAGTGGTGTTGGCCGAGCCGAATGGCTGGGGGCGGCTCAGCCCGCGAGGCCAGTTCGGCCCAGTTGGCCGCTACCTGTTCACCCCGCCGCAACCGTTCCAGAAGCGGCAAATCGAGACCGCGCAGTTGGCCTTCCAGGCTGGCTTGTTGCGAGGGCGTCAAGTCATCCCAAAATGCCAGCACATGCTGCTGGCCATGCTCGGCCAGATGCTTGCGTAGGGCGTCGTCCATCAAATCAGTATACGGTTGAGACCAACAGTACGTTTCCAGCGAGCCCCATCAAACCACCCATTGCCAGGTGGCGCCATTTCCGCCTGCGACCCGCGGAAGTGTAGCCAAAAGCGGGTGTGCCGCTAGGGCAATCGCCGCAGGGCCGGTAGCGCTAGCGCTCTATACAATCCTACGCGACGTTCTCTTGTTGCGGCGGCGCCAGAACGATAAGCTTCCAATGAGCAGCCCGAGTATTCGGGCCGATTCTTCCTTTCGATCAAGGTGTTGATCCGTGGATCGCACACGGCGAATATTGGCGGCTGTGCTGATATTGATCGCCGCAGGTGCGGAAATTCCGCGCCAACTCTTGTTTGGTGCCTTGGATGCCACGGCCGCCTCGCTGGCGGCCATCGCTCCGGTGCCCGCCGACGCTGACGGCCAGACGCCCCCCGCCCAAAGCAGCCAATCCCCCCAGGATGCGCTGCCTGCCGGCCGCAACCACCAGGAAAGCCGCTGGCGGGTTCCCAACCCTGCCGGCGGTGCATCCTCGTGCTGGCTGCTGGAAGTCCCACTGGAAGGGGCGGCGGCCGTATCGCGGCGCGATCGGATGGTCATGCCGCTGTGCGACAACCTGGTCAGCGGCTATTGCTGCACCACCAACGAAACGCAGACCTCTGCCCGGGCAGATATTTCGTCGTGCCGCGACGGCCACGGGCTTGGATCGGCAGTCGTGGTCGCTTGCCGATTGATTCCTCTGCGCAATTGATGCATCTCCTGCGCGCTGCCCTCCGCGGACGGCTGCCACGCCTGGCGGCCGGTTAAGCAGCGCTGATGGAACCACGCCCGGCACAATTGTGGGCCGTTGGCCCCTCATTGCGGCGCGGTTCTTCTGGTCCGCGTTCCCCCCACGTTGACGCTTTCGATGTGCGGTCGCTTGCGCTTGCGCCGGAGGCTCGCCGATAGGCTGCCGCCCCACACAGCGCACGACTCGCCCCGCACTCTCCCGGGTTCAAGTTGCGCCGGCCATGCGCGCCCACTTGGCCCGGGCTTTGGATTTCATCAAGCGCCTGCCATTCTCCACAGGAGTCATGCTCATGTATCCTGACCATTTTTTGCCTGAAGATACGGCCGCCAGCCAGCGCAAGACAAACGCGACAGACGCGCGCGACGGTGCCAAGAAACAGGGCAAACCGGCCCGCACCGAGAAACAGCGCACGCCAATTTCCCCCCAAGCTGCAGTGATGCAGAAGGTGAGGACGCTACTGGCCAGCGGCAAGGCCGAAGAGGCGTTCGACCTGCTGAATGCCCGCGGCTTTCACGATCCTGACAGCCGCAACGCCCGGGCGGTTTGCCTGATGCAGATGGGCCAGCCGGAGCTGGCCGTACGCGCGCTGCGGGAAATCTGCCTGACCGGGATGGGCGCCGTGCTCAAGTCCGATGTGCCAACCCACTTTGCCACCAACCTGGCGGCCGCGCTGTTTGCCTCCGGCAATGTGTCCGGCTGCACGGCGGTGCTGGACGAACTCTCCCGGGATCACGCGCCCAGCGTGATGCGGCTGCGGAAGGTCGTGCGGGAGTGGGAATCCAAGCTTTCGTTCTGGCAGCGGCTCAAGTGGCGGTGCGGTTTGCAAACGGGGATGCCCACCAGCGATTTCGATATTCCCATGGAAATTGATCCACCGGAAGACGAATCGGTCCTGGAAGGCTAGTCGCAGGGTAGCGCCCCGCCACGGGGGGCCGCACCTGCGCCTCCCCGAAACGTCGGACCGCGTGAGGACACGATTACGCGGTCCAGAACAGCCATCCGGTACAGGTAGCGGCCGGCAACCGATCGCCCCAGGCGAATCGTCGGCCGCTGCCAGACCGGGGGGCATGATGCCTCGGAATTTACGTCTTCGCCGCTGCACCGCAGGAAGCGGGTGGACGTTCGCTTTACAATGAGTGAAGAAAAGGCCGTGCCAGCAGCCCAGCAACCTGGTAGCGACCTCTGGCCATGATCCACCAGCCACATGCAGCGACGATGGCTCCCAGCAAACCAGGCGCTTCGCAAGCAGCAATGCCCCGCGGCGAAGCACACGATCCCCAAGCGCAGCCGCTCCAACCGCAACAACAGCGCGAAACCGGCGGCGAGAAAGTGCCCGACCGTAAGCCGGCGGGCATGGACTGGGGATCGTTTGTCGAAGCCCGCATCCGCGAGGCGCAAGACAGCGGCGCCTTTGAAAACCTGCCCGGGTTTGGCAAGCCGATTCCCGGCCTGGGCGGCATGGACGACGAAGACTGGTGGCTCAAGGAAAAGGCCAAGCGGGAGAACATCAACCTGTTGCCGCCCGCCCTGGAAATCCGGCTGGACGTAGAGCGTTCGCTCCAGCGGATCGCAGGCCTGGCTTACGAGGCCGACGTGCGCCGTGCCGTGGCAGCGCTGAACCAGCGGATCGTGCAGGCACAACGGGCCGCAGTCTGGGGGCCGCCCTGCGATACGCAACCGCTCGATGTCGAAGAGGTGGTTTCCCAGTGGCGGGCAAGCCGTGAAGGCTAACGCGGCACCGCGGCTGTAGTTGGGCTACCGCTGCACGCTCGTCCTTATGGCTTCTTCAGTACCACGCGCTGGTTGGCCTTGAGACCAGGCGCTCGAATCTCACCCTTGTTGTGCGGCAGAACGATCTGCACATCGCAGGTTTCCAGGTCGCCCAGCCCCACGTGCGCCACCGCTTCCTGGCCGGAGGCGTATCCAAAACCCACGGCAATTTCACGTGAGCAGAGTAGCGCAGCGGGGTCGCCCAGTTTGCCGGGCCGATAGACATTCACCCGCGAGCCGATGCCCTGGCGATTGACGCCGTCGGTACCTTCCACCTGGATCGCAATCCAGTTGCCGCCGGCAGTTTCGTTCTTGAGCAGCAGCGAAGGCGATTCCGACCACCAGTTGGGCATAAAGATATCCAAGCGGCCGTCACGATCGAAGTCGCACACCGGGCCAGGGGCGCTATAAATGATCTTGCCTTCGGCAATCATCTTCTCGAAGAACGGGCCAGAACGTTTCACCGCGGTATCGGTTTCATTGGGGAAGTCGTTCACGGCCAGGGCCGTCTCGGCAAACTGCGGCAGACCGTCCTTGATGCCCAGGTTCTTGAAGATCACCGGGTAACTCTTGCCGCCGGCGAACTTGACCATGCTGCACGAAAGGTCGATCAGACCGTCGTTATCGAAATCCTGTAGTTCGACGTGCGGAGCCTTCATCGGCAGCGGCTTCAGCCCCACTTGGGCTGTCACATCCTCGAAGGTGGGAACGCCGTCTTTCACGCCGCGGTTGATGTACAACCGGTTGGGGACCGGGTTCAGCCACGGGTCCTGGTAGTGCTGGCCCAACACGATATCCAGCAGGCCATCGCGATTGACGTCGGCCATGCAGACCCCGCACACCATGTTGTCGCCCTTGGAGTCGGGCCAGTGAAAGACTTCCTGGCTGCCGGGCGCTTCCTTGAATTTGCCGCGGCCATCGTTGAGCAGCAGCCGATTGCCCGAGGCCAGAAAGAAATCGGGCCAGGTATCGTTGTTCACATCGGCAGCGGCCACGCCCAGGCCGGCGATATCGGGCGTGAGGCCCACCTCGGCCGAAACATCGGCGAACTTCAAATCGCCCAGGTTCTTGAACAGCCGGCTGCTGTGCGTGGTGGAACCGTTGTAGCCGGGGAAGGGGTCTTCGCCCACCAGCAGGTCGAGCAGGCC
>CAZEEG010000011.1:0-77108 GCA_964511065.1 uncultured Pirellulales bacterium | reverse complement strand
AGCATAGCGAATGCCGCCGGGTACAGCAACAGGAGTCGCGGCCCCCCCTCGATAGTCGCAGATGCAGTGCCAGCACGACTTGCGCCAGCGTAAAGCACGATGGTCAGGCCGCGGCTAACAGCGACGATCAGACTAGCGGGCGCATACGGCACAGCCAGCCAATCGAGGCGGCTGCGGGGCCATCCGTCAATCCACCGGCCTTCAGTCGATAAAGAACCGGTTGCCACCACGGTTAGCCCCCATGGGCTCCCCGCCAGGCACGCCGGACGGAACCGGAGCAGAAGATGAATCCGGCGAGGCCGCACCCAAGCCGGGCGAAGCGGTAGGTACCCCGGAAAAAGGTGACGGCCCCGAGGTGGCGGCAGGCTGGCGGATGGCCGGCGTGCGAAGCGGCGGCAGCCAGCGGGCAATCAACTGCTGCCTGGCGGTGTGGTCATTTCCAGCCAGGACGTTGGCGGCATCGTCACCAACCAATTCGCGCTGGAATACTCCGTACTCGGCCACCGTGATCTTCTCTTGACGCTGGAGATAACGCAGCAGGAACAGCGCTTGCAGTGGATTGGCGGGACGCGAGCTAATCAGCTCGCGGACCGCGGTCCGCGCCTCATCGGCCTGGAGTGGGCAGTGGGAAACGAGCCCGCAAACCTTCGAGGCCTCCAGGCCTGCTTCCTCGGCGAGTTCCAGCCCTAAATCTTGCCCTTGGTTTAGGGCCACCAGGTAACGCGTTCGGGTGAGCCCCCCGGACCGCCACAACGAGCGCCCGGTTGCCGCATCCTGGAGGTAGACATACAGCGTTAATTCCGGGCGGGGCTGCCCGGGCACCGCCTTTTGCTGAAGGCTGACGGTCACCAGTGCATCGACGCCGGCATCGCGGGCGCTTGCCAGCAACTTGCGCCGGTCGTCGGCAATCCCCAGGTCCTGCACCAACGCCTCGGCATGCTTGCTGAATACGCTGCGGCGCAGCAGGTCCTGCAATTGCGTGCGAACCGCGGGCAGAATGCCGGCGGTTGCCGTCTCGGGATCGATCCCCGGTGCCAGGGTTCCTTCGATGCCAACTCCCCACATCACGCAAAACATGGGGCGGTTGAAATGCTCGCTCCAGTTGACGTTCTGCCATACCTGGGGATCGTTCTCAACGGCAGCCGCGGCATACAAATGCTGAAGCGCCGTGTGAAGCTGCCCGTATTCCATCGCCCAATCAGCCTTGCCGAGCAGGCTTTGTGACCTGGGCCGGACCGTTGGTTGTGGCGTACTCGACGGGAATGGCGAAGCATCCGATGATTGATGGTTGCCGGTGCTGGAGGCCGTATTGCCCGGATCGAGCCCCGCGGGCGAACTTGCCGCGGCGTGGTCGCCAGCCGGTACAGACGCCGCGGGATCGGGGGTAGCAAAGAGTGGCCGTGTCGGCGTGCTGGAGCGTTCCGTTCCAAAGGCCCCGGTACGACCGGCAGCGGCGTCCGGCGAAGCCTGTGGGATTTCGAACAGGGGCCGCTCGGGTTGTGACACCGTCGTAGGGCTTACCGATGGCCGGCCTACCTCTACGGGTGGCCGTGCTACCTCCACCGGTGGAGGCGTAATGGAGTTTCGCCCCTGAATCGTTGGCTGAACGGGCTGTGGCCTTGAACCCGCGTCCACGTACGCGGGAGGTGGATCGTCCTTGATGGCACCAGTCATGTAGCCGATGATGCCAACGAAGGTGAGCAAGCATACGAAGCCCGTCGGAATGCCACATTGGTACATGGCAATCGACTGGCCAGAATCAATCTTCAATCCCCAGTTGTAGAGCGCTCCGCCGACGACCACAAACACGCACAAGTAAACGAAGGCCCCGAACATCCGGAGGAACATCGTCCCGAGCTTACCCGGCGGTTGGGGCGGCTCCGCGTCGTAGAACAACACCAACATGAGGCCGAACAGGACGGCGAAGGTGAAGATGATCAGGCACGTACAAAGCAGCGTCAGCGCGGTCAATCCGGCCGATTTGAAGAACGGCGTGAACGGCGTGCCGGACAGGAGGCAGCCGATATAGAACAACCCGATATAGAAGATCAGCGTCAGCAGGAGGATGAGCGGCAGGAGCTGAGGCGGCAATCCCCCCGCGATACTAGCCCCGATCATGAGAAGCTGTCTCCGCGAATGAGGAGAGAGTTGATATGAGCGGTCAATTATCACCCCCCTATCCAGGGTATGTCAACTTCATTCCCCAGCGGAAGATCCCGGCTGCCGCACGCCGTATTCCGGCCGCCCATGGCCTCCTCTCCCGCCGGCGATATCGCCCACCGGCGCGGCACGGCGCACACGTGAATCGCCACCTGGTACGAGCGTTCAACCTGACTTTTCACTCCGGAAGCGGGAAACGCCGGCACTCCGCCCAACGCGCTGCTGGCCGCGATATTCCGGCAGGTTTCGCATCGGGATGCACTCGGCACGACGATGCGTAAAGGTGATGTCTGGCTTCCAAGCTCTGGCCCATTTGCACGTTGCGCGCCGCCCGGCCCTCGTTCGACGAATTGACAATTGGGGCCACTGGTATACGATGAGCGCGAAACGGAAGCTGCACGATTGGGCAATCCGCTTCCGCTTCGCTGCCCATCGCTATTACCGGATTTTGTTCAAGAGGGTGCCCTGCCCTAGCGGCGGGAAATCCTCTCTCTTGGAGGAGGCTGCGCCTAACCATGACGCAGATCGAGCAGGCACGTGACGGCGTCATTACGCCGGAAATGGAATTTGTTGCGCGGCGCGAAAACCTCGAACCCGAGCGGGTCCGCAGCGAGGTTGCCTCCGGAAGGATGGTCATCCCTGCCAACAAAGTCCACCTGACCAAGAAGCTCGAGCCCATGGGGATCGGGCTGGCGACCAGGTGCAAGATCAACGCCAATATCGGCAACTCGGCCGTGACTGGCGACATCGACCAGGAACTGGAAAAGCTGCATGTGGCGGTCCATTACGGCGCGGATACCGTGATGGACCTCTCCACCGGCAAGAACATCGATAACATCCGCAAGGCGATTATTGACGCCTCGCCGGTCCCGATTGGCACGGTGCCCATCTATCAAATGCTCGAAGAGTTGGGCGGCAACATCGAAGACATGCGGCCCCAGCACTTCCTCGATATGGTCGAACACCAGGCCAAGCAGGGCGTTGACTACATGACCGTCCACTGCGGGGTGCTGCTGGAACACCTGCATCTGACGATGGGTCGGGTGACCGGCATCGTCAGTCGCGGCGGTTCGCTCATCGCCAAGTGGATGATGGCCCACCGCAAACAGAATCCGCTTTACACGCACTTCGACGACCTGTGCGCCATCTTCCGCGAATACGACGTCACCTGGAGCTTGGGCGATGGGCTGCGGCCCGGTTCCATCGCCGACGCCAGCGACGATGCCCAATTTGCTGAACTGAAGGTACTCGGCGAGCTGACCCGCCGCGGCCGCGAGAACGGCACGCAAGTGATGGTGGAAGGCCCTGGGCACGTCCCCATGCACCAGATTCAGATGAACATGGAAGTTCAACAGGGTTGGTGCGACGGAGCGCCGTTCTACGTGCTGGGCCCCCTGGTGACCGACATCGCCCCGGGGTACGACCACATCACCAGCGCGATCGGAGCGGCCCTGGCCGGCTGGCACGGCGCCGCCATGCTGTGTTATGTGACCCCCAAGGAACACTTGGGCCTGCCCGACTCCGACGACGTGAAGCAGGGAGTGATCGCCTACAAGATCGCCGCCCACGCCGCCGACCTGGCCCGGCAGCGGCCCGGCGCGCAAGAGCGCGACGACGCCCTGAGCCGCGCCCGGTTCGCCTTCGATTGGAACGAACAGTTCCGCCTCTCGCTCGATCCGGAAACCGCCCGGCGGATGCACGACGAGACCCTGCCGCAGGACACCTTCAAGAGCGCTCACTTTTGCAGCATGTGCGGGCCGAAGTACTGCTCAATGAAGATCACCGAGGACATCCGCGAGATGGCCCAGGAGGGCGGTCTGCCGGTGGTTTCGGTCGGCGAGTCCAAGGAATAGGCCCGCACGTTCAATCGGCCGGAGGCCTTCTTCGTTTGCTAGCTTCGCCGTTGATCGCCGCTGGGCGGTAACTGGAGCCTGGAAAGTAAGGTGGCCCCACTTGGGGCGGCGGTTTCTCCGCGGCATTGCCGCAGAGCGCTCGGGACGCGCAGAGCTTTCAGGCTGCGCGGTATCTCCCTGCTGCGCAGAGCCTCCAAGTCACGGAGTACGTCGCCACCAATCGGAGTAACTCCCAGCCAAAGGACGAACAGGTTCGCTGGCTCGACTGCCGTTTGCGGTCATGGTCCCCCCACCAATCAATATTGGGAGGGGACTGCTAGCGCATGCCGACCGCCGTTGCACTCGTTGCCCGCATGCGTTATGGGTGGAAGCCACGCAAGCACGCGTGGGCGTGGGTGACATAGGGCCGGCAAGCACTTTCCGTGTTGCGCGGGTACGCGTTGTGTCGCCTGGGATTTGGGCACTTGCTGGCAGGTGGAATGGGACGCGCGTTGACACCTGCGCACCGGTGCCATCGCTGCCTGCCACCCATCCAACCGGCCCGGCCGATGGTTTGATACCTGCGCAGCGGATGTCCGCCTGGATTCATGCCGGTCCGTCGGAACGCCGCCGATCGTGCTGGACGACAGAAGCACCGCAACGTCGATCGTTCGACGAGCAGACATTGGCGTCGTAACCATCAAAAAGTCTCGGAGTGTTATGTCCGAAACCCAAGAAAGCTTGAGTGACGACGCCCTGGATGCGCCCCCCCCGCCCAATTCGGCTGGGCTCCGGCCCGGCGTCCCCCTGGATCGCGATCAGCTCCCCCCGCTGACGCGCGACCCGGCCTTCTATGGCATGACGATCACGCAGTTTCTGGGGGCGCTCAACGACAGCATTTTCAAGCAGATCGTGCTGCTGATTTGCGCCCTGGTACTGCTTAGCCCGGCACCGGGCGCCCAGCCCGCCGATTTGCAGATGCTGGCCCAGGGCGTCTTTGCGCTGGCGTTTGTGCTGTTCTCAGGCGTGGCAGGCTATTGGTCGGATATCGTCACCAAGCGGTCGATCATCGTAGGGGCAAAGGTCGGCGAAATCCTGGTGATGCTGGGGGCCGTGGCGGCTTTCTGGTGGATGCCGCCGCGCCAGCCGATGGCCGACGGCGAAGCCTTCGCCGTGGTCGGCGTGCCGTGGGCCGTGTTGCTGGTGCTGTTTTTGATGGGCGTTCAAAGCGCGATCTTCGGGCCGGCCAAGTACGGCATCTTGCCGGAGATGGTCCGGGGCGACGACCTGCCCCGCTTCAACGGCATGATCCAGATGACCACGTTCCTGGCTCTGATCTTCGGCACATACCTCGGTGGGTGGCTGCTCCGCGAGTTTCGCGAGACACTCTGGCTGCCCGCGGTGGTTTGCGTGGGCATCGCCGTGGCAGGAACGGCAACATCGCTGCTGGTGCGGCGGACTCCGGTAGCTCAACCCGGTGCCCGCTTCGAAATCTCCGCGTTGGCCATTGCCCCGGAAACGTGGGCCGTGCTCAAGCGAGATCGCGGGCTCCAGGGAGCGCTGTTGGTGTACTCCATTTTCTGGTTTGTAGCGGCTGTGATTCCGCTGGCCGTCAATTCGCTGGGGCTGCGGACGTTCGGCCTGGACGAGGCCAATACCAGCTTTCTGCTCACAACGGTCTCCATTGGTATTGCCCTGGGATTTGTGCTGGCCGGAAAACTCTCGGCGGGTATTGTCCGGTTCGGCCTGGTGAGGGTCGGAACCTGGGGCCTGATCGCCTGCCTGATCGCCATGTCGCTGGCCTGGCGCGGCGAGCACCTGCTGGGTTACTACGGCAGCCAGGCCGTGCTTTCGGTGGCTGGCTTCTTCGCGGGCCTGTTCGCCTTGCCGGTGCAGGTTTACCTCCAGGCAAAGCCGCCGGAAAACATCAAAGGCCGCATGATCGGCACGATGAATTTAATCAATTGGATCGCGATTATTGGCTCGGCCGTCTTCTACCTTGTCGTGCAACTGGCGCTCGATGCATTGTCACTCCCGCCCTACTGGATGTTTGCCGCGACGGCGCTGCTGCTCTTGCCGATCGCACTGCTGTATCGGCCTGCCGATTACATGCTGCACGAGGGTTCCACGGAATAATCGTCTCGGCCGGCACTGCGAGTTCTGCAAAGGCTGATTGGCTGCGCGCTTGCGCCCAACCTGTCACCGCAGCTATCAACCTATCACCGCAGCTACCGCTTATTGCGGTGCGACACGCCCCCCCTATGAACCGGTGCCCCCCCGCCTGACCAGCGGCGTAACCTATGCTTGGAATGAACCGGCCATGAAACCGGCCCGCTCCGCGCATGCTGGGCGGCCCAACTTTTCCTAGCAAGCCGCTGTCGCTATGGATGTGCAACTCATCGATGGGTCGCAGCGCGACCTTAGCGAACTCAACCCCGAGGAGATCGCCCGGCTCCACTGGGAGCAGGAACGGGCGTATGCCGCCGCCATTCGCCAGGCGCCGCGTGGTTCGGAAGAACGCCTTCGCGCGTTTCAACAGGGCTACGACACCGTCACCAAGATCATTGCCCGCCGTGCCGGCGCTGCGGCCGATCAAGGTCTGGTGATGGGATTCAGCCCTCGCTATGTCCGCCTGGTGGCCAGGCTGCTCGCGCAGCAGCAGACGCAACTCCGCCGCCAAACCGGCAACCCTTCGGCCACCGCCCGGCTGTTTGAGGTGGGCTACGGCAGCGGCATCATGCTCGAAGCCATCCTGCGCCAAGGGTTCGAAGTGGCCGGGATTGAAGTCTCCGAAAATATGCGCCAGCAGGCACGGCGGCGGTTGCCGGAGGACTGGCAAAGTCAACTTTACCTGGGCGACTTTCTGGCGCTGGACCTGCCCGAGCAGTCGTTTGAAGTCGTCTACTGGAACGACGTCTTCGAGCACTTGCCGCCGGATGAGAGCCAGGACTATCTCCGCAAGATACATCAATTGCTGGCACCGGGCGGGGTGCTCGTCACCATCACGCCCAATTGGCACGTGCGGCCGTCGGACGTGACCGGGGAGTACAAACCGCCGCGTTCCAATGCCGAGGGCTTTCATCTCAAGGAATACACGCTCCGAGAGATGCGGAGCATCTTGCGTGAGGCCGGCTTCGAACGCGTGACCATGCCCTGGTTCGTCACCAGGCAGCACACGTTCTTGTACGGCTCAGGCGGAATAGGCCTGAAATGTTGCTTGGAACCGGTGCTGGAATTTCTGCCATTCAAGCTGACCCGACTGTTCTGCCGAGGCTTTGCCCTCAGTTGCACGCTGGCCTGGAAACGCCGCCAGGCACCCTAGCGCGGATAGCAGCTTCCCTTTCCCCCACGGCGCGAAACCATCTGCCTATGCTGCCGGAGTTCGCCATGCTCGTTCCTTGCCGCCCCTTGCGGGTGATGTTCGTGCATACGTTCATGCCGGTCGGAGGCGCCGAAACGCTGCTGGTGAACCTGATTCGCCGGATGGACCGCGACCGCTTCTTGCCGGAGGTCTGCTGTCTGAAGTTCCCCGGCCCCTTGGGCGATGTGATCGCGGAAGAAGTCCCGCTGTTCTCACACCTGCTCCGCGGCAAGTACGATCTGCGGGTGTTGCCCAAGCTGACGCGCCTGCTCAAGCAGCGCAAGATAGATGCCGTTGTAACCGTGGGGGCAGGCGACCGGATGTTCTGGGGGAGGCTGGCCGCCAAGGCGGCCGGGGTGCCGGTGATACTGACCGCTCTGCATTCCACCGGTTGGCCCGATGTCGTGGGCCGGCTCAATCGGATGCTGACCTGCATCACTGACGGCTTTATCGGCGTCGCCCAGGAACACGGTCGGTATCTCCGGGAAGTCGAAGGCTTTCCGGCCGAAAAAGTCTTCGTCATTCCCAACGGCGTCGACGTGGAGCGGTTTCAGCCACGGCCTCCCGATCCCGCCCTGCAGGCCGAACTGGGGCTCCCGGAGTCGGCGCCGGTGGTTGGCATCGTGGCCGCCCTGCGTCCAGAGAAGAACCATCAACAGTTCCTCAAGGCGGCGGCCCAGGTTCGCGCGGTCTTACCCGAGGTGCGGTTCCTGATCGTGGGTGACGGCGAAACGCGGCCCGAGTTGGAACAACTGAGCCGCGAGCTGAAGTTGGGCGATGCCGTGATCTTTGCCGGTACGCGGAGCAATGTTCCAGAACTGCTTTCGCTGATGAACGTGGTGGCCTTGACCTCACATATGGAGGCCAACCCCGTCACCATCCTGGAAGCCATGGCCTGCGGTAAACCGTTCGTGGCCCCCCAGGTGGGCTCGATTCCGGAAACCATCATCGAGGGTGAGACCGGCTATCTTACGCCCCCCGGCAGCGATAGCGAAACCGCCGCCCGGCTGCTCGATATCCTTCGCTCTCCGGCCAAGGCGGCCGCGATGGGCCAAGCGGCCCGCCGCCGCGCCGTCGAGCATCACTCCCTGCAATGCATGGTCAACGGCTACCAGGACTTGATGACTCAGCTGTATCTTCGGAAGCGCCCCGAGGATGCCCGGGAGATCTCTCTCGAACCCGGTGCCGATTCCCCGGCGAAAGTGCATCCAGCCGCAGCCAGGTAACCGTATGGATGGCACTCGCAACCACCCGGCACTGCCGCTCTGCCCTCGGCCGCGATTACCTTTGAAACTCTAAGACCAAGTCGTAGTCCTGATCCATGGCGCCTTCGCGTAGCACACCGCCATCGTCGTTGAAATCGGGACCGACGCAGTAGAGGACAAAACCTGAGTCGGTCGGCCGATAGATTAAATCATCCTCAGCAAAGATATCGCGAGGAATCTCTGGCTGGTAGTCGGGCGAAAGTGCTGCCAGCGATGCCGGAAAACTCCCGTGCCTGGTGCGATAGGCCGCCAGGGCGAATCCCAATTTCAGCAAATCCAGTTGTTGGTGTAATTGCGATTCGGTTCTGGCGAGCGGTTCCACGGCCGGGAACATTTGCCCAATCAGCAGGCCGGCAAGCCGACCTTCGCGATCATCGAGTATGGTCGGCGGCTGTGCCCCGGCCTGTTTCGATGCGGCATCGTGATCGGGAATGCCCGCCCCAGTGGCCATGGTGGTCTGCTTGGAAACCGTGATCGATGGCCGGAATCGGTCCAGCGGCCCAATCGGGTACCACACAACAAACGCAATCAGCCCACCGAGCAACACCAGCGTGATCAGCCCGAGCGTCAGGCGACGTTTCATGGTGACTACCCCGCGTAGAGTGCTGCCGGTCGGACGAGCCCGGCCGATAAGCTATGGTTTTGGCGGCGGACCGGCATCCGAGGCTGGCGGCCCAGAACCAGACGACGGGCCGCCTGAAGGCGGCGACGGGCTCAGCGGCGACCCGCAGTAACCGCAGTAGGAATAGTCTAACGGAAACTGCGCGCCGCAATTCGGACACCACCGCGAATAGGCCCCCGGCATGATGTCCCGGCCCGTCCCCCAGCGTAGCGCCACCAGGATCACGATGGGTACCACGACGGCCATCGCCAGTAAGATGAGCAACTCTGCCGGGCCGATCCCAAAAATGGCCAACATCAAGGATGCCCCCTCACAGGAATTGCGTTGGGCGATCAGGCCGCTCGCTTCACCAGCAGCACGGTCAAATCGTCGTCGGGATGCTCACCGGGATAATACGACTGCACCTTCGCGGCCAATGCGGCCACGATCTGCGCTGCATCATCGTCGCGATGCTCGCGCAAAACGGTCTCCAACCGCTGCGTCCCGAATTGCTCATTTCGGGCGTTGACCGCTTCGACGATGCCGTCGGTGCATAGCAGCAGCAGGTCGCCCGGTTCCAACACTACAGGCGGTCCCAGGGGGTACGTGGCATTTTCAATCACTCCCAGCGGTGTGCCGGTCGCTTGCAGCGATGAAAACACATCGTTCGAAGCTGAGTAGTGCAGGGCCGGCCCGTGCCCAGCGTTGGCAAAATCGATGCGATGCGTGTTGAGGTCCAGGAGGGTGAGAATGGCGGTGACAAACCGGCCGTCTTGAAGGTCGGCCGCCATCGCGCGGTCCAGTTGTTCGAGCAGCTTGTCGGGCGTCTCGTGTTCCAGCAGCAACGCCCTCAAGGCCGCGCGGACCGTGGCCATGATCAGGGCCGGCCCCAGTCCGTGGCCGCATACGTCGGCAATCACCATCCCGAGCCGATTGCCCGGCATGGGAATGACATCCATGTAATCGCCGCCGACCGCGGCGTTGGGATACCACCACTGCGCCAGTTGATAACCCGGTGGCTGCGGCAACTCGCGCGGCATGAAGCTCCGCTGAATATCGCGGGCCACGTTAAACGAGGCGGCCAGTTCGTGCCGGCGGCTAAGCTCCCGGATCATGCGCGCCCGATCGACCGCCACAGCCGCGTGCTGGCTGAATGCGCGGATGAGGTCTTCATCGAATGTGTCGAAACTGCCCGACCGCTTGTTCAACAACTGCAGCACGCCCAGCAGGCTTTGATCGCGCGGGCTGGTCACGGGAGCCGCCAAAATGCTGCGCGTACGGAAACCGGTCCGCTGATCGACGCTGGAGTTCCAGCGCGGATCGGAGTAAGGGTCAGGGATGTTCATCACCTCGCCGGTTCGGGCAACGTGGCCGGTGATTCCCTGGTGGATGCTCGTGCGGATTTCTTCGATTTCCAGTTCGGTTGCCACCCGCGTAAATAATTCGCGGTTCTTGTCGTCGTATTGAAACAGGCTCGCCCTTTCGCAATCGAGGGCGATGCATGCCTCGCGCGCCAACGTGACCAGCAGCTTGTCAAGGTCCACTTCCTCGGCCAGCGTACGCGTTACGTCCAACAGCCGGGAAAGGCCAGCCAAGCGCTCGCGCAGTTCGTCGACCGAAAGCGAAGCGGAGTCGGATGTCTCAAAGGTTGCCATGAACGGAAGTCTATGAAGGGGATAATCGGGCTGCAATCCAATCGTCGGAAACAAACCGCCGCAACAATGTCCGCAATGCTTGTTCCATCGCTTGATGGATTTCCGGCGGCAACGCTTCCTCGGCCGGTAACCCTTGCCAGGTGAGCGATTGGGGCCAGTGGCAAATCTCGGCCGTGGCCTGAAAACGCAGCGCGATCCGCAGGCCCCACACCGTGCCAAAGCCATCGCGGAAGTCCAGCCAAAGCTGGCTCAAGGGTGGCGCGGTGACACGGCGGGCAGGCCAGGCCACCGCCCACACCGTTGCCGCCAACGCCAGCGCGGCAGCGGCCGTGGCAACGCGCAGCTCGCCCGTGATCCCCGAGGGAAGCAGCCAGGCGAACTCCGGCATCTGCGGGGCCAACAGCCAAAGCTGACCGCCGGAGGCTAATAGCGATGCCGGCCACAGCCGGGTGGGCAAATGATTGGCCAACCCCAGCCCCCACAGCGGAAGCACCAGGAACCACCGCACAAAGCCATGCAGTTCGATCGGGCTGGCCGGAAAGAAAGCCATCGTGTTGAGACTTGGCAAGGCAGCCACCAACACCAGCGTAGCCACCACCCATTGCCAGCCGCGATCCTGCGGGCGCTTGGCCCCCAGCAGCGCCATCAACGGGCAGAAGGTACCTACCGCCGCCAGGTAACGAAGATGAACCGCAAAGGTCTGCGAAACGGCCAGCCACGCCACGGCGGCTTCGGCAAGCGCGATGGCCGCAAACGACGCTACCGCCCAAGCCAGGGGCGCCCGGAGCGTGGTCCCCCGCAGCGAGCGCCACTGCATCCCCAGGGCCAAGATGCCCAGGCCAGAACATAACACGGCGATAAGGGGGACGGTTGGTAGCACGATGCGGGATGTAGCGTTTCTGCCAGCGGGAAAGTCGGCGGCTCAAGCTCGCTTGCCGCGGTCGGTGTTGCCTGAAGGCGGCAAATATGCGGCTGCGGCTCGACGGGCCGCCAATGGGTTTATCTGCTGATGTTACCGCTAGTTGCGTTGCATACTCAATGCCATCAGCCATCTGTCAAACCAGGAAATGTGGCGAAAATACAACAATCAAATTTGCCTGCGCAAGAAACCGGGGCAATGGTTACGTAGCCTGTTACCGAAACTGTGCAGACCAAGGCGACTGCAAGGCTGGTGGCAGCGTGCTGCGCCCAAACGCCGGCTGTACATCGAGGGCCGCGCTACGTGGCGCCAGCCTACGCGTTTGCCAGGCGTAGCCGCTGCGCCACCTGCGGCGAACGGCTCACCACGGCCAGCAGCGCACGCGTACCGCCCCCCCTTTGGTTACCGCGTGCCTCTCGCACGGCAGGATGCCCAAGTCGTGGCACGTTCGACAGGCAAAAGGAATGGCATCGCGGACCACCTCCGTTGATGGCGGCTCGTTCCCTGACCTGCGGGGGCGGCTGGCCGTAGCGGCTGGAGACGATGGCCGCCGTTGTAGGGCGGACATCGCCATACAGAGCGATGCAAGACGACGATCGTGCCGAATGTCGCGCAGCGCTTGCGGAACGGTTCTCCCCCACGGCCGTTTCCGGCGGTAGGGCGCAGCGACTCGGCAATCTCCCCCGGTCCCCCATGAAAAGGAGTTTTCCAGCCATGCGACTTGGATTCTGTAGTTTGGCGCTCGTAGCGCTGATGGTGCCGGCCGCTTGGGCCGGTCAGCCCATCACGCCGCAGCCCATGGTCATGCCGGTGGCCGGTCCCCACGCCGCGTACGCCACCGACAGCGTGGTTCCTGGTGCAAGTTGCGTTGGTTGCGGCCACGGTCACCACTACTCCGCGTGTGGCCCCCAAGCCTATAACGCGTTCGCGGCGTGCGGATGCAGTGCTTGCGGTACGCATGCCGGCGGCTACGGTTGCTGCCCCAAGCCCGCCTGCGACGGGTCCATCTGGACCTCGACCTACCATCCCCGTTCCCGGAACCTGCACCTCTGGGACACCTACTGCGCAGACACCACGCCGTGCCCTTACACTGGGCATGATATGAACGGCCTGTTCCACAACGCCTTTGGGCCGTGCCATAAGTGGGCGCACCGGGGCTGCCGTCACGGCCATTGCCAACTGCACAGCTACCATCGGCAGCCGCATCTGGCAATGCCGGTGGGCTATGCTCACGGCGGCGGGTATGCGAATCCGGCCAGCGTTCCCCACATGATGCCGGAAGCTCCGGCCGTGCCCCACCAGGAAGCGTTGCCTGAAGGGGCGCCTATTGCTCCCCCATCGCAGCCGGCCGACAGCGCCCCTGCGGAACCGCAAGCGCCTGAAGCCGAGCAGGCCGCGCCGCTGTTGTCGCCAGACGCCATCGAACTGGCCCCGGCAACTCTTGGCCCGGCCGGCTTGGACCAGCCCCCGGCCCCGGCCGAAGACAACGCCGTGGAAGCTCCGGCCCCGCGGTTGTAATCACCCGCGAATTGTCATTCATGAATGACCTGCACGCGCCCGACCTACTGGGGAGTGCGGGAGGGTGCCGCAGGTCACTTGAGCGGCAGGCGAGGCTCCGGCTTCGCCTGCCGCAGATTTTTGCGCGGTCCGTTTCATTCGCCGTCCCCGACACGGACCCGCGAAGAGTCATTCTTCTCGGTGTGGGTTTCTATTGGTTGCCGTGCGGCGAATGTCCGCTTGATGGCATGCCGTACGTGCGAATTGCAAACAATCGTGCAGCCATGCGAACGATTCCCGGCGACCATCATTCATTAGCCGGCATCGGCGGCGCAGCCATCAACAATTTTCAACCATGTCGTTCCCGAATCGCTCAGGATGGATGCATCGAGCCAGCATCTCCAGGCTATCGACCATGCGCGGACCCGACCGGTTGAAATACGCGTTGCCGTCGACCGGGTAAACGCGGTGATTCCTGACCGCCGGCAGTTCACTCCACCCAGGCAGCGCCTCCAGCGTAGCCAACTCTTCCTTAGTTCGTGCCAGGTCAAACCCACAAGGGCAAACCACGATCACTTCCGGATCGGCTGCACGAAGGTCTTCCCAGCGGCAAGCTGGACTGTGCTCCCCGGCCTTGGTGAGCAGGTTGGTGCCGCCCGCCATCTCAACCATCTCTGGCATCCAATTGCCGGCCAGCATCAACGGGTCGGTCCACTCGATACACGCCACACGCGGCCGCCGCTCAGGCGGAATCGAGCGGCCTACCGCTGCCACCTGCTCCATGCGGGCCGATAGCTCCGCGACATAGGCATCTGCCCGCTGCGGGCATCCCACGGCGTCCCCCACCCGGCGCACGTCATCCAGCACGTCACGAAAGGTTTGCGGGTTCAGGGCGAGCACTTGCGCGTTTCGCAGGGCTGGCTCGCTTTTAACCGCCTCCACCACGTCGGCGTATCGCACCGCGCACACATCGCACTGCGCCTGAGTGATAATCAGCTCCGGAGCCAGCGTGGCCAACCGTGCCACATCAATCGCGTACAACGACGCACCAGCGGACAAATGCTCCCGAACCTGGCGGTCAATCTGATCGCTGGCTGCCGCGGCGTCGATGCGGCTGGAGGTGAGACGGGGTTTCTCGGCGGCCTGGAGAGGATAGTCGCACTCGTGGCTCACGCCGACGATGCAATCGCCAAACCCCAGGGCATAGACAATTTCCGTCGCGCTGGCCAACAGCGTAGCAATCCGGGGAGGCATCGCAGCGACTCCTTCCGCAGACGCGGTTTTTGCGAAACCTAAAGCAGGATTGGATCAATAGAACGCATGTGGGGGCGTTCCCCCCTTGCTCAAGCCTAAGGTCGCACCGCTGGGCTGTCGACCACTTTGCTGTAGTGTGACCGCCGTCAAAGCTGCGCGGCAACCCGTCGCCACCGCGGTCGACCGCATCCACCAGCCTCAGGCGTTGGCAGCACGCGGTAATGCCCGATCCGATGCGTGGGGGGAGGCGATGCGCCGAACGAAACGCGGCAGACGACGTGCGCCGGCAGCCCTCATGCCCGAATCGTCCAGACGACTTTGCCCTGTCCACGGGTAGCGATTACATTGGCGGGCGCACTCGCCTGGCGTGCCGCCATGACGAGGGGGGCGCCATCGTGTGGTTTCAGCCGATGCCCCCGATGGTCATACGTAGGGAAGCCAACCGCGCGCCAACCATACCAACTTCAAAGGAAAGCCGTCATGAGTGTAGCGCGAATATTGTTAGCGAGCCTGGCCGCCTGGTGCGCGGCCGGACTGCCAAGCGTGGGCCACGCGCAAATTGCATACTTCACCGGGCACGAAGACCCGATTTACGCGGTCGCGTTCACGCCCGACGGCAAGCTCGTCATCACGGGCAGTTTCGATCACTCCGTAAAGCTGTGGGATCGCGAAACTGGCAAGGTGGTCCGCACCATTGCCGACCATCAAAACCTGGTGCTGTGCGTGGCCGTCTCGCCCGACGGGCAGCAGTTCGCCACTTCGGGCCTGGATCGCACGGTGAAGGTATACGACGTACCGCTGAGTTCAGAGATTGCCAAGCTTCCTGACCTGGCGGCCGAAGGCACAGCGGCGGCGATCAGCCCTGATGGCAAGTTTTTGGTCACTGCCGATCGCTCCAAGGCGATCAAGGTTTGGGACGCGGCCGAGAACAAGCATGTCCGCGACCTGGCGGGCGCAACGGGGGTCGCGATTTCGCTGGCCATCAGCCCCGACAATAAGATCGTCCTGGCCGCCTGCGACGACGGCACGATCCACGGCTGGAACCTGGCCGATGGAAAAGCGACCGGCACGATCCATTCGCCAAATGTCGCTGCCGTGGTCATCAGCACCGACAACCGGACCGTGCTGGCCGCGGGAGGCGATGGCACCGTTCGCGTGTTTGCCTGGCCGCCAACCGCACCCATTGCCCTGGCCGGCGCTACCAAGCCGGTGCAAGCGGTGGTCACGGCGTTCAACAATCAGTTTATGGCTGCCGGGTCGGACGATGGCCAGATTCGCATCTACAACGTCGCCGATGGCAAGCAGGCCCGAGCGGTGAACACCGGCAGCCCGGTGCGGAGCCTGGCCGTCAGCCGCGACAGCAACTTCCTGGCCGCCGGCGATGCCGAAGGAACCGTCCGCTGGTTCAAGTCGGCCGATGGCGCAGCAGCGGGCGTACTGCAAGCGCACGCCGGTCCGGTCACGGCAGTCGTCTATCACCCCAACAACCAGTACGTGGCGACTGCTGGAGGCGACGGCATCGCGCGCATCTGGCAAATGCCGATTGCCGAAGGCCGCGAACTTACGCCTCACAAGTCGCCAATTCGCAGCCTGGCCGTAGCCCCCAACAACAGCTACCTGCTGACGGCCAGCGATGACAAGACGGCCAAGCTGCTCAAAACGGCCGATGGTGCCGAACACAAGGCCCTCGCAGGGCACGAGGCCGCGGTGCGATCGGCTGCGTTCTCGGCCAACAGCAGCCAGGTGGTCACCGGATCGGACGACAAGAAGATCCGCCTGTTCAACGTGAGCGACGGCAACCTGGTGCGGACCATCGAAGGGCAGGACGCGCCCGTGGTCGCCGTGGCCATCAGCCCCAACGGCGCCCAGATCGTGGGCGCATCCAACAATCTGCTCAAGGTGTGGAACGCCGCCGACGGCGAACCTGTCCGCGATATCCAGGGCCATAGCGGCCCCATTGTTGCCGTGCAGTTCACGCCCAACGGCGCGCAGCTTGTCTCCGCCGGCGACAAGAGCGTGCGGGTGTGGAATCCGGCCGACGGCAATGCCCTACGAACGATTAACGTGGATGCCACGCCAACCTCCATGGCGCTGAGCAACGATAATCAACTGGTTGCCGTGGCGACCGATGCCAAGGACGTTCGCATCTTCAAGCTGGCCGATGGTGCCAAGGTCGCGACCATCGCCAAACAGGAAGGCGCCGTAGCGTCGGTCGCCTTTACGGCTGATGCCAAGCGAATCATCACTGCCAGTGCGGACAAGACCGCCCGGGTCTGGGACGTGGCTGCCGGCGTCGAGCTCCAGCGGTACACGCTGCCGGCGGCAACCACCGGCGCGGTGTTCTCAACCGACGGCAAGACGGCATCCATTGCCGGCCAAGACGGCCGCGTGGTGATGCGGCCCGTCAATGCACTCGCCGCCATTAAGGCACACGAGGGAGCGATTCGGAGCCTGGCATATAACAGCAATGGCGGCTTCCTGGCCACGGGCGGGGCCGATCGGGCCGTTCGGCTGTGGAACGTGGGCAATCTCGCCGCGATCAAGGAGGAACGTTCGTTTGCCGGTTCTGGTGGTGAAGTCGCGGCGGTGGCCATCAGCAACGACAACAAGTATGTGGCCGCCGGCGGGGCCGACAAGCAGGTGCGCGTGTGGAACCTGGCCGATGCCCAACAGACGTTTGCCTGGGAAACGCCCCAGGCCGTACAAACCCTGGCCTTCTCGCCCAACAATACGCGGCTGGCGGCAGGCAGCGCCGATGGGCGCGGCCGGCTGTACGAACTGGCCAGTGGGACGCTGGGCGAGGAATTCGCCGCCGCCGGCGGGGTGCAATCCGTGGCCTTCACCACCGACAGCACCAAGCTGGTGTTGGGCAGCAGCCAGAACGCTGCGCAAATCGTGACGATCGCGGCGCAGCGATCGGCCAAGCTGCATGAAGGGGCCATCCACGATATCGCCCTCACTACCAACGGCGCCCAGTTTTTCACCTGCGGTGATGATCGGGTGATCGGAAACTGGAACACCTCAAACCTTACGCTGGTGCGGAAGCTCGAGGGCCCCAACCAGGTCACCCGCTGCCTCGACCGCAGCAGCAACGGCCAACTCCTGGTGACGGCCGATCAAAAGACCCTCCGCCTGTGGAATGTGAATGGGCAATTGATCGCCGAAACCTCGCTGCCGGCCGCGATTGTCGATGTTGCCATCAATGCCGACGGCAAGAAGATCATGGTCGCCGGCGAAGACCGCATCATCCGCAACTATGCCTTGCGGCAAGTGCAGGGCATGCAGCAACTGGAATCGGGCCAGCAGTGCACCGGCCACACCGGCCCCATCGCCAGCGTGATCCTCACGCCCGATGCTCGCACGCTGTTCACCGTTAGCGCCGATAAGACGGTGCGGCGGTGGCTGCCAGCCAATCTTGAGGCCCGGTTCAACCTCACCGGCCACAGCCAGCACGTGTATGGGCTGGCGTTCAGTGCCGACGGCAGCAAACTGGCCTCGGCCGGAGCCGACAATACCATCAAGCTCTGGAACACGGAAACCGGCCAAAACTACGCCAACTGCACCGGCCACGCTAGCCAAGTCTATGCCGTGGCCTTCCATCCCGATGGTCGGCAACTCATCAGTTCCTCTGGCGATAAGTCGGTACGAATCTGGGATGCCAGCAACGGGCGGCAGCAAACCGAGATTACTGACGGCATCGAGGATGGCCTGTACGATATTGCCTTCGCGCCCGATGGCAGCCGCTATGCCGCCGGCGGTCTGGCCAAGACCTGGCACCTGTGGCGAACCGGCCAATCGGCGCCCGATCTCACCACGTCAGGGCATGAAGACCATATCTACCAGTTGGCGTTCAGCCCTTCCGGCCAGCGCGTCGCCACCTTGGGTTACGCCGGAACGCTCATCATCTGGGACCTCTCCGGAAAGAAATTGATGGAGCAGTCCCTGCCGGTGAAAGCGGCGTACTCATTGGCCTACTCGCCAGACGGGAAAGAACTGGCCGTCGGTACGAGCGACCCGCGGCTACTGATGATCAAAATTCCCAACGAAGCGCAGTAGCGCTGGTTGCGGCATCAATCAAGCCCGGCGGTCGGCTTACGTTGCTGGCCGCCGGGCGATTTTGTGCGCAGTATCTGGCGTTGCCATGTTACCGCGAGCGTCGCGCCCCCCTGTACCGCAGCCGCGAAAGGCTTGGTGCTACGCGACATCGAGCGCTACAGCTTCACTTCGAGCGGAGCTCAAAATCCAGCTTGTTGCCCTCGGCCGCAATCTCGACCGGTTCGCCGCCGTTGGCTTCAATCTGCTCGGCGCCGGTAACGGTGGGCACCATGCTGATGACACTCTGGCTCAAGCGCGTAACCGTGACTTTGCAGGGCCCCACTGTGGGACCGGCCGTTGCCGAAAGCCGGTAATTGCCATTGCGCACCCGGGCCACGGCCGTGGGTTTGCCGATCCCGTCCAGCGGCGTGAACGCAATCGTTCCGAACGAAAGCGGTTCGCCGTCGAACTTCACGTGCCCCTGGACGGGTGCCCGGGGGGCGTCGCTCAAGAAACCAGAGGTCGTCAACCAGTCGGCCAGGCGCTTGGCCCAGGTCGAAAGCACGGGATCGCCGGGCATGAGGCCGACACCATGTGGCCCCTTGCTGTAGATGTGCATTTCGGCGGGCACGCCCGCCTTGCGCAGGGCCAGGTAGAACGCCACACTGTTTTCCGGCGGGACGCCGGTATCTTCGTCGGTATGGAACAGGAAGGTTGGCGGCGTGTCCTTGGTCACCTGTTTTTCGTTGGACAGGTTTTCGACCAACTCGGGATCATCCGCTTTTTCTCCCAACAGGTTCCGGCGGGAACCCCCGTGGTGGAACGGCTCCTTCAGGCTGATCACGGCATAGCAAAGCACCAGGAAGCTGGGGCGGCAGCTTTCGCGGTCGATCGGATCATCGGCCTGGGGATTGCCCTGATCGAAATGGGTGCCAGCCGTGGCAGCCAGATGCCCGCCGGCGGAAAAGCCCATGATCCCCAGTCGATCCTTATCAATGCCGTACTCCTGGGCACGTTGACGAACCAGGCGGATGGCCCGTTGCGCATCGAGCAGAGGCACCGGATGCCGATAAGGGCTCAAGCGGTAACGCAACACAAAGGCAGCCACGCCACGCTCGTTAAAGAAGTTGGCCACCTGAACGCCCTCGTGATCCATGGCGTGACCGGAATAGCCGCCGCCAGGGCAGATGACCACGCCGGCCCCGGTCGCTTTCTCCCGAGGCGGCAGGTAGACGTAAAGCAACGGGCGGTCCGCTTCGGCCTCGCCGTTGACGTGCGGAGCGCCTTCGGGCCACAGATAAACCTTCTGCACGCTGGGGAGCTTTGCGCCTGTGGAGGGCGGCTCGGCGGCCGGCACCGCGGTTGGCAGGACCATTGCCGCGCAGCCCAACCAGGCGACGGCGGACGCAGCAACCCAAGTAAAGCGGTGTTGGCGGCAGCCCGGAGTAGAAGAGGACCACAAACAAGCGTGAACAAATTTCATGGAGCAACCCTGTATTGCTGTGAGAGTTTTCCGACTGGGACGCTGATGATTGGTTGCGTCGTCAGGTTTCCGGTCGTTGAATGGTCGGCGCCGCAACCCTACTGTATTCCGGCACCATCGGGCCGCACTTCGGTGGTCCGGCACGGAATCAGGCGGACACGCTGCGCAGTTATCCAGCACGCGGCCCGGTTCAGGTCTGCTTGGTTCAGGTCTACTTGACTGGCTGGTCGTCAGCGGGAGATGCATAAGGATCCCCGGCTGCCAGCCATGGCGGAATCCGCCAAACCAATCGGTACCGAGCTTCGCGCCAGCAAGGCAGGCGGCCCTACTGCCGGCAGCGCCATCCGGTGCTAGTGTCGCCAGCAGCACACGATAGATGCCCTGGTTTCTGGCCGCAAGTATCGAAAAAACGCGTGCGACCGTTGCCTTGGCCATCGCGCATTCCTACGATTCCCACGGCCAGGAGAGGCCGCGGATCAATTGGAGCCGAGTCGCACGCGCAGTGTGAAGTTTGCGCTCTCTACGGGTCAGGCAAACTTTGCGTGGGCGAAGTTACACGGAGGAGTTTCACGCTTATCTGAAGCGGGATCTCCCGCGTGATTCGATCCGCACGGATAAGGCACGACGCCTTGGGTGCACTTGCCGCCGTCATTCGATGGCGGGCGTTTCACCGAAAGGAGTCTTGTCGAGATGGATCGCACGACTTTCGCTCCCCTCACCCGTCGCATTTCGCCGCCAGCACTCTTGGGGATCGTTATTTGGACCGCTGTCTGGGTGGGAATCCCCGGAGGTTCCAACTGGGCCGGCTCGGCTGCTTGGGCCGCGCCGCCGCGAGTGCAATTTGACGTGGCTTATGTGGTTTCTTGCCGCGATGTCACTCCCCCGGAGTTCGGCGTGCTCAACCCGGGCGAGCGTCTGATTGAGGCCGTGTTCGACGTCTCGGTCCTGTTGCAGGGCGGAGACGAGGCCGACCTGGAGCAGCTTTATTTCCAGTTCGAGAGCCCTGAGAAAACACTGAGGATTGTCGATCACCTGCCGCGGACGGAGTTGATCTCACCCTATGCCGGTACGATCGCCGTGGAAAAGCGCCGGGACAGCGGCGCATCGATCGGCATCGCGGCCAAGCCCAATCTCGAAGTGGTATCCCTATCCGCGAGTGCCGAAGCCAGCACCAAGCGCGGCGTTCAAGTGCGCTACGAGCTGCTGCCGCCGCAAGAGCTGCTCGCCGCCAGCGGGACGCTCGACCGTGGTCGCGGAGTGTATTACAAGCTCAAACCTTCGTCGCAGACCTCGCTGGAAGGTGGTCATCAGTTTGTGTGCCTGATCCGCGTACCCGTCGATTGGCGGGGCGACGTGCTCCACGTTCATTGCCGGGCCGAAGGCATCCGCCGCGGCCTGTGGCGATCGCTCGATAGCCGCGAGGTGTGCGGGACGGGTTCGTTCCTCGTGACGCTCTACCTGGAAGGCGATGAGGCCGCCCGGCGTGCGGTAGGCCAACTGGTTCGCAGCGAAGAACGCATGCGGCAGTTGCTGGTCGAATACCGAACGGACGTAGCGGCGGCTATGTACGCTTCGCAGGTGCCCGCCCTCGCCGCCTGGCGCAGCGCCATCGACGCACAACAACCGCGCGACTTGATGGTGTGGGTGCTTTCCGCGGAGCGCACCGACGCAGAACTCCAGCGGCTACCCACCCAGGTGGAACAAATGCTCAGAGAAATGCGCCGCGCGGTGACCGTGGTCCGGCAAATGAATGGCACGTTGACCGCCGAGCACGTGGTGAACGCCGAGCAGGACCGGCCCCGATAGCAGCGGAATGGTTCCGCCGCGCAGCGTTTCATCCTGATGCAGGGCGTGTATCAGATGTGGGCAAGCTGTAGCCAATTTGCGACAGTCGCATCATGTCCTGAAACGGCGGCCTCCCGGGCGCAAACCCAGGCGGGCTCGGGGGCTGGGACCGGCTTTCGCCGGGGGGCGACCAATAGGCATGCCAGTTGCACTTTGTCGTGGGTAAATCACCGACTGGCTGCACATGGGAGGATGAACCATGGCCAGAACTGTCAAGCCATCCGCCGCCCGCAATCACCGAACGGGGGACAATCACCCCCAGCCCGGCCAACTCGCTGCCGAGGATGTGCACAGTGAGCATGACCACGCGGAAACGCCCATGCGGAATGAGCTTTCCAAGCCCGGCGAGCCCGTCCAGCCGTACGTTTCGCTGAAGCAGCGGGTACTCCTTAAGCTAAGACGTTTGACCGCATCGGCCGAAGGAGGGCACGACCGCACGCAAACTCCCACGATGCAGCCTCACCGTCTCTCGTTCGCCGCCGAGGAAATCGCCAAGCAGCGCCGCTTAGGCTAATGCTTCATCTCCACCGCCGCAGGGCGCAGGGGCGAGCCTTCGGATCGACCCAACATTGGTATCGCTTTCGCCGCAAGGCGGACTGGCAATTCGGCCCCCCTTGCGCCGCGGGGCGTTCGATGACTACGTGGTGAGGCGACACCTGCTAGGCAACACGATGCGAGGACATCGCGGGGCGAGGCGAACGCATCCTGGGCTGCTGTTGAACCGCATGGCGATCCATCATGCGCGTAAGCATGCTCATGCGGGCTTGGGCATCGGGATGGGTGGTGTGGGTTCCCTTGGGCGGGTTTTTAGGGGGCAGCATGGTAGCGTGGAATCCTTAGGTTCGATCGGACGCGCGCGGGCTGTTGCACAATGCGACGCGAGATATTCCACCGCCGCGTCCTCAGTCGGCAGGAGCCACATTGCAAGCACCGTTCCAATTCTGGCCGAGATGCAACGCTGGCAAAAACCCCTGAAAAATCCGGCAATCGAAGCGTTGCAGTTCTGGATCGGGCAGGCCCCCCGCAGCGTCAGGTGGTTAACGATCAACCCGCGCGGTCGATCACGCGACTGCTGCTTACACCACGGCAGGTTGAGTGCACAGATGGCGCGGGGGGCGACCTCTTATCGCCCTGCCAGGTCCTACGGAGGCCAAGAACATCGTGAAGAAGTCCGTGGGGGCGCACTGTGCCGACCGCATCGAACCCGGACCGCCTTCGCGCGGCAGGGAGCAATTTCGGGTGGGGGGTAAATGAGCCGTTAGCTCATCACCCGCTGTGCTTCGTAGGTGCGGGCGCCGTTGACGCTGCTGTCGCCATCCTGGGCATGCTGCAGGGCGACCTGGTAGAGTTGTTGACCACAGGCCGTGGGATAGTCGCCCGTGATGCAGGCCTGGCAAAGCTGGTCGCTATCGAAGCCGACGGCGCGGGCGATCGCTTCCACGGGCAGGTACCGTAGGGAATCGGCCCCGAGGACGGCGGCCATTTCCGCCTGAACCTCGTCCGTCAATTCGCCGCCTTGCAGAAACTTGGGAGCGAACAGCTCGTTCACCGTCGACATATCAATGCCGTAAAAGCAGGGAGCGATGATCGGCGGCGACGCCACGCGGATGTGGACTTCCTTGGCCCCGCCAATCTGACGGATGCGTTCGACCAGCACCTGCATCGTGGTGGAGCGAACAATCGAGTCTTCCACCAACAGCACGCGTTTGCCTCGCAGCACCTCTGCCAGCGGGGTGTACTTGGTTTCGACCTTACGGCGGCGGTCGCTGCCCTCGATGAACGTCCGCCCCGCGTAGCGGTTACGGATCAGGCCCTCGCGGGAGGGGATATTCAGATGGTACGCCATCGCGTCGGCCGCGGCCTTGCTGGTATCGGGTACGGGGACGACGATCGTATCGTCGTCAATTTCCAGGGTTTCGAGCCGGGCCAATTCTTCGCCCAGAGCCGTTCGCGAAAGGTAGACACTGCGGCCATCCAGCGTGCTGGCTACGTTGGCAAAGTAAATCCACTCAAAAAAGCAGTGGGCGCGGCGGGGGCTTGGGGCGAAGTTCTCGATGGTCAACTGGCCGCCGCTGATAATGATCGCCTGCCCTGGCAGAACCGAGCGGATGCTGGACGACGCAAACCCTAGGTTCAGCAGGGCTACGCTCTCGCTGGCTGCAGCGAACAGGTTGCCCTCGCGGGCGTAGCACAGCGGCTTGATGCCAAGCGGGTCGCGGGCCACGACCATATCACCCAGGGCATTGAGGTAAACCAGCGAATAGGCGCCATCGAACCGTTTGCTGACGTTGCGGAAGACTTCCGCCAAGGGTGGGCGGTTCGGCCGCGATAACTCGCGGCTGACGGCGTGCATGATGATTTCCGTATCGGTTTCGCGCGCCAGGTAGTTGTCGTCGTCTTCGAGCAGTTCTTCGCGCAGCGCGGCGTAGTTGGAAAGTTGGCCGTTGAACGCAAAGCTGAACCACTTGTGCTTTTGCAGGTGGTGGCGTTCAAACGGTTGGGCGTAGCTGCGATCGTCGCCGCCGCACGTGGCATAGCGCACGTGGCCGATGGCCGCCCGGCCCGAATATTGCCGCATCAGGCTTTCGTACTTGCCCCGGTGGCTCATCCGGAACACTTCGGACACGGTGCCCACGTCTTTGTGGGTGTCGATCAACTGGTTCCGCGTGGGGTCATACGTGGTGAAGCCGGCGGAGAGTTGCCCCCGGTTCTGGATATCCAGCAGCATGCGGGGCATGAGCCGCGAGGCCGCATCGGGTCCTTGTTCGGGACACAGCCGGCCCGGCTCGCCGGGCAAGTGGTAGATAGCAGCCACACCGCATTCGTGGTGCATTTCGCTCATGACAGACCGCCGGATTCTGTCGTGTGGTGGGAGGGCAGGACTCGTGGCCGCGGTGACCAGAGAGGACGTCGAGGAAGCATCCTCAAGGACGGAGCAGTTCGCCGCTCAAAACTCGCAGGTAACGCTACTACGGAATTATTGACAGCCGCAGCCAATTTTCCATCACGGGCAGCTACAACGGCAGCCACCGCTGAGGCGACCGCCAGTGCAACAACCCACGAAGCCGGCCAGGACCACTTGCCCTCGGCCTCTTCACGAGATTTTTATTCTATCGACTGCCCCCGGTGAAACAAGGAACCCCATTTTCGGGATGACCTATCCACCGACTATGCCGGCAAAGCGGCTGGGCCGTGCGTGACGAAAAGGTCGGATAAGCGGAAGGTGCCGGGGGGCAAGCATGCAACTGGGGGGGACACTTCTGGTCGCGTGCCGCCAGGGCGGCAGCTTATTTCCCTCGGGCCCAGCGTTCGTTGTGCGGTTGCCAATCGGCCGGTTGCATCAACGTGCCCTTGGGTTGCCGCAATACCCAGAACCAAAACAGTCCCGAGGCCGCAATCAGGTACACGCTGATCACTTGCGAGATGGTCATCCCCAGCCAGAAGGCCTGCGGCTCATCCACCCGGACGATTTCCATCATGAATCGCGTGACGGGGAACAACGTCAGCAGGATGGCAAACACCTCGCCGTCGCGGCGGCGGAACGGAAAATACACCCAAGCAAAGAAGAAAAACAATAGCCCGTTGATGGCACTGTAAATCTGCGTGGGATGGACCGGTAACGAGCGTGGGGGCGGTTGGTCCAGCGACCAGGAGTGCGGCTGCACGTCGCCGCGTACGCGAATGGCGATTTCCTCACCCGGCTGGCTGATCGAGAATAAAACCTGCCGCGCGTGGCCGACGCTGGCAATCAAAACGTCGTTGATCGAAACGACGACATCTCCCGCCTCCAAGCCGGTTTCGGCCGCGGGACTGCCGGGTTCCACCTCGTCGATGAAGACGGCTCCGGACGGATCGCCCGCCAGCTTCAAACCGTGCAGGTACAAGGCACCGGTTTCCACCTGGCGATAATGCGGAGGGCTGCCAAAGGGAAACGTCACCTGGGGCAAATTCGGCTGCTCGCACACCCCGCCAAAACAGCAACCGTTGAGCAGGCAGCCAATCCGGCCGATTCCTTGACCAAGTACCAGGCTCGCCACGAAGTAATCGCACAGCGGCCGAACCGGCAAACGGTACCGCCAGGTAAAAATCCCAAACGCCAGGGCGGCCCCCAGGAACGAACCATACACCACCAGCCCGCCCCGCGTGAGGTTCGCCATCGCCAGCAGCGTGTCTTTCAGCAGCAACTCGCCCTGGCTGTCGTATCGCAAGAACTGCTCATGGTATTCCACGACATAGAACAGCCGCGCGCCGATGATCCCGCCAATGAACACCCAAAAGGTGATGCTGTAGATAATCTCGGGATCGACGCCCATTTGCCGCGAACGATACACCGCCAGCGCGATCCCCAAGACCACGGCAATCAACAGCATGACGCCGTAGCCCTGGACGGGCAGCCCCTGGGGCTCCACGATCTTGGGCGCCAACACCGCGTAAGCCGCGGCCACGCCCAACAGCGTGAGCAGCGAATACAGGGCGTCCCTGGTCCAGCCCTCGCGGCGGATCTTCGAGAACAGAACAATCCCGCCGGAAAGAACCAGCACCAGCCATACCAACCCGAATCCCCAATCCTCGTTCCAGGTGAGGAATGGAATCGGGCCGATCTGGTTAGGGATGTAAAATAAGGTCTGGTACAAGCGGGCGTTCCTCTAGCCCTAGAACTCAGTGTACATCAATGCATTGGATTGTGGAGGGCTGCACCGATCGCGGGGCGCTTAAGGGGACTTCAGTCCCCGCATTAATCTTTTCCCTTGTGTTCGATCAGCGGCCAGTAGGCCTCGAAGCCGTGCTTCACATAGTCGGGGCTGTTGTCCAGGTCGTGGCACTGGCGGCAGTTTTCATCGGCCTTGGCCAGCGGTAGCCGCATCAGGTCGCGAAGTTCCAGCAACTGCTCCTCGGTAACTTCCAGGCTGCCTTCTTCCGCCGCCACGTGCCGCGAACCGGGGCCGTGACAGTTCTCGCACCCGTTGCCGGCGAGGTGGGCGGTGGTTTTCAGGTCCACAAACCCGGTCTCAAACGGAAAATACCGCTGCGGCTCCCAACCCGTGGCATGGCAACTGATGCATTCGGGATCGAACTGCCGAGGCGGATCGAGCTTCACCAGCGTATCCATGGCATGGGCGTGCGGAGAATGCTTCCAGACCTCAAATGCCTTGGTGTGGCACTCCCCGCATTTCTCACTGCCCACGAATTGCCGCCCGCTGGGGTGCGGAACCGCCGTCAACCCCAGCCCACTGAACCCTTGTTGCTTAAGCTGGTCCTGGTAGGCCACCTGCTGCTGATAGATGATGGGCGAATCCTCGAACCGGGCGTCGATGGGTACCCGCTGAAACCGCCTTGTCTTGAAATCTTCGCCGTAATAGCCCACGACGCCGGCATACATGCCCTTTTGACCGACTTCGATCAGCCAGTTGGAGTTGCCCTCAACTTTGCCGGGTTCGGCCGGCGGCAAACTGGCACCACCGGCGGTTGCCACCACGTCGAACTCGGGAAACTGCTTGGCCAAGGCCGCGGATTCCTCCACCGTGCCATGCGACAACAGCACCAGCAAATCGGCCTGGGCCTTAACGTCCGGCAGCACCTCGGCCAGCGACTCGGCAGCCGGTTTGAACACAATCTCGCTGTTGTTAACACTCTGGCGAAACTTCTCCCCCAGCACAGCGACAATGCCCACCTTGATGCCGCCGGCTTCAACCACTCGGTACCGCAGCGGCAATCCCGTGTCGAACGCCAACAGGCCAATATTAGCGGCGGTCAGGGCATTTTCGGCGTTGCTGGTGCTGGAAAGGAGCACGTCGACAGGTAATTGCAGATCGTGTGGCCCCAATCCCACGGCGGAGTACTTCATGGTGCGCAGCGCGTCGATGCTGGCCGAGAACTTGATCTCGGCCTGCTTTCCGAAGCGGCGGACCAGATCGCCCAGGTCCACCGCGACCACAGGCCAACCTTGTTCGCGCAAGCCGTTGAGGAACGTGGCTCGGCGTTTCAGGCCGCCCTTCATATTCTCCAAACCGGCACAACCGCATGGCTCCATGTAACCGTGCTGCTCGCCCGTAATCACCAGGGCCAACCGCGGCTTGGGCCAACCTTCAAAGATCGGCCCGTTCGCTTGGATCGGATCGACCGGGGTGTCCTTGCCATACTCGGGCGACGCAGCATCACCGGGCGTGCTCGTGCCAGGAGTGCCTTGGCCAGAATGGCTGTCGCTGGGCGTGCTTTCGCCGCTATCAACTGTGGGCGTGTCGCTTGCCGGTTGGGCCGGTGGCTCGCTGCCGCTTCGTGAGTCGTTCATCGAATCGACTGGGGGCGCCGCCGTGGTGATGGTCTCACCATCGTCGTGCGACATGCGTTCTTCACGATTCCAGCAGCCGGCCAAGACAATGGCGCCGACATACAGCAACAGGGCCAGAATCAATTGATGGGGCCGGGACATGCGAAACTCCCTTTCAGTCCGTTGAAAGTCAACGCGCTGACGCGCTTGCCGGCGCTTCGTCTGTAAGCTGTTTTAGCAGCAGAGCTTACAGGCATCGGACAATCGCGACTGCCTTCAGGAAGCGTCCCCACAGGGAACTCCCCGTACCAGCCCCTGTCTTGGCCACCCCGCACCGTCCGCTGGAAGCGCTCATGCGAAAAATCGCACACTGCCGCTGATGCAACCTACAACGGCGTACTCCGTGTCGGCTGGCGTCTGCGATGGGCGGCACCCGCGCGACGGAAACTCTGAAAGGCATCATAGGCGGATTGCGGCCCCCATCCAAGCCCGCAAAGTCTCTCCAGCCTCCCCAATCCATCGGGCCGCCCGCCCGCTCAAGAGGCTGAGCGCTTTCGTCGCTGCGAATTGCGAACGAACTTCAACCGGCGGCGGCCGGCCCGGGCCACATGCTCGGGGCGAGTGAGTACAGAAACTCGACCAAGCGTTGGACGGCCTTTTCAGCCGATCGTTGCCGAATCAACCCATCCTTAGCCGCCCCGGTTACGCGCACGGTGCAGCCCGCCGGCGATGCCTGCAACACTTCCACATGCACGATCGTCGGATTGGCTTTCAAGAAACCGGAGCCGAGAATGCCCGATACTTTGGGGAAGGGCGACGTACCGGCTTCGTCGTCGGCAGCCACTCGCCCTTGCGCGGCCAGAAATGCCGTCGCCTGCGCCAGCACGGTTTCAGGCCGTTGGGCAATCGCCAATTGTTGCTCGAACCATTCGGTGGGCAGAATCCTGCCAGCGATGTGCGCGCCAAGCCAGCCTCCCAAGGCTCCGGCCATCCCTCCGCCCAGTTTGCCTCCGAGTTTTCCCGCCTTGGCCAATTCCTTGGCCAGTAGTGCTTCGTGCGCCTTGTCCATGGTCACTCCTTCAACTCCGGAAACTACGCCCGCGACGGAACGCCCCTTGGCCGCCATGCTCCACCGCCGTGGATCGTGGGGTCTTGCGATCGCGGGTAACGGCCATGGCCCCGCGGGGGCGGGCGCGCCCGAAAGCACCTTGCCGCCTGCACTTGAATCGGCCAAGCTGGCTTCAGGGTTTCACTGATTTGCTGCAAGCGATCGGTGCATCGGGAGGGGCCACATGAAGCACAGGCATCTTCCAGGCTGGGTGGCACCTTGGATCGGCGCCGGCATTGGTGCCGCGGTCGGCCTGCGAGTGGCAGAACATCCGCAGCCCGGCAGCCCATGGCCATTGCTGTTGGGAGGCGCCGCAGTGGGACTGGTCGGCGGGCTGTTCGTCTGGATGGCCGACCGCTCGGCAGGGCCGACACCTTCCCTGCCTCCCATGCACGCACGGCCTCCGGCCTCAAGCGCACCAGACAACATCCAATCGCAAGCCCAGCACCAATCGGTGCTTCCGGCGGTCGTGGCCCAATTGGCGCTGCTGCTGTGCTGGACACCCTATGTGGGCCTGGTGTTGGCCGCCGTTGCCATGTGGCTCAATCGCAATCGAGAAGGCTACCCACGGAAAATCAGCCGCATCGCGTTCGCGGTGGCGTCCGTCTTTACAGCGATAGCACTGGTAGGGCTCACGTTTGCGTTCTGGGAGACTGATGCGTTCTGGAAGACAAACCATCCATAGCCAGCCAAGAGAGCCAGCAGGACGATGGGTTCGCAACGATCGATGCACCTAGCGTACCAGGGCCAACAATCGGCTGTTGATGTACCGCCCATCCTTCCAATAGTGCTTGCGAAGCAATCCCTCGAACTCGAAACCGTTCTTCTCCAGCACTCGTAGCGAAGCAACATTGGACTCGAAGACGTGAGCGGTGATTCGCACCAGCGACCATTGATCGAAGGCATACTCGCATGCCTTACCGACTACAGCCGTCATGATGCCTTGGCCCCACCAGGCCTTGGCGAGCCAGTAGCCGACCTCGGCCTTGTGCCCCCGAATCAGCCCATCAAATCCAATGCTGCCAATCAGCGAGTCACCTACGCGGATAACAAAATGCACAGGCTCGCCACGCTGTGCCGTTTCCTCGGCGAGCAGGGCCAGCCACTGGTCGAAATGCGCCTCCGTGTAAGGATGCGGAATCCGCAACGTGTGCTCATAAATTTCCCGATCGCCAATCCGCTCGACACATTCCGCCTTGTCGACGGGTCTGAACTCCGTCAAAGCTATCCGCTGGGTGACAGGAATCTGCATCGGACCAATCCGGCGGGAACCCACCAACGAACACAAATCGCGTCGGCAATCTGGCAGACGGGACGCTTTGCCCCCATTCCACGCGGAGCGCCTGGCCCTGCACGGTTGGCCGGTTGACGCCCCGCCAGGGCTACCAATCGGCCGAGCGCCGGAAGCCGCGGAGAGATGCAACGTTACTGCGGCGTTTCCGCATCTTCGCGCACTGAGAACTCCAGCTTCCAACGCCGCTCGCCGCCTTCGGCCACACACCACAGTTCAAATACACCTAGTTCGGTAATCACGCTGTGGAACCGCACCGGCACGTAATCGCCTTCCGTTCCCTCCTCGGCTGGCAACGTGGCTTCCAGCGAATCGGTTTCGGCCAATTCGTCTTCGGTCCACGCATTGAGTACGATCCCGGGCCGGTCGTCTTTACGAACCGCCGAACTAAAAAACCGGAACTGCGCCGGCTCACCCACGACCAGCCCCACGGTATCGGACGGTACTTCGCACTCGGTCCCTTCTTCCATGCCGGCAGGCACCACGCACAAGGCCCGCAGCGGCCGCGGGGCGCCGGGAATGGCCAGCCCCGAGGTCTCAATGCCGATGTAATAGCTTCGGGCGGTGCCGCCGCGAATCCGCACGCCGCCCTTGAGCTTGGCCCAACCGTAAAATGCCGCGCCGCGGCTGACCGCGTGGTCCAGGTCGGGCCGCCCGGCCAGGGTCTTGGGAACCTGATCGGCCGAATACCATCCACCCATTACGTCTAACAGGCGCTGCTGGAGCAGTTCGGCCTTGAACACACCACCATTAAACAACACGTGCGTCGGACAGTGCGGTTGCGCGCTATCGCCATGAGCCCGCAAGAAGGCTGCCAGGTGCCGCGTCACGGCGGCATCGGACTCAAAGGGCAATCCAATATCTTGAAAGCCCGAGGCCCTGCGCCGTGCCGGGGCATCGGAGGCCGCGCAGGCGGGAAAGAAGCCGTTCAGGATCAGGTCGGCCACGTTGTCGCGTTCGATGTCGATCTTGACCGTCTTGCCGATGAGTCGGCTACCGCGTCCCAGCACGGCGAGCGGGTGCTTCTTGGGGCCCTTGGCCGAAAGCAGGGCTTCCTTGGCTTCCCGGCAACTGTGCCACAACGCCACCGATTGCCAGGGGTCGAGGTCCACCCCTTTCTCGCGGAAGGCCGAGGCCGCGAAATGGGCCAGGGCCAGGTCCATGTTGTCGCCACCCACCAGCAGGTGGTTGCCCACCGCCCGGCGTTCCAGCATCAACTCCCCGTCGTCCTGCGAGACGCCGATCAGGGTGAAGTCGGTGGTTCCGCCGCCGATGTCGCACACCAGTAGCGACTCGCCCACAGCCAAAATCTTGCGCCACTTCTCTCCCGTATCGGCCAGCCAGGCGTACACGGCCGCCTGGGGTTCTTCCAGCAGAACCAGGTTCTCGGGCAGTCCGGCAGCCAGGGCCGCTTCGCGGGTAAGTTCGCGGGCGCTGACATCGAACGAAGCCGGAACGGTCAGCACCACCGACTGGTCGCGGATGGGCGCGTCGGGCATGGCGGCGTGCCAGGCGGCGATCAGGTGTTCCAGGTACCGCCGCGATGCCGTTACCGGCGAGATCTTGTTGACATCTTCTGGCGCATTCCAGGGTAAAATGGGCTGATGCCGGTCCACGCGGCTGTGGCAAAGCCAACTCTTGGCCGCGCTGACGGTTCGATGCGGCACCTCGGCCCCCTGGCGGCGAGCAAACTCTCCCACGGCAAAATCGCGGTCCTGACTCCACGGCACATCGAAACCGCCCTGCCCCGTCTCGTGGGTACTGGCCAAGTACAGAAACGATGGCAGCGTGGTGTGGCTTTCAACCACTCCCGTGGCCACAAGTTGCGGAATGGGAAGGAGTTGAACATCGGGGGCGTCGCCTTCCAGTGGGGCGTACGATAACACGCTCCCGGTGGTTCCCAGGTCGATCCCGATGACGAATTTGGCAGGCATGGAAATAAGGGAATCCCTTCTCAATCCGCGACGAAACGGCAAACCATCAGGGCCGCACCGGGCAAGGTTCGCCTGGCTCGCAGACTTCGTGCAAATGACACAACAACTGGAGTTTTCGGGATTATACGAAAGCGCCCTCGGACGCGAAACTCGCTCGCTCCCACGGTGAAATTGCTTTGAAGACAACTCGGCTGCTTTGATATACTCAACGGCGACCCGATGCGCATATCTCGTGGGATTCCCGCTATGAACTACATGCCCAGGTCGCGGCAACGTGGCGCGGTGCGCCGCATGGCTGCGAACGCGAGAGCGCGCAGGAATGTTGAGCGCAGGAAAGGAGGCGGCACGGATGTCAAACGCTGGGAGGCCAGTAGGCCGGCCTCCCGGAACCTTGGTTTTTCGGAGCCTGATGCAGCAGATTGCCGTCCCGCAGGTGTTCATACCGCAGGGCCATTCGCAGACAGTCGGTTCGCCAGAGGGCGCAGTGCCTTATCACCCCAAGGGCACCGCCGCCATAACGTGCGGGCTTCGCTGCGGATGCGTCGACGAGGCGTGGCAACGCTGGATTACGCCCTGCTCATCGGCATTGTGCTGCCGCTGGCAGCGTTTGTCCTGGTGATCGCCCCCCGCATCATGCTCCGCGTCTACGAGATGATTTCCACCATGGTATCGTGGCCGTTTATGTAGCATTGAGGCCACCGTCGATGGAGGGAGATTGCCGGCACCATTCACGCTGCCCAGCGCTGGATCGTGTGCGAAACTCCTTTGTCGCAGGTGCCCGTCGTGCATGCCGGCGGCCGCGTGAACGGATCGCGCGGCGGTGTTGGGATGCACGGTCCTTGATTCCTCCACGCCGGGGAGGAATCTTGGACTTTGCGGTTTCTATGGCGGTTGCGGTTTTTCAGGGTAAGATGAAGCTAGCCCCAACAGGGCCAGCCCCAGGGCTGGCTGGGGGGTCAAGACGCAAACGACGGTGGGCGCAGCGCAGCACGGATCATGTTGCCGTGGCAAAATGAAAGATGCTGCCGGCTTCCCCCCCTCTTCACTGGAATTGCCCATCGCCACACGACACAGCACCTTGAGCGTGTTTGTCCTCGGACCTGGAGCCCCACACCCCAAAAAAGGGGGCGAGCGGGTCAGGGTTGCCTGGATGGGGCCGCCCAAGGGGGGGCGCCTAGGGGTACGATCGTACGAATTGCATAATCGGGCGCGAGCGTGCGGGGCTGCCGCACCTTAGCTTTACGAGTGCGTGGAACACGAGGAGTCTTGCCAGATGACTAAACCTTCGTGGCGGAACCTGCTTGCCAGAGTCCATCGCGACGAGCGGGGCGCCGTCAGCATTGAAACCATTCTCATCATCGCCGCTATCGCGCTGCCGATCTTGATCTTTATCCTTCGGGTGGGTTGGCCGCGGATCAAAGCGTACTTCAATCGGGGCCTGGACGACGTGGAGAACGGCGGCGTCAACGCGGTGCAGTAACGCCACCGCTGCGCCCCGAGCCTCGCGCCCATGTTGGCCACGTTGTTGCTATTGTCGCTGTTGTTGGTGGCGACGTTGACCGATCTGCACTGGCACAAGATCTACAACTGGACCACGTACCCTGGCATGTTGGCCGCGGTGGCGATCAACGCCGTGGGAACCGTGGCCATGGCCTATGACGATGCCCAGCTGTGGCACCAGTGGGTCGGCTGGATTCCCGACGTTCCCAATCCGCTGGCGGCCAGCATCCTCGGCTGGCTGGCATGCGGCTTTATCATGTTGGTCTGCCTGGTCACGTTTCAAATCGGAGGGGGCGACGTCAAACTGATCGCCATGATGGGTGCCTTTCTGGGCCTGGAACAGGGACTGGTCACCATGCTGTGGATGCTGGTCCTGGGCGGAGCGCTGGGCCTGGTGCTGCTCATCTGGCAAGTCGGCATCGGACGGTTGCTCGCCCGGGCCGCGCGATTCCTGAAGAACGTCCTGAAACTGGGCCGGCATGCCCAGTTACCTGACGAAGATCGCGTGATCCTGCAGCAACCGCTTTACCTGGCGCCGACATCCATCCCGGCTGTGCTGATCGTGCGCTGGGGTGTCTTGGATTGGATATTTTGAACCGATTCGTGGGGGGGCTGTGGCATGCAAGACGGCCCTCCCCTTTCGGAAAACGCTCCAGGCTTGTTGGTTTGAATTCGGTTGCGGAAAGCCGCACCGCAGAACCATCAGCCAGTTGCTCAGAGGCCCTTCATGCATCGAGCCGCAGTTGAAGCCTGCTTGCCCTGGCTGCTCACCCTGGTGCTGGCCTGCCTGTTGCTGTGGACATTGGTGCGCTGGAGCGGGGCTCAGATCCGCCTGGGCCGGTTGTTATCGCTGCACCGCGACGAGCGCGGCGCCGTGCAAAGCCTGAGCTTTGTTTTGACCGTACCGGCCTTCGCTATGATCTTCATGCTGATCGTTCAGATCAGCCAACTGATGATCGGGATCATGGTCGTTCACTATGCCGCCTATGCGACGGCCAGAGCGGCGATCGTTTGGATTCCCGCCGATACCGGCGGCGAAGAAGGCGAGAACCGCATCAGTTCCTATCTGCCCGACAACGCCGGGATCCCTGGCACCGGCGAGCAGTACACTATCGTGCCGGGCAGTCCGAAGTACCAGAAAATCGAAATGGCGGCCGTGTTGGCGTGCATGCCGCTGGCACCTTCGCGCGATCTGGGACTGGCGGTCGATGGCCCCGAACGCGATGCCTTGCACCGCATATACCGCGGGCTCGACCCGGCTTACGAGACCAATAGCCGTATCCCGGCCCGGATCGACAACAAATTTGCCTACGCTCGGGAGGCGACGCGGATCAAGCTCAGCTTTCTGCACAAGGACGACGGCATCGAGCCTCCGCTGGCCCCATGGATGGTTCCACCCGATATCTTCGAGTTCTACCCTAACGAGGTCGGTTGGCAGGATCCCATCCAAGTCACGGTGACGCATCAGTTCGCCTTGTTGCCCGGGCCGGGCAGGCTGCTGGCTCGCGAAGTCACCAGCTACGATGGGCGGCCCGATACGGTGGCCGCTTCGATCTTTGTCCGCCGGGGCGTTTATGTCCGGGAACTAACGGCCACGGCTACCCTGGGCAACGAAGGGCTCAAATCCGTTGCTCCCTACCGGCACAACCTGCAAACGCCTTCGCCGCCAACGTCGTCGCCGCAAAGCCAATCGCAGGCCGCGGCGGCATCGCACAGCGGCAACCGTTTCATCAGCACAAATGGACGTTTTGAATCCCGGCAACCATGGCTCGCCGCAAACGGCGACTGCGCGGCCCTGCCGTTTGGCGTGGTCGAGGCCGGATCGCCTGCGTCTCAGGTGGCAGATCGAAGCGACATAGCGATTGGCGGTCGATTCAGCGGCCAGTCAATGCTTCTCGGTGATCTGCCAATCCCTTTGGTGGCGACATCCCCCTAGCGATGCAGGAGCCTGAGAATGCCCAAGCTGTCGGTTCCTCCCGTTCGCCGCTTCAGCGTCCTCGCATCTGCCCGCCCGGTCGATCCTGCACAGGTCGATACCGTTTTAGCCGATTCGCCCACCGGCTTGCTGCACGGTTCTGCCTGCTGCCGCCCCTTGGGGGTGGCCAGGCGCATCGTTTACGGGGCCGGCAAGCAGCTTCGCCAGTTCCACCGCAACCAAAGCGGCACCATCAGCGTTCTTTCCGTGTTTGGGTTGATGTTGTTGGCCATGCTGCTGGGCATGGTGATCAACGCAGGCAAGCAGGTCGACGACAAGGTCCGCATGCAGAACGCGGCCGATGCCGCAACGTATTCTGGCGGCGTGGTCATCGCCCGGGGAATGAACACGTTATCGTTCAGCAACCATCTGCTGTGCGACGTGTTTGCCCTGACGGCCTACATGCGCGAAGCCCGCGACCAGATGGCCAAGAAGCCCGTGCCCGACATCCTTGCCGCGTGGACCAAGGTCGGCACGTTATTCGCCGAGTCGGGCATTCCCAAGTTCGACGCTTTGGGACGCGCCATCGGCCAGAAGGTACCCCTCGAGCAGGAGATGGTGAACACCTTCAATGAGTGGGCCAGTGCCAGCAGCGCGTTGATGCTGCCTACGCTCGAAAGGATTCTCGCAGAAGAATTGATCCCCGAGTTCCAGCGCGCCATCGTGCAAACCACGCCGCACATGGCGCAGGTGGCCATGGACGAGGTGGCCCAGGAACACGGCGCGCGCAATGCCACTTCGCCCACGGCGCGGCGGCCGTATCGCGGCGTGATGTGGCGCACCATGGTGGTTCCCGTTGACCATCCCGAAGGTGAAGGTGCCCGGCGAACGCTCCCGGTTGTCGACCCGATCCTGGACGAGGAACCAGGCCAGGCCGAGTACCGCAACAGATCAAGCGGACAGCGCAAGACCGTGGCGCGTCTGTACCTGGACGACTGGAACGACGAAACGCTTCGGGTTTTTGACACAGAGGCCAAGATGTCGCAATTCGCCAACTTGTGGCGCGGCTTCACCCGCGGCCAGTTGGATCGACTGCTGGACGAGGAATATCCGAACTCCAACCTGCTTTACATGATCCGCGAGTTCGAAGGCCCCCTCCCTACGAACAACGTCCTTCAGCTCGATTATTCGTTCGTGGGTGTGGTCTACGCTCCACAAGTGCCGCAAATTCTGCCTGGTTTGTTCCGCAACCCGGCCCAAAGCGATGCCCAATGTTTTTCGCAGGTGATGCTGTTCATTCCACGCCCACGGTTGATCAAGATCTATCCCCCTCAGGAAGGTGACACCGTGGAGAACTATGGCGGCGTGCCGGGCGATATTCTTCAGTTCGATGGGCGGCAGTTTCCGCAACCGCCTCCCAACGCCGAAGATCTGGAATGGTCCGTCGGCCGTGCGGGTGGATCGACCAGTTGGAACCTGCTGAATCAGAACTGGACCGTTCAGCTCATGCCTGCCCGCGCCCAGCGTTTACCGGAGATTCTGCAAACACGGCCGCAGGTACCCGGCTTTCCCGGCGACCAGATTCAACCGCCGCGTTTCCCCGGCATCACCATCGACGACATCCATCGGATCAATACGCACTGAGTCGTATCCACGCCCCCCCACTTGCCGGGCGGCACGGACAGGCGGTTCACCTCCTGCGCTGCAACTGTTGAAATTCAGTTGCGATCGGATCCGGGGGGCTCCAAGTACATGCCGCAGTGCCTCGGGGGCTCACCCCCGCTCTTTGGGCAATCGCCTTTGCGGTGGCCATGGCTGCGGAACTGGCCCCGGGCTGCTACTGACCTCGTGACTAGAAGCCATGATTTTGTAATGGCTTGCGCCTCCTCTCCTCGTTCAGATGGCCGCGGCCGGCCGCCTCACCTGACGTTCTTGGGTGGGAAGTTGCTTGACAAGAGACAGTGGGCCTTTACAATCCACACTCGACATTGATACTCAATATCAATAACAAGCCAGCCAGCCTCAGCAGCTAGCCCGCTCCCAACGGTGGTCCTGCTCTCCGCCGCTGGAGTTTCGCTCCCCCTTAACTGCTGGAGGCTTGGAAATGTCTCGATCTGCACGTACTGGCTTTACCCTGGTCGAACTGCTGGTGGTGATCGCCATCATCGCCATCCTGATGTCGCTGCTGCTGCCCGCCGTGCAGTACGCGCGCGAAGCCGGCCGCAATACCTCATGCAAGAACAACATGCGGCAGGTGGCCCTGGCGGCCCTCAACTATCACCAGGTGCATAACAAGCTGCCTCATGCCGTTGCCGATTACACGCCTCCGCTGGGCTATGTACCCGGCGATGCCTTGGAAAAGTCGTACCACTCCGGGTTCATTCTGCTGCTGCCCTACCTGGAAGGCGACGCGGTCGCTAGCCGCTGGGATTCCACCCAGCCGCGCCACAGCACCGTGGATAACGATGGCGACGGCTACTACAACGCCATCCTGACCCAGGCCATCATCCCCACTTATCTGTGCCCCAGCATGTCCATGCCCACCGCGCCGTTGGCCGACAATCGGGGACCGTCGAGCTACCTCTTCTGCAGCGGCACGCAGGACAACCTCCTGTACTACTACGCCGGAATGATCCCAGGCTACGACGCGGAACCGGAATACAACGGTGCCATCCTGCCGGTGAAGGCCAAGGTCGATACCGATGGCGACGGTCACGACGACAACGCCGACAGCCCCAACCGGCGGGCCACGACCCTTTCCGATATCGTGGACGGTACGAGCCTGACTTACATGCTTGGCGAAACCGATTTCGCACCCCTTGGTGCCCCTTCCACCACGTACGGCGCCGTCTGGGCGTACGGTTACTACACCTGGGGCACGACGTTCCACAAGTTCAACGACCACCACAACGATACCGACAACTATTTCGGCGCGTTCCGCAGCCAGCATCCCGAGGGAGCCAACTTCGCCATGGTTGATGCCTCGGTCCGGTTCGTTGCCGATACCATCGATCCGCTCACCCACGCGGCCCATGCCACCCGGGCCGGCAAGGAAGTCATCTCCGAAGGCAACCTGCTGCTGCCGGACCTCACGCCGTAAGTCTCCCCCCAAGAATTCAAATCCTCCCGGACCGTAAACCCGATGGCAATTTCGCACGGTTGAACAGCCGCCCCGGCCCCCTGAGGTATTCGCCCCTCACCGGGGGGCCGGGTGCGTGCGCCGCGCCGCCTGGGGATGTGTGCTGCCGCTCTCATCAGCAACGTTCCAGCCGCTGTTGTCTGTCACGCCGGAACCATGACCATGAAACGTTTGACTTGTTTGGCCGCGGGCCTTGCGCTGGCGCTGCTCATCGGCTGCGATGGTCAGCGCGTTCAGGAATTTCAGGAGATCAAATCACCGGAACCTCTCACGATGGAACAGTGGAAACAACTGCCGAGGGTAGAGAAGTTCGATCCTCACTCACTTGAACGGCTGAAGGCGGGCGAGCCCCAACTGAAAGACCCCAAAGCGTGGCGTGAATTCGAACGCACCGTGCTCGCGGACGAATTCCAGAAAGGAGCAGGACCTTAAGGCGCCGCGACGGTTTTCGCCATCGGGAGGAACGGCCATGCAGCCTCAGCGGAAAGTTGCCGACAAGTCCGAAGAACCGATCAGCGCGGAGCAAGCCGCCGCACTGATCTTTGGAACCAACGCTCCGACAATGGCCCAGGTCGGCGGCGTCCGCGACATGATGCGCCGCGGCGAACTGCGGCAAAGCGCCAAACGCCACTTCACCACCACACGCAATGCTGTGGCAGACTACCTGGCCGATCGCGAGCTTCGCAAAGCAGAGCGCTCCCTCAAGCGGAGCCTGGCCACCGATGGCCAGGCCAACGGCATCAAGTCGCGAAAACATGAAAAGGCAATCGGCGGCGGGCAATCGCCGCGTCATATCGCACCGGCCGCCGTTGCCGGCAAGCACCGACATCTTCGCGGCATGTACCGCGATCTGCTGCGTGACTATTTCCTTTCCGTCGTAGTGTACGGCCGTTCGCGCGACCGCTCGGCCGAGTATCAGCGCCGCGTGCTCATCGGCCGATGTATCGTCGTCGTGCTGCTGGGGGCCTTGATCGGCTGGACGTTCTACAACATGGTTTCCGGCACGCCAAACGCCCCAGAGTGGGCCGAAGCGGGGGCCGTGCGAGCCCGTCAGGAAAACTCGCCCGAGAAGCAGGTGGTGCTCGCTTTTCTCCGCAAGTACCGCACGGGGGCCGTGTTGATGGACATCCTGCCCGCACGGCAGCGGCCCGGCGGCAAGGCCATCCGCGTGCGTTACCGCCACCAACTGACGGACAAGCGCACAGGCAAGGTTAGCCATCCGATCGAAGATGTTGTGTTTGTCGTCAACGGTAACGAGATTCTTCGGGATGAGCCCCCCGGCGACCAGGATCGCGCCTTGGAGGCCACGCTCACCGGCAAGCCGGCCCCCCAAGATCCGCGGAAGCGTCCACCGGTGGACGGTTTGCTTCCACCGCCGCCGCCGCCAAAAAACTGATGGCAAGCGGCATCGCGCTACTGATCGAGTGGCGGCCATGCCGGCCCCCCCCGACGTACGTTACACGGTTTGCTCAGCCGGGGCACGCTCCGCGGTGGCAGCTTCCTCAGGTACTGGCGAACTGAAGATGGCGATCGAACACGGCTGCAATGCGTACTTGCTCTCCGTGATCTGGGTGCCTTCCTCGGCATCTTCTTCGTCGAGCGAAGTATCGAACAGTCGCATCCAGTGGCTGCCGGTGGCCAGGGCAGGAAGAACAAACGGCACTTCCACCTCGTGGTCGGCGTTGTACAACACCAGGATATGGTCGCCAATAATCGGATCGCCGTACTCGTCAACATCAATGCGGCCCCCGGCCATATGCACGCCCAGGCATCGCATGTGGGGGACGTCCCAGGCGGAGTCGGGCATTTCACCGCCGGATGGATCCAACCAGGCAATTTCGGACTGATCCTTGGTCCGCAACGACTTTCCATGGAAGAACCGGCGGCGATGGAAAGCAGGCTGCTCCTTACGGATGGCAATCGCCCTCCGCACAAAGGCCAGCAACTGCCGTTTCCAGTCGTCCAGTTCCCAATTGATCCAACTTAGTTCATTGTCCTGGCAGTACGTATTGTTATTACCTCGCTGCGTATGGCTGATTTCGTCGCCCGCCAGGAGCATCGGCACGCCTTGCGAGAGCAGCAGTGTCGCCAGGAATGCCTTTTGCTTCTTGCGCCGGAGGGCCACGACGGCAGGTTCATCGGTCGGCCCCTCGACACCGCAGTTCCAACTATCGTTTTCGTTGATGCCGTCTCGGTTGTCTTCCAGGTTCGCCTCATTGTGTTTCTGGTTGTACGACACCAGGTCGTTCAGCGTGAAACCGTCGTGGCAGGTAATGAAATTGATGCTGGCGTAAGGCCGCCGCCCGTTCCACTGGTAGAGGTCGCTCGACCCGCTGATCCGGGTAGCGAATTCCGAGGCCACGCCGCCATCGCCTTTCCAGAACTTCCGCACGCAATCGCGGTAGCGCCCGTTCCATTCGGACCACAGCACGGGAAAGTTCCCCACCATATATCCGCCTTCGCCCAAGTCCCAAGGCTCGGCAACCAGCTTGACTTGCGATAAGACCGGATCCTGGTGGATGATGTCGAAGAAGGCGCCCAGCTTGTCGACTTCGTGCAGTTCGCGCGCGAGCGTGCTGGCGAGATCGAAGCGGAACCCGTCGATGTGCATCTCCTGAACCCAGTAGCGCAGGCTGTCCATAATCAACTGCAGCACGCGTGGGTTACGCATATTGAACGTGTTGCCGCAGCCTGTGTAGTCCATGTAATAGCGGGGCTGCTCGGGCACCACACGATAGTAGCTGGCATTATCGATTCCACGGAAGGAGAGCGTAGGGCCGCGCTCGTTTCCTTCGGCCGTATGGTTGTACACGACATCGAGAATGACTTCGATGCCGGCGTCGTGCAGGTTGCGGACCATGGTTTTGAACTCGCGCACCACGTCGTCGGGGCGCTCGTCCGCAGCGTAACTCGGGTGGGGCGCAAAGAAGCCCAGCGTATTGTACCCCCAGTAATTGATGAGCCCCTTTTCAACCAGGAAGCGGTCGTCCACGTGCATATGGATGGGCAGCAACTCCACAGCGGTAATGCCCAGGTCGCGGAGGTACCGAATGGCCGGTTCCGATCCCAGCCCGGCATAGGTGCCACGCAGTTTTTCATCAATTTCCGGGTGCAGATTCGTGAAACCTTTCACGTGCACTTCATAAATGATGGAATCGTGCAGCGGAATGTTGGGCGGAGCGTCGTCGCCCCAGGTAAACGCGCTATCCACCACCGCGGCCAAGGCCGCGTCAGCCGCGCTACACTCGGGATTGAACGATAAATCGGCGCCCTCGTCGTTCAGCAGGTAGCCAAACGTGGCATCGGTGGGCTCGGGCAACCGGGCGATCGCCTTGGCATACGGGTCCAGCAGCAGCTTGTTCGGATTGAAACGGTGCCCCTGCTCTGGCTCATAGGGCCCGTAGCAACGGTAACCGTAGAGTTGGCCCGGGCGGATTTCCGGCAAATAGACATGCCAGATCATATCTGTATACTCGGGCATCACAATCCGCGACGTCTCCTTGGGATCGTCCACCGAATCAAACAGACACAATTCCACTTTGGTGGCATTCTCACTGTAAAGGGCGAAGTTCACGCCCCTGCCGTCCCAAGTGGCGCCTAATGGATACGGGCGACCAGGCCAGATTCGCATAGAAGGAATTCCTCACGAACAACATTCAATCAAGATAGGGCAACGCATCATGTATCAAAAACGATGCCAATACTTCAAATAATGGCATCGGTTGCGCCCGCACGATCGTCAAACTCCCTTACCGGGCCGGGGGCTGCCTGCCCGTTCAACCATCTGACAACTTGCGCTGGCCTGCATCTGGTAAGTGATACCGTCCGATCCCCTTTGTCACGCGCCTACCAATGGGCGAATTGAAATATCCTCATGCCGCCGCGGGCGACACCAGCAGTGCGATCGGGAGTCCCTCGAACAGTTCAGGGGCCGGAAGAACGGCCCCGCGGGTTTCATCGCCCGTCGCCGCCAATGGTGTATTCGTCCAGGCATTGCTCCAATCGGCCGGGGCCCCCTCGGGCAGCAACACAACCGTGTCACTCCAATCAACTTTCAAAACACCAGGGCCAACGGTTGCCGCCGGGCTCTTCTGACGTAAGACGTGTACCGTCCGCGGAACCGTCACGACCAGCCATTGGTCGCCCCACCGCCGTGCAAAGGCGAACAGGTGCTCGCTCCAGGCCCCCGATGTATCCAGCGGGACGTATTCACCCCGGGAAAGCAGTTCCCGGTATGCTTGGCGCACCTGCAGCGCCCTCCACAGGGCAAACTGCTTGATGTCGTCGGCAGGCCAGCACTGGACCAACCGGCGCAGCAGCCGCGGAGGATCGGCGGCAAAATCAGCTTGGAGCGTCTCCAGGGCCGCTCGCCGCGCCGCGTAGTCCACCGGGCGGCGGTTATCCGGGTCCACCAGGTTGAAATCCCACCATTCGGTGCCCTGGTAGATGTCGGGAACACCCGGCAACATGACTTTCAGCAGCAGTTGGCTGAGCCCATTGATGAAACCGGCCGGCGCGATGCGGGCAACGAAAGCGTCCACTTCGCTGCGGAAGGCCGCACCGGCGTCCGTAGTGAGTGTTTGTTGGACGAAGTCGGCGACCCGCTGTTCGTATTCCTCCCAGGGGTTCATCCACGAGGTATGTATTTTTGCCTCGCGTAGCGCCTTCAGGAGATACTGCTGAACGCGTTCGACATAGTTCTCAGCCAGTGACACGTCGCGAGGCTGTTCACCAGGCAGCGCGCCCTGGAGCGGTTGGCCCTCGGCGATGAGCGGTTCCGCACCAGGCGAATCGGCCGATGGATCCCCCGCCCACCCGTGCAGGCCTGCCGTTTGCGCGGCTGCCGGTTCAACGGGAATCTGCCCCTGTGAAAGCCGCGTCGGGGTGTGCTCGGTACCGCCGGCGGCCGCGGTGCCCGATACCGGCCAGGTTCCCACCACCGTCTGATAGAACAGGTATAAAGCGTTGCGGTCGGGCAGGTGTTCACCATCGAGGGGTTCGAGGAGCGGTCGATGGAGTTGTTGCCAATGCAGCACGGTTTCGGTCCATTCATCGGGCAGTTCCGAGAGGACATGCAGCCTTGCCCTGACATCTTCGCCGCGCTTGGTATCGTGGGTACCGGTGGCCGAGAGCGAATGCGGCCAGGTGGTGTTCCGGTGATGCATCAGGCGATGCATTTCGGCAGGTTCCAAGGCCGGCACGTCCAACTCGGCCCCGACTTCATTGAGCGAAGCCAGCGGATAGTACCGGTAGAAAGCCGTGTCTTCGAGTCCCTTGGCCATCACCGGGCCGCTGACCTGTTGCACCTTCAGCACAAAATCTCGCCACTGCGTGGCTTGTGCCTCACTCAGGCCCGGCGGATGCTGCAGCAACAATACCGACGCAATGAAGTCAAACACCGCCCTGGCCATGGTGGGGTTGCGGCGTTTGGCCATGCGGATGGCCCATGTCACGCGACGGTAGTCGGCATCGCTCACGTCCCATCCCCGCGGCCGCACATAGGTGCGATAGACCTCCATGCAGGCGATCGTCTCGCGCAGCGAACGCTGCAATCCGCCCAAGGTGAAATCGCGGGCACTGCGCTGCTGCTGGGCAATGCGATAGAGTTGCGCCGCGAGCATCTGCAATTCGCTCGCCATGGCCGCCAGCAGTACAGTCCTTTTGCTGTCGTACAGTACGTCGCCCGGCGAAAGCACCTGGTCGGTAAGGCGGCCATACGATGCTCTTAGCCTGGCTAGCCCCGGGCCATCGACCAGCAGACGGTTCAGCAGGTTCAAGAGTTCATAGCCCGTGGTGCCGCAAACCGGCCATTCTTCGGGCAGTGGTTCATCACCTGAGAGAATCTTCTCGGCTACGACATAAATCTGGCGGTTGCCGTCATCATCGGCCGAGCCAGCATGGCGGCGGTACAGCAGTTGAAGGTTTTCAAAGTATGCCTGGGGGGCGAGCAGGCCGTCGGGATGATCGACGCGCAGGCCCGTGATCCAGCCGCGCTCCAGGAACATGGCGACCAGTTGATGGACGGCATCGAACACCTGCCGGTCTTCGACACGGATGGCCGCCAGATCATTGATATCGAAAAACCGGCGGTAGTTGATCTCCTCAGCCGCGACGCGCCAGAATGCCAGGCGGTAATGTTGGCGGTCCAGCAGTTGTTCGAGCCGATCGAAACTCCGCGGCTCCCCGGGGACTCCATTGATTTGTTCCAGGGCCCTATGCAGGGCCGATTCCATGGCGGGGCAGCGCTGGAGCAAGTCGCGGAGGCGCCGCCTCGCAACGCGTTTCTCGCGGTACCGCTGCTGCATCGCCTCCCGGTTACGATGGTCCACAACCGGCAACATCTGCAATTGCGTGATGATGCTTTGCAGTTCCGCTTCTTCAGAAGGTTCTTCTTCGAACATCCCAGATGGTGCTGCGGTGTCGCCGGCGGCGTCCATACTGCGCGCCAAACCGTTGGCATCGACGGTACGTTCATCGGGGCCCAAGGCTGGTTGTCCCTGGGTTTGGGCGGCCCTCCAGCATGCCAGCATTTCTTCCAGGATCAACGGCCAACTCGAGGGTGCAAGCGGGAACCGCCGCGGCCCATAAGTGAGTTGCAGGCGGTGCTCCCTGAAGACCACCTGCAGTTCGCCCTGCTCTAGCGCTTCCCCAAAGGGCTTTCCGAGAAAGGGCAGCAAAACCTTGTCGACCATCTGGCTGGCCTTGGGGCGCCAGTCGATATCGAAAAACGGAGCGAAGCGCGAGGCTTCGCCGTTCTCCAGCACATCCAGCCACCAGCGATTGCCCGGATCGTTGATGCCCATGTGGTTAGGGATCACGTCCAGCAACAGACCCATTTGCCGGTGGCGGATTTCTTCTGCCAGGGCCTGAAATGCGGCCAGGTCGCCAAAGGCCGGTTCGATCGTGCTGTGATCGACAACATCGTAGCCGTGCGCGCTTTCCTCGCGAGCGTGAAACAGCGGCGACAGGTAGACATCGCTAACACCCAGTGCTTGCAGATACGGGAGCAGTTGCCGCACCACGTTCAGCCCTACGTCCGGTCGTAGCTGGATGCGATAGGTCGCCAACGGGATATGGTTCAAATGCTGCTCGGGCGGAGCAGCGGTGGCGACCGGCGATGTTTGCGGCATAGATGTTCTTGTTGCTGACATAAAAGCCGCCGCGGCGGCATCCCTCCGTGCAGAAAGGCAGCGCCTTCTTCGAGCGGACCCAGTGCTTCCTATCAGTGCTTCTTAAAGAAAAGATGCGCTAAACGGTGATTCGGTTGGGCGGCGGCCAGAACGCAGTGGCTGCGAAGGCTTTCCGCGCGGCTGGTCCCGCCCAGCGGCGAGTGATTTCCTGCGGCACGCAACGGCACGCCGCGTGGCAAATACTTCCCGCACACTGGTCTGGCGGAAGGAACCGCTAAGGGCCATCCGTCTGGCCGCGGCACACGAGTTGCCAAGTTGGCTCCACACCACTGAACAAGCCGACAGTCTTCCGCAGAACCCGTGCCAAGGAGCGGCAAATTGGCAACCCAGCAGCGATTGTTATCCCACGGTGCCGAAGTTTCCGAAGGTGGTGTCCACTTTCGAGTTTGGGCGCCGGAGCGAAAATCGGTTCATGTGGTCGTCTGGGACGATGGCCCATCCAACAGCATTCGCCATGCATTGCAGGCCGAGGGCGATGGCTATTTCTCGGCCGAAGTGAGCGCCGCTAAGCCAGGCGGCCTTTATGGGTTTCAGGTCGACGACGACCCGTCGATCTATCCCGACCCCGCTTCACGCTTTCAGCCACAAGGCGTTGATGGGCCCTCACAGGTAGTTGATGCGAGCAGCTATCGATGGAACGACGACGGTTGGTCCGGCGTATTGCTCGCCGGCCAGGTGCTCTACGAGTTACACATCGGCACGTTTACGCCCGAGGGAACCTGGGCGGCAGCCATTGGTAAACTGGATCACCTGCGGAAACTGGGCGTCACGCTGATTGAATTGATGCCGGTGGCCGAGTTCCAAGGGCGCTATGGCTGGGGGTACGACGGCGTCTATTGGTACGCCCCCACGCGGCTCTATGGGCAGCCCGACCAGTTGCGAACGTTCGTCGATGAAGCGCACGCCCGCGGTATCGGCGTAATCCTCGACGTGGTGTACAACCACTTTGGCCCCAGCGGCAATTACATCGACGTTTACTCCCCGTACTTCGCTTCAGAACGGCATTCCACGGAATGGGGCGCGCCGATCAATTTTGACGGCGAGCACGCCGTGCCGGTTCGGGCATTTGTGACTGAGAACGCGGCCTACTGGATCCGGGAGTATCATCTCGATGGATTGCGGCTCGACGCCACGCAGGCCTTGTTCGACGATTCGCCCACGCACATCATCGCCGATATCAACGCCGCAGCCCGGGCCGCTGCCGCCGGGCGAGCGATCCTGATCTTTGCCGAAAACGAGGATCAGCGCGTCCAACATGTTGTACCGACCGATCAGGGCGGGTACGGGCTCGATGGACTCTGGAACGACGACTTCCATCATGCTTGCCGCGTGGCGGCAACCGGCCATGCGGAGTTCTATTACGGCGACTACGCGGGTTCGCCGCAGGAACTGGTCTCCGCAGTGAAACGCGGCTATCTCTACCAGGGCCAATGGAACCTGCGGCAAGAGCGGTTTCGCGGCACCCCTTCCCGGCAGATTGACCGTAATCATTTCGTTCACTTCCTGCAGAACCACGACCAGGTGGCCAACTCCGCGCACGGGCTGCGCCTGCACGACCTCACCACACCCGGCCGCTATCGCGCGCTCACGGCATTGCTGCTGTTGGCGCCGGAGACGCCCCTGCTGTTCATGGGCCAGGAGTTCGCCGCTCCCAATCCGTTCTTATACTTTGCCGACCACGATGTGGATGTGAACGAGGTGGTCCGGCAAGGGCGGTTGGAATTTCTGCGGCGGTTCCCGAGTACGGCCGCATTTGCCGCTGAGGACCTGGACGACCCGGCCAGCATCCAAACGTTCCAGAAATGCAAACTTGATTGGAACATCGGCCGGGCCGGCGCGCGGATCCTGCAACTGCATCAAGAACTGCTGGCCCTGCGGCGCGACGACCCGGTGTTCCGCCAGCAGGAGAACGTGCGGCTGGATGGCGCGGTCCTGGGACCCGAAGCATTTGCCTTGCGATGGTTCGCCGATGACCAAGACGATCGGCTGCTGCTGGTCAACCTGGGCCGCGATCGCGAGTTGCGGCCGATGACCGAACCGCTGCTGGCCCCGGTCGCGGGCACCTGTTGGAACTTGTACTGGTCGAGCGAGGCACCGCGCTTTGGCGGGTCTGGCACCGGCGTACTGAGCTTTCAACCGTGGAGCATGCCAGGGCATGCGGCATTGGTTCTGCGGCCCCGGTGGCCGTCGTCATCCGAAACAGAGGAGGGCTAATGCCTGCCCGGATTGAAGAATATGGACTGATCGGCGATTGCCGCACGGCGGCCCTGGTGGCCTGCGACGGTTCAATCGACTGGCTATGCCTCCCTCGGTTCGATTCCGACGCCTGTTTCGCGGCCCTGTTAGGGACAGCCGAACATGGCCGCTGGCGTATCGCGCCCTCGGGCGCCGTGAACAGCACCCGCCGCCGCTACCGCCCCGGGACCTTGATCCTGGAAACAGAGTTTGAAACCGACACGGGCGCGGTGCGGATCATCGACTTCATGCCGCCGCAAACCAACCAGGTCGACCTGTTCCGCATCGTGGAAGGCCTCTGGGGCGAAGTCCAACTCCATTTCGATCTGACGGTCCGCTTCGACTACGGTTCGATCCTGCCTTGGCACCAGCGGATCGAACGCGGCGTTCGCGCCACGGCGGGGCCCGACTCGGTCTACTGCCGCTCCGATAGCTGGCTGGAGATTCACAGCCACCGCATGGTGGCCGACTTTGTTGTGGCCCAGGGGCAGGCGACTTGGTTCGAATTTACCTGGGCCCCCACGCATCACCCGCTGCCGCCTGAAAAGAATGCGCACCAAACGCTAGCCGATGCGCAGACGTGGTGGGAGCAGTGGTCCAACCGCTGCCAATACCGCGGCCCCTGGCAAGAAGAAGTGCTCCGCTCGCTGATCACGCTCAAAGCGCTTACCTATGCGCCCACCGGCGGAATTGTGGCGGCGCCCACAACTTCGCTGCCCGAACAGATTGGCGGGCCGCGAAACTGGGATTACCGCTACTGCTGGCTCCGCGATGCCACGGTGACCCTCTATGCGCTGCTGGTGGGCGGATACACGCAAGAGGCCCAGGCGTGGCGGCAGTGGCTCGTCCATGCAGCCGCGGGCAACCCGACCCAACTGCAGATCATGTACGGTGTCGCCGGCGAGCGGCGATTGACGGAGCTTGAGCTGGAATGGCTGCCCGGCTACGAGGGCTCGCGACCCGTGCGGATCGGCAACGGCGCTTACCGCCAGCACCAACTCGATGTGGTCGGCGAACTGATGGAAACGCTCCACCTGGCCCGAACGGTCGGGCTGCCGCCCGACGACGACGCGTGGCGTGTCCAACAAGGCGTGATGGAGTTCCTCGAGCGCGACTGGGGCTATCCCGACGAGGGCATCTGGGAAATCCGCGGGCCGCGGCGAAACTTCACGCACTCCAAGGTCATGGCCTGGGTGGCCGCCGATCGGGCCGTCCAGCAAGTGGAGCAGTTCGGCCTGCCGGGCGATCCCCAACGGTGGCGCAACCTGGCCAACGAAATTCACGCCCAGGTCTGCGCCCAAGGATACGATCCCGAGCTGAACGCGTTCGTACAGTCTTACGGATCGAAAGAGGCCGATGCCAGTTTGTTAATGCTGCCGCTGGTGGGATTTCTGCCGCCGGACGATCCGCGGATCGTCGGGACGATTGAGTTTGTCATGGACCGCCTGCTCTGCGACGGCATGCTGCTGCGATACCGTACCGAATCGAATGTGGACGGATTGCCTCCCGGCGAGGGCGCGTTCTTTCTGTGCTCGTTCTGGTTGGCCGACTGCCTGGCGCTGATCGGCCGGCGCGACGAAGCCAGGGAATTGTTTGAACGCCTGCTCAACTTGCGCAACGATCTGGGCCTGTTGGCCGAAGAATACGACCTGGAGGCCAAGCGCATGGTGGGCAACTTCCCCCAGGCGTTCTCCCATGTGGGACTCATCAACACGGCCCGCAATCTATCGGGCTCGGGCGGCCCGGCTGAACACCGCGAGGCGACCGGCGCGGAGTGACGCTCCATCGCACGAAACATTCCGCGCCTGCTCTGCCCGGAGCTGATGAACGTTTAAGGCCATGAACGACGGCAGCACTGCAAGCACGTGGGCCAAGTTGCAGCCAACGGTGCCGGACCGCGGAAGCTTTGCGGCATGGATCGTTCGCCCACCAGTCATGGGTAGCGCAACCATCCATCGTCAATTGAAATGCACGTGCGGCACCAGCGATTGCAGTTCGCGCAGCGCGCTTTCGCTGAGCCTGGTGTTGAACAAGTAGAGCGACTCCAGACCCGTGATGTGGCGCACGTGCTCCACGACATCATCGGTCAACGGCGTATCGACCACGATCAATTGCCGCAGGTTGGGATGCCCTGCCAACGCAGCAAACCCTTGGTCCGTGAGTTGAGGGCTGCCGATCCGTAGCAGTTCCAGCGATTGGATGGTCGCCAGCGATGCCAACCCCCGGTCGCTGATTTCCGCCAGCGGGGCATTCAAAATCCGCAGGGCGGGCAGATGCGACAAGTGCGCAGCGCCGGCATCGTTTAACCGAGTCTCGCCCAGAACCAACACTTCTAGTGAACGGTGCGCGGCAATGGTCGCGATACCGTGCTCGGTAAGCTGGCTTTGGCCCAAATACCATTCGCGCAGCGCGCCCGGAGATGCCGCTTCAGAATCATCCGCCCCCTCTGCCACAAGTGGTTCCAGATCAGCATCGGAGATGACAACGCCGGCAAGGTTCATGGCATCGCGCTGGCCTGACTGCACCGCCGCCCATTGCTGCGCCACTTCATCGCGGGCCGATATGATAGGTTCGGCAGGGGGCGAATCGGGTTCACGCGCGCCACATCCCCCGCCGAACAACAGCAGCGCCAACACGAGACCGTGCTGCACAAAGGAAATGCGGCCCGCCATCAGAATCCCAGCAACCGGTCAAGTTCAGCCTGCCAGCGCTCGCTGCCCGGCAGCTTTGCCCGCAATCCGTCTTGCATGGCCGCGAGATAGGCCGCTTTGTAGTGATCGCTGGGTCTTGCCCGGTACGCAGCCTCAAAGTGCGCGATGGCCTCTGGCAATTTGCCATTAACCAGGGCGATCCGGCCCTGATCGAAATTCACCGCGGCATCGTGCGGCGATTGGGCAGCCCGCCGAGCAAGCTCCGTTTGCAAGTGCCGGTAATCGTCGAAGGCCTCGATGTAGGCGGGACTGACAGAAATGAATACTCCCTGGTGCCAGAGCAGGTTGCCGGGCGCGAGGCCCCGCAACGAAAGCATCGGGGTACCCAGTTGACCATCGGCCAGGTTGACCTGCTGGATACTGGCATTGGAAAGCGGCAGATGGTAACGGCCATCGCCCGTGAGCACCCCGCGTCCCGTCACCTTGGCCGGCAGCCACCGTTTCCAAACCGGCTCACCCGTCTCCAAGTGCAGGGCGGTCACTTGCTGTGGTTCGACCAGCACAACATGGTCGCCATGCACGGCGGCCAGGTACAGGCTTTGCTGCCGTTTCTGCGACCAGCGCAATTCACCGGTGAACAGGTCCAGGCAGTGAATTTCATCGGACTCGGGCGGAGTGAGCAGTACCAGGCCGCCAGCAATCACGGCCGCCGAATCCAGCCAGCGTTCGCCTTGCCGCAAGGTGGCGATCCGGCCTTGGTCCAGCACGTGGAGCGTGCCCGGTTGCCGAGGGTACTGATATGCCCACAACAACGAGCGAGTCGTTAGATCGACGGCCACCACACCGCCGGCCGACGTGGGGCAAACCACCACACCATCGCTGATCGATGGCGACGCGCCGATCATCCGACGGAAAATGTCGCTTGTGATGGCGTGTTCAACAACCGCCAACTCCTGCCACCACTGCACGGCACCGGAGGAAGCATCCAGACAGTACAACCGGATCGCACCACGCACCTCGGCCAGTACAAAAAGTTGCCCACCATAGGGCAGTGGATTCCCCAAGAACGTCGCGCCGGCCAGTTCAGGATGATCGGGTGAATCGCCGGACGCCGTCCAGAGCAACTTTCCCTGCCCTGCGATCGAAAGCGCCGCAAGCTGGTTGGTGGGTGTTTCCTCGGCGATTTCCTCGCCGCCCCCCCAGGGGCCGCGCCAAAAGACGGCCTGTGGCTGTTGCGATCCCTGGCTATCGTCGGGCAGTTCGCTGTTGCCGCTGACCAGGTAGATCGACCGGCCATCGGTGGCCAACGCACCAAATGCCGCATCGCGCCAAATGCGGCGGGCCACGCCCGAGTTGGTGAACTGGCCAACTTCGTCCACTGGCCAGCGCGGCTGGCCGGTGTGGGTGTCGATCGCCTGAACGCCATCATTTGTCGAGATGAGCAGCAAGTCGCCAATCGCCACCGGATGGATCATCGGAATCGGGCAGGCTTTCTGCGCGCGAAGCTGCCGGGCTTCGTTCTCGATGGCGTGCAAAATGTCGGCATCGCTCGATATCGGCAGGGACCAGCGGGCGGCGGCAAACGGCTGGCTCGCTGGAACCGTTGCCAGGCGCGAGGGCGATCCCAAGTACACGGGCCAATCCATTTCACGGCGGTGCGTGCCGGCAATGGCCGGCATTAATTGTTCCAGCCAGTGGAGCGATTGCTCCGGGTCGTCGAACAGGCGCTGCGGTGTGGCGCTTGCCGCCGTAGCGAACCGGGCCTCGGGAAACTGCTCTTTGAGCTGGGTGAGCGTCCGGCGGGCCTGGGCTGGCTCACCGGCGCGCATCCAGCACGATGCAATCATCAATCCAAGTTGAGGCTGGAAGGGCGCCGCCAGGGCGGGCATGCCTTGCAGACGTTCCAGGCACGAGGCCGCCTCGCGCGCTTGCCCTCGGTCCAGGTGCAGCTTGCCAAGTACGAATAGCGCCTGGGCAGAAGCGGCCGTGTGATAGTACCGCGTGGCGACTTCCTCCAGCGCCCGGCCATCACCCTGGGCAATGGCTGTGTCGAGCAGTTTCCGCGCGGCGGCACCAAACTGGAGTTCGTAGGCTTCCATCCCCTCGGGCGGAAGTGTGCTAATCATCCTTTGCAGTTCGAACTTGAAACTGCGGCGCGAGCGGTCTTCGTCGCTGGGAGCGATAAAGAAATCACGGGTGGCAGGGTCTTGCAGGAGCGTACCCAGATGCCGGGCCGCTTCGGCCGCGTGTCCCTGCTCCAGCGTGCGGCGGATGGCCTCCAAGTTACGGCGCTGCTGGCTGTCTTCCTGCAGGACAATGCTACCGCTCACATCGCCCCGTGGTGCTGGTCGGACACGGCGGACTCGCCGCTGCGCCACTTGGGCTTGCACCGCGGCACGGGGCACTCCCAGCATGATTCGTATCTGTTGGGCCGCGTTGGCTGGCACAGCCTGCTGGAGCACTTGCCCTTGGGCTGCGGCCAGGCTGGCCCCCACGCCCAACAGGCTTCCCAATGCCACCCCTGCCGCCGCAAAGACAAGCGCCCTGGTTTGCATGCCTGTTACTCCTTAAACCAGCCATGCGGCTGCCACCACAGACCGTTCGACCGCGCAGATAACACCTCGACACGCTCCGGTGCAGGCTACCTGCCGCCACGCATGGCGGCCCGCGAGCCTACTGCCGCACGACGCGAATCTTGACGTTGTACTCGCCCGGAAATGCGTAGCCCTGATTGGCAAACTGCGGGTTCATGGCCACGGCAAAGAACAAGGTGCCGGCTCGGGTGGCCTTGAATTGGTGCTTGGAACCGACCTTAAAGACTTCGCCGCTGTTACCGATCCGGGCCACCAGCGCGCCGCCGGGAATCTTGTTGGGGACGTACCACTGGAAGTTGGCGCCGCCATCGGGCGTGGAAGTCACGTTATTGCCCCAGGGGCTCATCACAATGGACCCGTCGGCGGTGATCGAGATTTCATCGCCTGACTCGACGCGGATGCCCGAGTTCTTGAAATTGATCTGCACCAGGTTCGTGCCCGCGACGGCGACCGTCCGACGAATCTCTTCGGAACCGCCCAAGTCGCGGCGTGCTTCGCGAATGTCGCTCAACGCCACGGTGAGCTTGCCAAACTTGGTCTGCACCTCGAACGACTTGGGACTGACTTCGCCCACCACCGTAAACAGCGTTGTTTCCACGGTATCTTGGGCGATCAGGGGCTGGCTCTCGACCCCCTCTTCCTGGAAGTCCTGCGCGACCTCTTCCAATTCGGCAATGATCTTGGCAATGCGGGTGCGGCGTTCGGCATCGGGATCATTGGTGTGCCGATTCAAGATGGGAAGAATGCCGGTCCCCATTTCGACCAGCGTCCGCTGCGCTTCGTCACGTTGTTTGACCTCGTTGGAGCCTAGCTGCTGGATCAACGTGATGAGCTTCCGCTTCTGCTGCGGATGGCTATCCAGGCCCGGGGTCACGCGGACGATCTTATCCACTGGGATCGTCAACGTGCCGAATTCGGTGGTGACGGTGATGGAATCGACCGACAGCACACCGCTGACGACCGAATCTTCCATCAAGTGCAGCCGCACTTCACCGCTTTCCAAGGGGGACGGCGACCGCCGGATCAGCGGTGCATCCTCGCTGCTGGCCGCAGCGTCCTCTTGGGGCTTGGCCGGCTCGGACTCCGCCGGCTTGGCCTCCGGTTGGACATCAACGGCGGGAACGGCCTGGTCCCGTTGAACCAACACGCGCGGAACCGGCACAGGTTCGTCAAATTGCGCGCGGACATCCTCAGGGCCGGCAACCATCACCAGACACCCCAGCGTTAACGACAACAAGCGGCAGGACATGGCCCCCTCCCTCTCTCTGGGCGAATGCATTTGGGCACCAGTGATTAGCAATCGTGGAAATGCCGTGCGGCTTCCGGTCCAGGAGCTTTGACGTGAGCCCGCTGTAATACCAGTCTGGCCGAGTCGGCGGCGGAAAGGAATCGGCGCAGGCTCAATTTTCCCCGACCGGCCGAGTACCTGCAATCGGCTGCCTTGTAAAAAGTAAGTAACGGCGGCGCCCGCGCAGTCTGCCGGAACACCAGGGCTTGCGCTTGGGCAAAATCGCATGCACCTCGGCAGGGAAGCATGGGGGGGCTCTCCAATATTCCCCCCCCTGGATTGACGCCGGGTTTCGCTCTGGCTCGGTGCGCGTGCCTGGTCAGCTTTGCCAGTACAGACGCTGCCGCCCTCAGGTTTGTTCCCTGGAAAATGCCGAACTGGCCCTTATTGGCTATCCAACCTGCCCGGGGGGCGCGGCCACCAGAAGCCGTGCGGCTCTGGAAGATTCGTTACCAGGCGGAGGGTTCCTGCATCTTGCCCTCCTCCTGAATTCGCCTGGGATTCGTTATGCTGCACACCTACGCAATGCCGTATGAACCGCCAACCACGTTGAAACCGCGCTGGCAGGGTCGAGCACACCCGCTCTCTCAGGCCGCCGCGGTTTCCACCGAACATACGCAAGGGACGTGATCGATGCCTCAAACCATTGTGATCTTTGGAGCTTCCGGCGACTTGACCCGCCGCAAGCTGATTCCTGCCCTCTATCAGCTTTACCGCAAGAACCGCCTGCCCGAACATACCCGGATTGTTGGTTTCTCGCGGACGCCGATGCCCGACGACCAGTGGCGGCAGATGCTCGCTGAATCGACCCGGAACTTTGTGGGGGACGACTTCGATCCAGAGGTGTGGCGGCAGTTTGCCCCTTCCATCTATTACCAGCCGGGCGACATCGCCGAGTTGGAGGAAGTGCGGGCACTCCAGCAGCGTCTCCAGGAACTGGAGGAAGGCCAGGCAGCCACAAGCCGGATTTACTACCTGGCCACGGCGCCCCAGTTTTTTGAGCCGGCCGTGGAAGCGCTCAAGGCCTGTGGGATGACGCGCGAGACCTCCGCCCCGCGCCGGTTGGTGGTGGAAAAGCCCTTTGGCACCGATCTCAAGTCGGCCCAGCAACTCAACGAAAAACTGCACACGGCGTTCGCGGAATCGCAGATCTTTCGCATTGACCATTACTTGGGCAAGGAAACCGTACAGAACATTCTGGTGCTGCGGTTCGCCAATACGATTTTTGAGCCGGTGTGGAATCGCAACTACATCGACCACGTGCAGATCACGGCGGCCGAGGACGAAGACGTCGGTAGCCGGGGCGGCTACTACGACAAGGCCGGCGTGATGCGCGACATGTTCCAGAACCACCTGCTGCAACTGCTGACGTTCGTGGCCATGGAACCGCCGTCTCGATTCGCGGCCGATACCGTCCGCAACGAGAAGGTCAAAGTGCTCGAAGCCATTCAGCCCTTTGAACCTGAAGAAGTGGTGGAACGGACCTTCCGGGGCCAGTACATCGGGTATCGGCAGGCTAAAGGCGTTGCGCCCGACAGCGAGACGGCCACGTTTGCCGCCGTGAAGTTTTCGCTGGGTAACTGGCGCTGGGAGGGTGTGCCGTTTTACTTGCGCAGCGGCAAAGCGATGGATTGCCGGTCCACGCAGATCGTGATCCAGTTCCGCCAACCGCCGCACCTGATGTTCGAAGCGGCCCGCATGCGCAAGATCGACGGCGACCGGCTGGTGATCCAGATTCAACCGGCCGAGGGCATCCAACTGCATTTTCAGACCAAGGTGCCCGATGCCGGCATGCAGATGCGGCTTACGGACCTCGATTTCCGGTTCGATTCCCGGTTTGCCAAGGCATTGCCGGAAGCTTACGAGCGGCTGCTGCTGGATGTCATGGCTGGCGATGCCAGCCTGTTTGCCCGCAGCGACGAGGTCGAACTTTGCTGGGGCCTCATTGACCCGATTCTGGAAACATGGCACCGAACCGGCTTGCCGGAGTTGGCGTTCTACGAACCCGGCATGTGGGGGCCCAAGGAATGTAACAAGTGGATTTGGCGCGACGGCCGTGACTGGTTCGACGTGTGCCCGACCTTGAAATAACGGCCGCCCGGTGCCCACTTTCCAAGCGATTGAAGTGCGCCGCGCTGCTGCAAACCGGCCGTTGAGGCGGGAACTTCGGCACCAACTGGGGGCCATAAATGCCACGGACGGGTGGGTTGAGGCGGGAAAATCCGGTGTTTTGTGCCGGGAGTTCATCGGGAATTGCCGCGGCAGGCATGGGCGCTGCGCCTGGCGGTAGTACGATAGAACCATCGGCAAGCGCTGTTCCCACGCCATGTGCGGGAAAACTGCTGATTGAACGCGCACCGCCGCATCTGCCGTAGCCCGGCGTACCGCATGCCGGCTTTCGCGGCAAGCTGCCAGTAGGCGGCAACGCCCCCCGGGTTATTCGCCCAAAGGAACAGAGGTCCATGTATTTTCAATTCGCCTGCGATCAGTGCGGGAAGCAGCTCAAGGTTCGCGACGAACTGGCCGGCCGGAGGGTCCGGTGCCCGTATTGCCAACACACCATTAGCGTACCGACGGAGTCGCCCGAGGCCCCCCCGGCTCCGAGTTTTCCCGGTATCACCACGCAATCGCCCCCCTCGGCGCCCACTACCACAACCACGCCTACAGTCCAGGCCGGCAGTAAGTCCGCGCCGCGCCGTCAGCGGAGTTCCAGCAGCGAGCAGACCGACGGCACCAATGTCAACCTGCTACTCAGCGGCCTGATTGGGCTGGGGCTTACCGCGGGATTCTGCATGTTGATGCTGCCGTTCTATTTCGGCGGCATGTTCATCGGCGAGTTGTTCCTCGACCGCGGCTGGGTTCCCTTCGCCACCACCTTCTTGTTCGCGTGGTCACTCGCAATTCTGTACCTTAAGGCGCGTAAATTGCGGCGGCAACGCGACGCCTTGCTGTTCGACCTGTTGCCCAACGAAATATCCCCGGAGATCAACGCCCAAACGGTCGACCGGTTCATCGAGCACGTCCGCAGCCTGCCGGTCGAGCCGGGCGAAAGCTTCCTCGTCACCCGGGTCCTCCGCGGCCTGGAACACTTCCGCGTGCGACGGAGCAATCCGGAAGTCGCCAGTACGCTGACCAGCCAATCGGATATTGACGCCGGCTCCGTCGAATCCAGCTACACCATCCTCAAGGTGTTCATTTGGGCCATTCCGATCCTGGGCTTCATCGGTACCGTGATCGGCATTTCCGACGCCGTGGCCGGATTCTCGGGCAACCTGGAAACCTCCAGTGACCCGCAGGCGCTCAAGGAGTCGCTGAACAACATTACCGGTGGTCTGGCAACAGCGTTCGACACGACGCTGATCGCACTGGTCATGAGCTTGCTGGTTATGTTTCCGGCCAGTTCCATGCAAAAGAGCGAAGAGGACCTGCTGGGAGCTGTTGACGAATACTGCAATGAAAACCTGATCAAGCGATTGAACGATGGCGCCGTGGCGGGCGGGCGTACCGACAACCGCGAAGCCCTCCAGCAAGCCATCCATGCGGCCATGGCCGCCCACCACGCCGAGCTGCAAACCTGGCTGACCAAGCTGGAAAAAGTTGGTGAAACGATCACCAATCACGTGGGCCAGGGCTGGCAATCCATCCAACAGTCGCTCCAAGCGCAGCACGACGACCTGCTCGAACGGCAGCAGGCGCTGCTGGCCCAACTGCACGAGATCCAGTCGGGCATCGCCCAGTTCGATGCCGCGCATGTGGAAGAGGTGCGCGTCTCGATGGCGCAGTTGACGGGTGGGGCGCAAGAAGTCCAGCAACAGGTCGCCGCCGCGATGCGCGCAACGGCTGAATCCCTCGACCGCCATTTCGGCAGCCTGGGACAAGGGCTGCAATCGCTCAACCAGGTGCTGGAAAGCCTGGGAGAAAAGCAAGTGGTGGTTCAAACGGAAATGGCGCCGCGACGGCGGGGATGGTTCAGCCGCCGCAACGGCCGTTAATTTCGAAAACCCATAGGTCGTCACCGCCGGGTTGTGAGCGTCGCCGTGGTTGGGCAAGATCAAAGTCATACCCTATCAAGGTGATGCCCACGCCAACACCGGCGTCACCCCGGCAAGCCTGGTACCTTTGCGAGTGTGTTATGGCCCGACGCCGCAAGTCTGAATCCGAGGGGGTGTCGCTGTTCCCCTTTCTCAGCATCTTGGCCTGCGTGATCGGCGTGCTGACGCTGCTGATCGTGGGCCTCAGTCTGGGGCAAATGGACGAAGGGGTGATCGAGCGCGCCCGGGCATACCAACAGCTCAGGGCCGATACGGAAAACCAGCGCGACGAGATCGTCCGCCTCGAAGAACTGCTGAAAAACGTCAATGCGATCCGCGAGCAGTTGGCCGCCGCCGAAGCCGAACTCAAAAGGCTCCAGGCCAACCAGCAAGAAATGGAGAAACGCGACGACGTAAACGTACAGCTCTTGGCGCAACTCAACCGGGTGCGGCAACGTATCACCGAAATGCAGGACGAGCGCAAGGAGCTTAACGAAACCGTCGCCAAGCTTCGGGCCGAAGTCAAACGCCTCAACGAACCGCCCGGCGAAGCCGAGGTGGTGATCCAACCTAGCGGCAGCGGAACCAATCTTGTCCCGCGTTTTGTGGAGTGCCGCCCGGAAGGCGTCGTGCTCTATGAAGGCGACCAGGTCATACGCGTTCGCCGTGGCGACCTGCGCACCAGCCAGGAATTCCTGAAGCTGCTCGACGACGTCGCCAAAAAATCCAAAACGGATCGCATTGTGTTCCTGCTCCGCGAAGACGGCATCGGCACCTACAACGCTGCCCGAAACGTGGCCAACGAGCGGCTGGCTCCCAACGGCAAGTTGGCCGTCACGGGGCAAGGCAAGATCGACCTCAGCCTGTTCACCAAGAAGAAGTAGACGCAAAGTCGCAGACCACCATGGCACGCAAACGACGATCATCATCCGGGGGAGGCGGCAGCCTCGATTCGCTGCTCGACACCATGACCAACGTGGTTGGCATCCTGGTGATCGTGCTGGTCGTCACCCAATTGGGAGTGGGCGAAGCCGTCAAGCGGATTGAAGGCATCGACGCCCCGCTCCTGGAGCTAACCGACGAGGAAGTCGAAGCAGCCGAACAGGAAGCCTTGGAGGTATCCAATCAACTGAAGCAACTGGTGGAAGGCACATCCGAATTGAACCTGGCGGCCCAGCAGCGCGAACTGGAGCAGAAGCGAATCACACTCGCTCAGCTCGAAAAGAACCTCGCCTCGCTGCAAGGCAAGATCAACCTCGACGAAGTCCGCAAACAACTGGACGACGAGAAGAAAAAAGAAGCGGCTCTGGAAAAGGACGTGCTGGCGGCCCAGGAGGAGATCGCCAAGCTCAAGGCCCAACTGGAAACCACCCCGCAACACGAAGGCGTGGCCGCCACCATCATCACGCTTCCTGACCCGCGCCCGGCCCCCGAGAAGGCCCAGCCGGCCATCTTTTTCTGCAAGGCCGGCCGCGTGGTGGCCGTCGATGAAAACCGCATCAAGCCGATTGTCGGCAACGTCATCCGCGCCTTTGTCGATTCCAAACAGCGCATCGATGCCGAGAAGGCCCTGAGAGTTTTCAACAACCAGAAGCGCAGCGTCCTCGGGTTGAATCTCACACTGGAAAACCTCAACGAAACGATCTACGTCGCCATCGAACCCGACGACAATGCCGGTGATGCGGGCGACCGCGTGGCGACACCGACCTCAAGTTTCCACCGGCTTATCCGGAGGCTTAATCCGCAGCAACAGTTTCTGCGGTTTATCGTCTGGGCCGACAGCTTCGAAACGTACCTGGCTGCCCGTGCCGTGGCCGACGAAGTGGGAGTTTTGGCGGGCTGGGAAGCCTACATTCCCGATCAGAAATACCGCATCTACATTGGGCGCACGACGGCATATAAACCGCCTCCGAAACAGGATACGCCCGCTCGCCCCACACTGCCCCGCGAGCAGATCGATTGATGCCCGATGGGAGAAGCTGCCACCGGTCAGCACCGCCAATGAGAGCCCGACGCTAAGAGCCAAGAGAGTGAGCGAGGGACCGACGATTTTCCTCGCTGACGCTTCGGGCTGGAATTCCGAACATAGCGCCGGTTCTGCGGCCGCTGCGATCGGCATGAGCGCTGTTTGGCGCCTGGTACTGGTAAGCGATTTCCGACCGAACCCGGCCAAGCGTTCAACACACCAGTGGCGGTCCGCAAGACAATGCCTCCACCAGTTGCGTCCAGGTTACGCTCGCTGGCCGGGCAAGGATGGTTCCGCTTACACACCGAGCGTTTACCCTTGCACCACCGGGTTGGTCAGCGTACCGATGCCATCGATGGAGATGCTGACTTCGTCGCCCGCTTCCAGGGTGAAGTCGTTCTCGGGCACGATTCCCGTTCCGGTGAGCAGGAACAGCCCATCGGGAAAGCTGTTGTCACGCCCCACGTAGTCGATCAGGTCTTCAAAGGTGCGTGCCATCTGTCCCAGGTCGGTTTCGCCCTCGAACACCGGGTTATCATCCCGAACGATGGACAGACGAATCTTGGTCTGCTCGCGGGGCGGCATGGCGGCAACTAGCGTGATGCATGGCCCCAACGCACAGGCGGCATCGTAGACCTTGGCCTGTGGCAGATAGAGCGGGTTTTCGCCCTCGATATCCCGTGAGCTCATATCGTTGCCGATGGTGTACCCCACCAGGTCCAACCGCGAGTTCAGCACCAGTGCCAGTTCCGGTTCCGGCACGCTCCACTGGGCATCCTGCCGAATCCGGACGGGCACGCCCGGCCCTGAAACCCGGTGCGGGCTGGCCTTAAAAAATAGTTCGGGCCGTGCCGCCGAATAAACGCGGTCGTAGTGGGTGGCGCCGTGCTCGGATTCTTCCATCCGAGCCGTCTGGCTCCGCTTGTACGTGACCCCGGCGGCCCATACCTCCTGACGATCGATCGGCGCCAGCAGCACGGCCTGCGAGAGCGGGATGCGCTGCTGCTGGTCCATCAGGCCCTGCGCGGCCTCGGCCGGGTTTTCTGTCTCCAGCACGTCGGCCAAGGTTTGATACGGCAGCGCCAACGGCACCAATTCATCGCCTTCCAGCACCGCGACACCCGCGCTCATTCCTTCCTGGTTCCGCAAGCGGTACTTGACCAAACGCATATCGGGCTCTCCTGCCGGGGGCGGCCTTGGGGGGACATACTGGCTCAGTGGTTTGCTCCACCATTATGCCCAACCAGCCGGCACTGCAAATACGTTAGGCCCACACAATCGAGCAAGTGCCAGAACGCACTGCCGCTTGCCCCCAGGCTCGCAGTGGTGAGCGAGGCACCTTCAACCAGGCACCTTCTTCACGGCAACGGCAACCCGCAAGCGGCAACACGGCGCTAGACGCCGCGCGATCGAGGCAGCCTTCGTTACCGCCGCCGAGTTCTCAGCCGTGTGATGCGAGGCCGCGCGTTGGTGTCGGAGTCAGCGTGCTCGCCATCGTCTTCAGATTCGTACTGGTCGTTGTCCTCGCCATCCTCATATTCCTCGTCGGCTTCTTCGATCTCGTCGTCCGCTTCGTCGCAGGCCTCCAAATCGTCGTACTCATCGTACGCATCTTCGTCATAGGCTTCTTCGTCGTAGTCGTCGGCCGAGTCCGCGTCATCGTCGAACGGTTCGTCGGCCTCGGCGGCACGGTTTGCTGCCTTACCCCCTGCCCTGCGATTCGCCCCGGCCGCAGAAGTTGCCGACGGCGACTTCAGCACCAGCCGATTGCGAGGCTTGGGAGGAGCCGCTTGAGGCGCTTCGCAGGCGGCCATCCACTGGTCGTACGACATCAGCACCTCGCGGGCTTGCGAGCCGTTGTACGGACCAACCAGGCCATCCTCGGCCATGTAATCGATCAGCCGGGCGGCCCGGCCGTAACCGATACCCAGCGCCCGCTGCAGCAGCGAGACACTTCCTCGGCCCTCGCGGAGAATGATCTCCACGGCCTGTTCGTACATCTCGTCCTTGGATCCGCCGCCGGGTCCACCGGTCTGGGCCTGCTGCTCATCTTTGGTCGGCAGGGTGATGAGTTCTTCCACGAACTGCGGTTCTACGCGAGAGAGGAAGGCCACCACGTCGTGAATTTCCTCATCGCTGACATAGGCCCCCTGGCCGCGAAGCAGCAGGCTGGTACCAGGCCAAAGGAACAACATATCGCCATTACCCAGCAGCTTGTCAGCCCCCTGTTCGTCGAGCACCACGCGGCTATCGACGCGGCTGGCCACCTGGAAGGCGATTCGGGCGGGCAGGTTGGATTTGATCAACCCCGTGATCACGTCCACCGTGGGCTTTTGCGTCGCCAACACCAGGTGAATCCCCACGGCCCGGCTCTTTTGCGCCAGTCGAATGATGTGGCTTTCGACTTCCTTGGGCGCGGTCATCATCAAGTCGGCCATTTCATCGGCCACGATCACAATGTAAGGCAGATGGGTCGGGATGGCCTCCCGCTCTTCTTCCGTCTCTGGAGCAAGCCGCTCGTAAATCTCCTCGGCGCCCAACTGGTTGTACACGGCCATGTGGCGAACGCCCGCCCGCATCAGCAGGTTGTAACGTTCTTCCATCTTGTCGACGGCCCAGGCCAGGATCGCCTCTGCCTTTTTCATGTCGGTCACCACCGGATGCATCAAGTGCGGCAACCGCGAATAGGGCGTCAGTTCGACCATCTTGGGGTCGATCAACAGCATTTTCACTTCATCGGGCCGCCGGGTCATGAGCAGCGACATGATGATCGTGTTCAAGCACACGCTCTTACCGGTTCCCGTCCGGCCCGCGATCAACAAGTGCGGCAGTGTCGTCAGGTCGACCACCATGGGATTGCCAGAGACATCATAGCCGAGGAACACCGGTATCCGGTGCTTCTCGGCATCGGCGGTCGATTGCTCCATCACTTCGCGCAGCCGAACGAGTTGCCGCTGCGAGTTGGGAACCTCGATCCCCACGGTGTTCTTGCCGGGAATGGGCGCCACCACACGCACGCTGGGCACTCGCAGCGCCACGGCCAGGTCGTCGGCCAGGCTGGTGATCTTGCTGAGCCGCAGCCCTGGCTCCAGTTCCACTTCGTACTGGGCAATAACCGGCCCGGTTTCGACCTCAACCACCTTGATATTCAGGCCGAAGTTCTGAAACGTGTTCTCCAACTGCATCGCCTTGCGGCGAACTTCCTGCTCCTGTTCCTCGTAGCTGAATGGCTCAGCATCCACCAGCAGATCCATCGGCGGCAGTTCGTACTCGGCGTCTTCGTCGCGCCGTGCCGCTTCTTCAATCTCCTTGAGCACCGCATCGCGCTCGCTGTTCTTGGTGCGCGGGTTTCGCACGCGGAACGCGCCGGCTATCCGCTTGGCGATGCCCGAAGAACTGGCTTGCTCCTCGGCTTCCTCTTCGTCCTCGGCCAGGACACTTTCCTTTTGAGAGGCCCTGGTCTTGATCTTGGCGGTGGTGGCTCCGCCTTCCTGATCAGCGGCTGATTCTTCGTCGGCCTTGGCCCGCCGCCGGCGTCGGCCAGTGCCTGGGGTTTCGTCAGCCGATTCGCTTTCGCCCTCACCCGCTTCGCGGTGCGGCCGGCGCAGCGCGCCCAGCACCTTGCCAGCCCCCGCCGAGGTGGCGCGCAGGGTCCAGCCGGTCAATTGCAGGAGCGCATAATCCGTACACAACAGCAGGCCACCAACGATGGCGCTGGCCACGAGGATGAAGGCGCCAGCCCGGGCAAAGAACATTTCCAGCACGCCGCGGCCGGCCGCGCCCAAATATCCCCCCGGGCCAACGACGGAGCCGGGCGACCACTGGGGCAGCGCCAGCGCCGCCAACGTGCAGAAGCCCCATAGGGTCAGCAGCCAGCCAACTAATCGCAGGTTCGGCTCGGTGACCGCCCGCCGTGCCAGCAGTACGACATTCAGCACTACGCCGGAGGCAGCCAGGTAGTAGGCGCCCAGCCCCAGCCCTTCCAACAGGAAGCGGGCCACCATCGCCCCCAGCCGACCGCAGGCGTTGTGGAAACTTTCCGCGGGCGGGTAGACGAGCGCCCCGGCCGAATCAGCCGGATTGGCCGTCAGCAGCGATACCAGCAAGAACGCATTGAACGCCAGAAACAGCAGCGCCAGCAGGTCGCGTTGAAGGTATCGGACGCCTTGATGCGACGTTTCAGCAGGCATGAACCCATCCTCGCCACGGAAAGCCGGTGGCGCAGTCCAAGGCGCAGGAGGCTACGACTAGCACCGTCCCGGGGAAATTCCCTCAGACTGCTAGCGTCCATGCTCGATAACGATCCTTCATCACCGAGTATCGGCCGCTTCGCGAGGAAAACTCTAGAAATGGCAATTGTGGCGGATTTGTTTTCCGAAAGGGCGCAGTTTACCAAACCGGCAGAGGCCGATGCGAACGGCACTGTTTACCGGTGCAAACTTATACCTGCGTTGCGCTGGACTTGCTGGCCGGCGTTTGTTTCAGGCAACGGCCGATCTGGCGGACAGCCTGGCGGATGCGTTCTTCGTTTTCCACCAGCGACATCCGCAGGTAGCCTTCGCCCGCGGGTCCGAACCCTGCACCGGGGCTGACCACCACGTCGCCTTCTTTGAGCAGTTTCATGGCGAAGTCCAGCGAACTCATCTGGTTGCGCCACGGTTCCGGAATCTGGGTCCAAACAAACATCGACGCCTTAGGCGGCTTGACATTCCAGCCCAGGCGATTCAGCCCTTCGCACAGCGTATCGCGGCGCCGCTGGTAGACGGCCGCCTGTTCTTCAACCGCCGCATCCAGGTGCCGCAGGGCCACGATCGACGCGATCTGCACCGGCAAGAACATGCCGTAATCGTAGTAGGCCTTGATCGTGGTCAGCGCGCGGACCATCTCGGCATTGCCTACGCAAACGCCGATCCGCCACCCGGCCATGCTGTAGCCTTTGCTCATGGTGGTGAATTCGACACCCACATCCATGCCGCCCGGAGCGGCCAGGAAACTGGGAGCCCGGTAGCCGTCAAACGTCACATCGGCATAGGCCAGGTCGCTGATGACCAGGAAGTTGTACCGCTTGGCCAGCTTGACCATCTCCGCGTAAAACTCCGGTTCCACCGTGACAGTGCTGGGATTATGCGGATAGTTGAGAATCACCACCTTGGGCTTGGGATACAGGTGCTGGCACGCATACGCCACGTTGGAGAGAAATTTCTCGCTGTCGGCCACCTCCAGGCTGATCGCGTTGCCGCCCGCCAACGCCACACCATACAGGTGCGCCGGGTACGAGGGATTCGGCACAATGGCCGTATCGCCCGGCCCCAGCAGCGCAAGGCACATGTGGCTGAAACCTTCCTTGGAACCCAGGCAAACCACGACCTGGCTTTCGGGATCTAGCCGCACGCCAAACTGCTTGAAGTACTTGTACGAAACCTCGCGCCGCAAATTCCGCACGCCCGCCACCGGCATGTAGCCGTGATTGCGCGGGTCGCGAGCCGCTTCAGCCAGTTTTTCCACGACCATGGGATGTGGCGGATCGGAAGGATTGCCCATCCCCATGTCGATCACATCATCGCCGGCCTGGCGCTTCTCGTGCATCAATTGATTGATTCGCGCAAACAGGTACGGCGGCAGACGCTTGACGCGGTCGGCCACCTCCACGGTATAGGGGCGGGCGGAAGGCGGTTGATGCTGTTCTTCCGGTTCGTGCGACATCGTTGACGGCTTTCATTGCGGCCGTTGTAAAGCGCCTCGGCCGCCGATGGGTATCGGATCACCAGGCGTCATGGCCACAGTTGGGTAGGAATGGTTCGCAAGCGTAGCGACGTTCAAAACGCCGCAAAGGTTCGGCGGGGCGGCGGCCATTTCTCCATCAGCGGGGCCGGCCCAATTCGTACTTCCGGCATCTTCGTTTCAACATACCGACGAAAGCCGAGCGTGAGAACGGGCCAAGAGAGGTCACCCCCCAAGGAAATGTCGGCATGCCGCCCCCCCATCCTTTGAGCCGTCGGCATTCGTTGCACATGGAACGCACAACCGGCCCCCGCCGCAGCGGGACGCGCAATCGCATCCTCGGCCCGCATCATCGCCCCCCGGGCATGCCCTCCATCGAAGCGCCCCCTGCCTGGATTATGATTGACGCTCAAATTGCCCGCTGTCTAGCATGGCAAACGCCCCGGCGGCGCGGATGTTCCGCAGCACCCTGTGTCCGCGGCCGTTCCCCCTCCCAAGACAGTTCCTTGGGTACGCTGACTTCGCCTGACTTAGGTGCCGAAGCAGACGGGAAGGATGGGACGACTCCAAATGATTCCTCCGGTGCAATGGCTTTGCCTGTGCTGACCTCAAATTCATCCGGCCACGACTGCCAAAATGCCCCGGCCACAACGGCCGTTTATCGCCGTGGCCCTCATGCCGGGCCAAGCAACCCTGCGAGGCAAAGGGCTGCGCTGGCGGCAAAGGATCGCCGTACCGCCTATCGGGGCGGCCTGACGGCAGCCCTATTGGCACTCGTCTGGGGCACGGTATGGACCGTGGATGCTTGGGCGCAGGGATCGCCTTACTCCGCCTATCGCCGCTTGCCGTACCAGCGGTCGCCCTATGCCTCGGATGATTCGTATTCCTACCGGGTGCGCAACTACAACGGATTGCTATCCAACAACGAGTATGCCCGGGAGCAATTGAGCGTTGTGGCGGCATCATCCGGCTTGCGACCGCCCTCGATCTACACGCCCTGGTATCGCGGCTCATACCGGATGCGGTATGGGATCGGCTATTACGGGCCTTATTATCCCCGGTATTACTACGGTTACAGCGACTACTATCGTCCCTGGTACCGGTGGTATCGGCCCTGGGGTGGCGTGCTGCCTTGGGGATGGAGCGGACTGCTTCCGGCAGTACCCTGGGGCCCCGGTTTCGTGCCCGAGCGGGTTCCCTTTCCCGGTGAGTATGGGGTAGGACCGGAGTTATTGGCTCCAAACTGCCCCGGGCCGGGACCGTTTGGGGACATTCCCAATGCCCCGCTGATCGCCCCGCCCGATGGCTCGCTCGAAGAACATTGGCCCGGCAATCACGTACGAGACGAGTTGCCGAGAGAATTGCCCGGGGAAAGTCTGCCCCAGCAGCCGATGCCCGGCGAAGCGGTTCCCCAACCGCCCTCGAGGCAGGCACCGCCGACCGACGAGGAGCGTCCGTCGGCCACTGGCATTTCAACCGAGCGAAGCCTGGTTCGGCCGCCCAAGCACACGAGCGCCCCGGCGCTCCCGGTGCGCAACTACAACGGCGCGTACTACTGGTAGGGTTGCCGCAACACCAGTGGGCACCGGAATGCTTAGATTCGGCGCACCACTCCGACCACCACTCCCAACACCTGGGCGTCGCGAACGTAGATCGGTTCCATGCTCGAATTGGCCGGTTCCAGCCGGATACGGTTCTTTTCGGGGAACCAACGCTTGAGCGTGGCCTCGTTTTCGTCGGTGCGGGCGACGACCACTTGCCCTGGCCGGGCCGTCTCTTGCTTGCGAACCACCACATAATCGCCGTCGGCGATCTGCTCCTCGATCATCGAGTCGCCGTGGACTTCCAGCACGAAGTGTCGATCGGGATCGAAGAAATCGCCAAAGTCGATCCGCTCGGTCTGCTCGATCGCCTCGTGCAGTAAACCCGCCGCCACTCGGCCTGCCAACGGCAAACCGCGCGGCCGCTCCGAGGATTCGGTGGCCAAGGTAATCGCACGCGACATGTTTGGTTCGCGGACGATCAGCCCCTTTTTCTCCAGGGCCTTGAGATGGCACATCACGCCGTTGGGCGAGCGGATATTAAACTCGCTGCCAATCTCCCGCACGGTGGGGCCGTAGCCGCGGGAATGGATTTTTTCGCGAATGAACTCGTAAACCTGGCGCTGCTTGGGCGTCAGTCGCGCTTGTTCGCTCATGAACTTGGCTCCTTTCCAGGTTGAGAGGATGGCCCCTCACAACCAGAAGCAACACAACAGGGCAGCGCCGGAGACAAGCTCCGTAACGGAAACGCTGAAATCGCTGCGTTCCATGCGCGGCAGTCAGCGGCAAGGCAACTAGCGACAGGTAACCAGCGCCGGGCGGGATGCCCCTGCACCGGAATCTTCCCTTGCCGGGCGGGAGGACGACAACCGGCCCGCTTCCGCTGGGAAATGCCCTCGCTCTTGCTGTGCGAATGGAACAACCGATGCCATGGGTGCCGCCGGCGTACAGTCGGTGCTACGCGCGCTGGTTCACGATGGTTGCCGGTTCGCCATGGCTGCTGGTTCGCCACGGCTGCTGGTTCGCCACGGCTGCCCGTTACCGTTGGCCGATCGGGCCGGCTGAACGCGCCCTATCCGGGCCATCGGCCAGGGCCCATCCTTCACTGAAAATATAATATACGGTTGTACATAATCAAGACCGTTTGTACACTATTTTTGACCTGCAGGCGGCGAACCGCCCCAAATGGTGGGCAGGGCTGGATTTGCCGAGCTGGATCGATTGCGCGGCAGCCAGAATTCGGTCATTGGACTGACCGGTGTGGCCTGCATGGCAGACTTTGCGTTTTTCGAAAGAGGATGCGGCGTTTTCGGGGAGGTCGTAGTGGCTGCGGGTGGCCATGGACTGCGCGAGAATCCGCAACTCCCCCGCATCCGGCCGCTTGTTGGGCATTTCGCCAGGGCGGATAATACCGCTGTCCAACCTGATACCGTGGAGCCCGGGGCCGTACTGCGTGTAGGGTCGCAAAGAGGACCAACGCCGTGGACCGCAGCCACCCAAGTTCGCCTGCGCCCGGCCGCGTCGATGGTGGCCATTATGAACCAGCAGCAGCCGGCAATCCGACCGGCGGCGCGGACGAATCGCAGCCAGCCAACCGCTGGAAACCAGTTATTTTGCTGCGTCGCGAGCAAGCCACGGTTGCGGTGCTGCTGCTGGTCTGCCTGGCGGTTAGTGCCGTCGTCTGGTGGAACCGGGGTGGCTGGAACCAGTACCGTTTCGACTCCCGCCCCCGCCAGCAACGGGCCTACCGGATCGACCTGAACCACTGCCATTGGGTCGAGTTGGCCCAAGTGACTGGCATTGGCGAAACGCTTGCTCGGCGGATCGTGGTGCTGCGCGATGAGCGGGGCGGGTTCCGCAGCCACCGGGAAATTTTGGATGTCAAAGGCATCGGCCCCAAGAAGTTTGCCGAGATTGAGCCTTATTTATTGCCCCTTGAGGAACCTGCGGCTCCACGGCAACGGCCTCTCGGCCCCTGATCGCCCGCTGTGCCGGCCCTGATTGCTATCCCTCTTTTTTCTACGGACGGTTTAAGGAATCGTGACGGATCATCCCGCGGATTCGCTGGCCCTGTTTCATCCGATCGTGGCCGACTGGTTCCGCAGTCGGTTTCCCAGCCCCACGCAGGCGCAGGTTCTCAGTTGGCCGGCGATTGCCGCTGGCCGGCATACGCTGTTGGCGGCGCCCACCGGGTCGGGCAAGACACTCAGTGCCTTTTTGGTATGCATCGACCGGTTGCTGCGGCAAGGATTGGCAAACCGCCTGGTTGATCGGGTGGAAGTCGTCTACGTTTCCCCCCTCAAGGCACTCAGCAACGATATTCACCGTAACCTGTTGACGCCGCTGGCCGAACTTCGAGCGGCCGCCGCTTCAACCGGACAGGCGTTTCCTGAAATCAGGGCGGCCGTCCGCACGGGCGACACCACCAGCAGCGAGCGGCAGGCCATGCTCCGCCGCCCGCCCCATATCCTGGTAACCACGCCCGAGTCGCTATATCTGCTGCTTACCTCAGAGCGCGGCCGGGCGGCGCTGGCTCATACCAAGACCGTCATTGTTGATGAGATCCACAGCCTCGCCCGCGACAAGCGCGGCAGCCATTTAACCCTTACGCTTGAACGCTTAGCGGCCTTATGCCAGGCCACGGCGGCCAAACAGAACCCTGCCGAACAACAACGCGCTGCGCCGCTCTTCACTGCACTGCGGCCCGACGAACGGACAACCACAGACGGGGAACCTGCCGCACCAGGTGGCTTCCTGCAGCGGATCGGCATTTCGGCCACGCAGCGGCCCATGGACGAGATGGCGCGGTTCCTGGTGGGCGCGCAATTTGTGGACAATGCCGGCATGCCCGACTGCGATATTCTCGACGTCGGCCATTTGCGGCAACTGGACCTCGCGGTCGATGTGCCTGATTCGCCGCTGGGCGCCGTATGTTCTCACGAACTGTGGGATGAGATCTACGAGCGGTTGGCCACCCAGGTCGCCGCCCATCGCAGCACCCTGGTATTTGTCAACACGCGCCGGATGGCGGAGCGGGTCAGTTTGCGGCTTCGCGAGCGTTTGGGCGACGATGCCGTGGCCAGCCATCACGGCAGCTTGAGCAAGGAAACCCGCCTGGCCGCGGAGCAGCGGTTGCAACAGGGAAAACTGCGTGCGATCGTCGCCACCGCCTCGCTGGAGCTAGGCATCGATGTCGGCTACATCGACCTGGTGTGCCAAATCGCGTCGCCGCGGAGCATCGCCACGCTGCTGCAACGGATCGGCCGGGCAGGGCACCACCTGGCGGCCATCCCCAAGGGGCGCCTGTTCCCACTCACGCGCGACGACCTGTTGGAGTGCCTGGCCCTGGTCCGCGCCGTGAGAGACGGCCGCTTGGACCGCGTAGAGATCCCCGAGGCTCCGGTCGATATTCTCGCCCAGCAGATTGTGGCCGCTACGGCGGTCGAAGAATGGGAAGAAGACGCCCTCTACGAGCTTTGCCGTAAGGCATGGCCGTTTCACGGCGTCTCGCGCGAAGCATTTGATGAAATCCTCGACATGCTCTCCCAGGGCGTGGGGCGAGGGCTTCCCCGCGGGCGTTACATCCATCGCGACCGCATCAACCGCCGGTTGCGAGCCCGGCGCGGAGCCCGCATCGCCGCATCCACCAATGGCGGTGCCATCCCCGAGACGGCCCTGTACCGCGTGGTGGTCGAAGGCGAAGGAACCGTCGTAGGCACCGTGGACGAGGATTTCGCCATCGACAGCTCAGCCGGCGACATCTTTCAACTGGGCGACACGTCGTGGCAGATTCTGCGCGTTCGCCAAGGCGAGGTCGTCGTGCGCGACGCCCAGGGTTCACCAGCCACGATCCCCTTTTGGTTTGGTGAAGCCCCGGGCCGGACCTGGGAACTCTCGCAGGAAGTGGCCGCACTCCGCGAAGAAGTCGCCGGCCGCGTTCGCACCCCCGAAGTGGCTCGCCGCTGGCTGGTCGAAACCTGCGATGCCCCCGCTTCCGCTGCCGCTCAAGCGGCCGAGTACATCGAGGCCCAGCTTAACGCCGTGGGCATGGTGCCTACCTGCCGGCAGGTGCTGTTCGAGCGGTTCTTCGACCAGTCGGGCGGTATGCAACTGGTGATCCATGCGCCCTTTGGCGCCCGGGTGAACAAGGCCTGGGGCCTGACCATGCGCAAGAGGTTTTGCCGTTCGTTCAATTTCGAACTTCAGGCCGCTGCCGACGATAATGGCATCGTCCTTTCGCTGGGGCCGCAGCACAGTTTCCCCATCGAGCAGTTGTTCGGCATGCTCCACGAAGGCAATGCCCGCGATCTGCTCATCCAGGCCATGCTGGCCGTACCCGTGTTTGGTATCCGCTGGCGGTGGAACGCCAACCGCGCGCTGCTGGTCTTGCGGCAGCACGGCGGTAAGCGGGTGCCGCCGCATCTGCAACGGATGAGGGCCGAAGACCTGTTATCCGCGGTGTTTCCGGCTTCGACGGCCTGCCTGGAAAATGTGGTGGGAGATATCGAACTGCCCGACCATCCGCTGGTGCGGCAAACCGTCCACGACTGCCTGCACGAGGCGATGGACCTGGACCGCTTCCTGGGCATCCTCCGCGACGTGGCAGCCGGGCGGATTGAGTTCATCGCCCGCGACACCCGCGAGCCTTCCCCCTTCAGCTACGAACTGCTGAATGCAAACCCGTATGCGTTTCTCGACGATGCAGGGCTGGAGGAGCGCCGCGCCAGGGCAGTGGCCACGCGGCACAGTTACACGGCGAGTGACTTCGACGACCTGGCCAGCCTCGATCCCTCGGCCGTATCGCAAGTGGTGGCCGATGCCTGGCCTACCGTTCGCGATGCCGACGAACTGCACGACGCCCTGCACGGTTTGATCCTGCTGCGCGAGGACGAAGCCGAGGCTGCATGGCAGCCGCACTTTAGCGCCCTGTGTGCCGCCGGCCGGGCATGCCGCGTCCACGTCGCGACGCTGCCCACCGCTGCTGTGCCAGAAGCAGGTGAAACGCCGCACGAACCTATCCCTGCGCCGGCGGAGTCTAACGCCGAATACGGCACCCGCGGCGAAGCCACCTTTTGGACGGCGGCCGAGTGCTGGCCGATGGTGGCCGCCGTTTTCCCTGGGGCCGTTGCCGAGCCCACCCCCGTGCTGCCGAAATCGATTGTCGAACCGCCCGACGCCATCGCCGTCCGGCAAGCCATCATCCGCGGCCGCATGGAAATTGCCGGCCCCATTACCGCCGACGATCTATCCCGATTGTTGAACCAGCGCCCATCGGCCGTGTTGGCGGCCCTGGAAGCGATCGAGGCCGACGGCACGGTGCTGCGGGGGAACTTTGTCGCCCGTGCCATGCCGCGCGGCACGGCGTCCGGCGATGCGGCCACCCAACCGCAGTTTTGCGACCGCCGGCTGCTCACCCGCATGCAGAGACTCACCATTGCCAAGGCGCGGCAAGCGGTTCAGCCGGTGACGGGTGAACAGTTTCTGCGGTTCCTCACCCACTGGCAACACATGGCGGCCGGATCGCAGCTTCAAGGCCGGCAAGGACTGCACGAGGCCATCGCCCAACTGCAAGGTTTTGAGGCGGGCTGCGGAGCTTGGGAACGCGACCTGCTTCCCTCCCGAGTCACCGACTACGAGCCCACTTGGCTGGACGAAATGGCCCTGACGGGCGAGGTTTCGTGGGCAAGGCTGTTGCCGCCCAAGTCAGCGGCAACCGCGGCTGGCAACAACAACGGCGATAGCCAATCGCTGCTGCCGCCGGGACCAGTTCTGGCGGCAGGTGGCAAGGCCGCCGGCCGGTCCAACCGGGCCGCCATCACGCGGATGGTGCCGCTCTCGCTGTTTGCTCGCCGCGATCTGATGTGGCTCTTGCCGCCGGAACGTGCGCCGGTTGAGCCACACGCCCTGCAACCGGCCACGGTCAAGGTCCTGCAGGTTCTGCAAACGCGCGGGGCCTTGTTCTTTGACGAATTGGTGCAGCAATCCGGCTTGCTGCTCGCCGAGGTCGAGCAAGCGCTGGGCGAGTTGGCCGCCTTGGGCGCGGTAGCCTCAGACAGTTTCGCCGCCGTGCGGTGGCAAATCACCCCCAACCTTCGCCAGGCCGCCCGCGCCGCCGCCCGCCGCACTGGACATGGCCGCCAGTCCACCTATAGCCGCGGCGGCCGCTGGTCGCTGCTGCCGATGCCTGCCACTTCGTCACAGGGCGTGCCAAGTGCTGGGATATCCGGCGCCGCGGAGCCGCCATCTGCCGTACAACCACCGCCTGCCCAAGAACCATCGCGGGCCGAGCGTTGGGCGGAACTGCTGCTACTGCGTTACGGCCTGATCTTCCGCGACCTGCTAACCCGGGAAACCCTCGCGCCGCCCTGGCGGGAGTTGGCTCAGGTGTGCCGCCGCTGGGAACTGCAAGGCAAAGTCCGCGGCGGCAGGTTCGTCCGCGGCGTAGGCGGTGAACAGTACGCCCGGCCCGAGGCCGTGCAGCAACTCCGGCAAGTTCGCGACACGCAACCGTCGGACGACGTGGTCGTGGTCAGCGGCGCCGATCCGCTGAACCTGGTCGGCATTGTGACCGAAGGCGACCGCGTCACCGCTTCGCCCAAGAACGCCCTGGCCCTATACGATGGCCGCTGCATCGCCACCCTGGTCGGCGGTGAACTGCGCTGGCACGACTGCGATGCGCTCGCTGGCCAGGCCAGCGCCGCCTTCGACCGCGCGCAACTTGCCCAGCGATTGCGGATTGGAGCGGCCGCGGCAAAACATGCCCGGCAGCATTCCGTACCACCATCGGCTGCCACTACCATCCCGCAGCCTTCCGGCAATGGGAATGCGCACGTACCGGGAATGGTCGACGTGGGCGGTTCGGCCGCCGGAGGTTCGCCACACTTCTTGCCGTGGCACTCGCCGGGTGGACCGGCAGCTCAAGATGGTGCCAAACGGCCTGCGCGGGGCCGCCGCCCGCGCCAGAAGCGCCTGCGGCTCGATTTCGATTAGCGCCGCAGGGGAGGGTGTCGCTTAACAACCATGCACCGCTTCCAGCGGACATCTTCCCCCGCATTCGTGGCAAACTGGGGCGAGATCCGTTAGAATCAAGTTCTGTGGATGGGTAGACAACAGCGGTTGTCCGCTGTCGGCCTTGCGCCTGCGCCCGCTGGTTTCCACCCCCTCGCCGGTCGCCCGCGCGATGCTCCCGCCGTCTTGCATTCCAACAGCTTTGATCCCGCCGAGTGTACGATGAGCGCTGCCATGGACCCTCGAAGCGAATATCAACACCTGCTGACGCGACGCCACTTTTTCGGCCGCACGGCCACCGGCTTGGGCACGATCGGGCTGGCTTCGCTGCTGAATCCCAGCCTGTTTGCGGCCCCCGCGGCAAGCGATGAGGAGCAGCCGGCGCTGAGCCATCCGCACAAGGCTCCCAAGGCCAAGCGGATCATCTATCTGTTCATGTCCGGCGCGCCGTCGCAGTTTGAAACCTTCGACTACAAGCCCAAGCTGGTCGATATGTACGACCAGGACCTGCCGCCCTCGGTCATCAATGGGCAGCGGTTCACCACCATGACCTCGGGCCAGAAGCGATTCCCGATCGCCCCGTCGATCTTCAAGTTCGACCGCTACGGGGCCAATGGGACTTGGGTCAGTGAGCTATTGCCGTACACGGCCGGCATTGCCGACGACATCTGCGTGGTGAAAACGGTCAATACCGAGGCCATCAACCACGACCCAGCCATCACCTACATTCAGACCGGCGACCAGCGGCCGGGCCGCCCCAGCCTGGGCGCCTGGCTCAGTTATGGGCTGGGCAGCATGAACCGCGATTTGCCTTCGTTCGTGGTCTTAACCTCCAGTTGGACCGGGCGCAAATCGGCCCAGGCCCTGTACAACCGGCTGTGGGGGGCCGGCTTCTTGCCCAGCCGCCATGCGGGCGTGGCACTGCGTTCCCAGGGCGACCCGGTGCTGTACCTCTCCAATCCCGAGGGCCTGGACCACGGCACCCGGCGGAAGATGCTCGACGCTCTCAACCAACTGAACCAGCGGGAGTACGAGGCGCTCGGCGACCCGGAGATTCAAACGCGGATCGCCCAGTACGAAATGGCGTTCCGGATGCAGACCTCGGTGCCGGAGTTGACCGACATCTCCGACGAACCGCAGCACATTCTCGATCTATACGGCCCGGAAGTGACCAAGCCCGGCACGTTCGCGGCCAGTTGCCTGCTCGCCCGGCGGTTGATCGAACGCGACGTGCGGTGCGTGCAGATTTTCATCCGCGGCTGGGACCAGCACGGCAACCTGCCGGGCGACATCCGCAACCAGTGCCGCGATGTGGACCAGGGCCAGGCCGCGCTGATTAAGGACCTCAAGCAGCGAGGGCTGCTCGACGATACGCTGGTGGTGTGGGGTGGGGAATTCGGCCGCACCACCTACTGCCAGGGCACGCTCACCAAGACCAACTACGGCCGCGACCACCACCCCCGCTGCTTCAGCATGTGGCTGGCCGGCGGCGGCATCCAGCCGGGCATCACCTACGGCGAGACCGACGACTTCAGCTACAACGTGGTGGAAAATCCGGTCCACATCCACGATCTCAATGCCACGATCCTGCACCTCTTGGGCATCGACCACGAGCGGTTGACGTTCCGCTTCCAGGGCCGCGACTTCCGCCTGACCGACGTCCACGGCAACGTGGTGAAGGGGATCTTGGCATAGGCACGTGTTGCGTGCTTACCCGCAGCCGGTAGGCCGGGTGCTCGCCACCCGGCAATGGCGCGATGCTGGCTCGCAATGTGACCATTCAAACTCGGTAAGCCGCCAACCAGTAGGGTGGTTGCTTGC
>CAZEEG010000010.1:0-77633 GCA_964511065.1 uncultured Pirellulales bacterium | reverse complement strand
GCTGAGGATGAGACAGGCCCCGCTGAACACAATCAGCGGCTGGACGGCTGGATGCCATCGTACTGAACCAGATTAGCTGCGCCAGGCAGGCGCCATGTCTATGATTCTGTAAATGGCTACGGCCCGCGCTGGCCGTGCGCATTTCATGTCATCGTCTGCGCGTCGATCGTTCACCTTTCAATCGGCCATCCAACCAGGTGGCCTCATTTCTCGTTGTTCGTTTCGGAGGGTTTTGCCATGCGCATTCGTTCACGTCCTGGTTTCACACTGGTCGAGTTGCTGGTGGTCATTGCCATCATTGGTATCCTGATCGCAATGCTGCTCCCGGCGATTCAAGCCGCCCGGGAGTCGGCTCGCCGCGCCAATTGCGCGAGCAATCTGCGGCAGTTGGCCATTGGCGTCAATACCTACTCGGAACGCAACGGCGAGCAACTGCCGCCAAGCACCTACAATCACCATAGTTGGATTGCCTTCATGTGGCCGGTGATGGACAACGCCACCCAGTTCGACAGCATTTTGCTGCAGCATGGTGCAACCGACGACAACGCCGCCAGGATCAATCTTCAAGGTCAGACCAACGCTTACATCCACACGCGGTACCGCTCGGATGTGCTGACCTGCCCGACCCGCGGCTTCCGTACGACGGCCTGGAGTGTCACGGACACCAACTCGGGAGGTTCGGGCGAGCGGATCTATGGCCAGGCCGTGGATTACCTGCCGGTTGGGTTGGTGTATCGGGCATCGGATTGGCTCAGCAACTCGCCGCAGTACGTGGGTTCGACGAATCCGAACCGGCCATATCTCATGGGACCCATTGTGGGGCCACGGCGGGTGACGACGATCACGGCCCACGGGCAGGTTAAGCGCGTGGTGACTTCGGCGGTATCCATTGGCGGGGTCACCGATGGCATGACCTACACGCTGATCGCCGGCGAGAAGCACATTCCCGCCGGGTTCTTGGGCAATTCGTATGCGGATTATCCGCCCGGGGCAGCCATCGTTTACAACAACGCTGAATGGCACTCCAACAAAGTCATCGGACTGGGTTTGCCACCGCGTCCGGACGATCCTGCCTTCAACTTCGACAACCCACTGCCTGACCGACACCTGTCCAACCTGGGCGATTCGTTCGACGCCAAGTACGCGATGTTTGGCAGTTGGCATCCCGGCGTGACGCAGTTCGTCTATGGCGACAGTCGCGTGGTGGCCGTCAAGAACTACGTGGAACCGTTGACTCTGCAATACGCTGGCCACCGCTCCGATGGCCAGAGCTATAACCTGCCGTAGGGCGTTTGCAAGAAAACGCTCAAGTGCCTCAATGGCAATGCCTTGGCGGGCCGTCCATCGCCTGCCGGGGCCTGGTTGGGAGCGGGCCGCCCCGCTCCCAACCTTCGTTCGCCGCTATCAGCGGATGTTGCAAAAGCGCTGCATGACTCGCCTGGCAGTAATCAGGCAGTGATGTGCCGATATCGTTATTTATCGACCTGGGGGCATCTTCCGTCCCCCCGCTTTTTTGCGGGCGTATGATTGCAGACGTCTTATCACCAAGGTGTGGGCACCGACACCCGACGGGTGATATAGGCCGTGGTGCGTTTGGGGCCAGGACCGATCAGGATGGTGGCCGAACCATCGCCGTTGCCTTGAAGCTGCTTTTGCAGTTTCAGCGGGTCGATCGATACAGCGCGTTTCTTGACTTCCACGCGGCCTAGCCCTCGGTCAGCCAGCCACCGGCCGATCTCCTTGGGCTTAAGCGGCATGGCTTCCAGCACCTCAAATGCGGCCAGGGCCGGGTCGTCTACCGGATGGTCGCCCGTGAAGTAGGATACTTTCTCGGCCAACCGCAACAGCCCATGCTCCGCAGCCAGGACATCAGCCAGGCCTGCAGCCAGCACCGCCGCATGGGGCTCAAACAGGAATTGGCCTGCGGCCGGTGCCGTCGCGACGGCCGGTGCCGCGTCTTTGGAACCAACCACCGTGCGAGCGGATGTGCCATCCAGGACAGTCGCCGTGCGTTGGCCGGGATGGTGTGCCAGCGGTCCTCCCCAGGCCACCTGCTGGCGGCACTCGCCATGGAACCCGATCCACTCGCATTCCATCCGCTGGGCCCACTCCGCCGGTACCTGGCTCGCCGGTGCCAGTTTGATGGCCGCCGCCGGATGCAGCGTGAGCAACTTTTCCAAGTGCTCAAGCGAGGGCGAGAACGCTTCCAGATGGGTACGCCGATGGCCGCCGGGACGACGATCCGGATCGATGTGCCAGACCGACGCGGCACGTACAGCCGACTGAATGACGTCGCCCGTCACATCGGCGGTTACCACGGTGACTGCCGTTTCACCCCCCAGACCTCGGGCGTTGGCGGCAGCCAGGTGCGCGACCACCGGATCGGCATCAACGCCCAGCACCGAGGCGCCAAGAGCCTTGGCGCCGGCCGTCTGTGCAGCGTGAGCCAACGCCACCAAGTCGCCGCCAATCCCGCAACATAAGTCGCAGATGATCCCTGTTGGCGAAAGCGCCTCTGCGATGCGGCGTGCCTTGTAGGCGGCCACGGTTTGATCGGTGGCCTGCTCCAAGCCCCGCCGCGTGAAGAACATTTGCTCCCAGGCAGGAAACTTTGCCTTCGCCCGGCGGCGAAGTTCCGCTTGTTCCATCACCAGGTGGGTTCGGCAGGGTGAAAGCTGGCGGCGCAACCGGGCGACCGTGGCGGGCGAGCCGTCCATGGTCGCCGCCGCGTGCAGGTATGGCTGGGCTTCGTTGCTCGTTAGCCAACGATAGTCGTCAAGCTCGCAAGGCACGATCGGCAGGGGGGATTCTTAGTGCTTGATACGGGGATCGGGCGAAGGATCGTGGAGCATGAAAAACTCGCACGATCGGCAGGAGGGATTCTTAGTGCTTGATACGGGGCCGCGACCAACCTTTCGGCGACGCCCATTGACTGCCATTTTGACCGCAGGAGGGGACCAATCGACAAGTGGTAAATTTTGCAATTTTCAGTGCCGCGCGATGCGTTGGAACGTGCCACGGCGGGAAAAACATTGGTCTGCAAAAGTTTATGGATGATTGCCTCGCAAATGTCCGGTCGCCGCCCCCAAATTTTCCGTTCTTCAGCACCATCGGCGGCATTTTGACGGACCGGCATGAACGGAAGCGGACATTCGTCCTTAGCTGCGCGGGTTTCAATCGGAGCTGCAAATGCGGCCTGTTGTTGGCTCCAGCCGCCGTGGCAGTAGCGACCACGCCCGGATATGATGGACCCATTAAGCGATGCCAACCCTTTCGCCATGCGGCAAGCCGCGCTTGCCATCCGCCCAGAGGAAGCCGGGCAACCATGAAATGTTTCCGTCGCCACCCCCGGGGCCGAATTTCGCGGCCTGAGAAACGCCTGCCGCCGGAAAGGCAGGCCGGGGCGTTCGCCACCGCGCATCGGCTCTGCCTTGGGCGAGCGCGAGACAATCACGTGCCGTGGACGTCCGCCCTGGCGGCATTGGTGCTCTTGGTCGCCCTATGCGGTTCTCCCGTAGCGGCCGAAGGGGCAGCGGACGGTTCGCCAGCCGCACCGCCGGTGGTTCAAGCGGCGATGCCCTCGATTGAGTCGCTTACGGCTTGCCTGGCCGACTTGCAGGCAGATTCCTACTTCGAGCGTGAAGGGGCGCGGCAGCAACTGGAGCAATGGGTGAGTTCCCATCCGCAGCCCCGCGTTGCGGCCGCGGCACTCAAGCAGCAGTTGTACAATCCACGCTGGGCGCTCGATGTACGCACAGCGTTAGAAGGCTGGCTAGAACAACTGCCACCGCCGAGCGAAGAGCCGCAGGTGACGCCCACGCCCGAGCAGATCGCGGCCGCCGTAGCGAACCTTTCGGCAGAACCGACGGCCGATGTCCCGGGCATTCGCCATGTGGCCCGGTGGCAGATTGAACAGTGGGCGCAGCTTGGCCCACCGGGCATCTGCATCGTGGTCGATCAGTTGCGTCGTCACCTGGCCGATGGATCATTAAGCTTTGACGTCCGCCGACAATTGGAACATCTTCACCTGCTGGCTCGGCGGACCTGGATCCTCAGCGATCCCGCACAATGGAATCACCCCCGAGTCAGCCAGAACCAGTTAGCGACCTGGGTGGATGTAGTCGCCAGCGGCGACGAGCAGCATCCCGAGGCCATTCGCAACGCCCGGCGAGAACTGCTCGACTTCCTGATGCACGACGAGTTGGTGGATACGATCAGCCGTCTGCTCGATGAACGGCTCAACAGCGGCAAACTTGGTGCGGCCGCAACCGAACGGTTACGGGAGCTCAGGGAGTGGTGCATCCCTAGCCTGGTGGCCGAGGTTTGGACCGACCGATCGCTGGTAACGATCCAATTTCTGCAGGTGGGAGTACCGCAGCGGCCGTTTGGTGCCCCCAATGTCACGCTGTTTGACCGCGTGGACGACACCAAGGCGCACTGTGTCAGTGGCAATTCGCTGGAGGAAGGCGATTATCCGGTGATGGAAGCCATCCCACACCCCAGCTCGCCCGGCCCGCTGTTCTACCTGACCAACACGCCCAACCCGCGCCGTCAGATGGCGTATCGGTACCAACTGCAATTGCAGTCCGAGCAACAACGCTTGAAGCAGATCACCGAACGTACGCTCGATCAATGGGTTGCGACGGGACAGCACATCAACGAGCGGCAGGTGCTGTTGCTGGGTTCGATGGACCCGACCGTTATTTCGCAGCGGATCGGCAAGTATTTCATGGCGGTGGACGACCGGCGCTCGGAACGGCAAGGCGAAGGTTACTTCCCCGACGATACCCGCCACTTTGCCAAAATTTGCATCGTGCTGGCCAACATCGGCACCCGCCACGCCGCACCCGGACTGCTCAATGCCATGGAGAAAGACCGGTTCTTGCCGCCGACTTCTGGCGAAGAACGGTTGGAGTGGGCCGCGCTCTTGGCAATTGCCGCCCGCGATCCTTGGGAGGGACTCGACGCCTGGCTGCTGGAACAGGTAACATCCGATCTACGGCTCTCGCATTATTCTGTGGAAGAAGCCGCCGAATGGGACGCTACGCTGGGCGCCTGCGCGGCGGCCCTGTTCTTGAAACGCCGAGGATTGGACCCCGAAGAACATGGCCTCCAGGCGCTCGTCTTTCGGCGCGCGGTGAACCAGGTCCCCTGGTTTCGCTTCCGCAAACCGGCCGACCGAGAACGGTTTCTGCAAACTTGGGCTCACACACCGACAGGCGAGCGCAGTCCCAGCGGCCGCCTCCAAGTTCCCGTGCCATGAACGCTTCGCTTGCTGTGCAGATTGCTGAGAACGTTGCCCGCGTGCAGCAGCAGATCGCCGCGGCGGCTAAGGCTGCCGACCGCGACCCTGGCGAGGTCCGCCTGGTGGCGGCCGTGAAATACGCCACCGACGAACAGGTCGAGGCTCTGCTGGCCTGTGGCCTACGCGACCTGGCGGAGAGCCGACCGCAGGCCCTGTGGCGCCGGGCGGAAACGTTCGCCGACCGCGGCATTCGCTGGCATTTCATCGGCCATTTGCAGCGGAATAAGATTCGCCGTACGTTACCGTATGTCTGGTGCCTTCACTCCGGCGATAGCTGGCGGTTACTCGAAGCCTTGAACGCCGAAGCGGCAGCGATCACCACCCAGGGCGGCACAGCGGCCCGGCTTCGCACGCTGATCCAGGTCAACATCTCGGGCGACGAGACCAAGGGCGGATTCCCCCCCGAGGAAGTGCCCGACCTCGTCCCCCGGTTGACTGAACTGCCCCATCTTCAAATCGTAGGGCTGATGGGGATGGCCAGCCTTTACGGCGGGCGCGAGGTCGCTCAGCAAAATTTTGTAGCACTGCGGGATTTGCGCGACCGCCTGGTGTATACGTCTGGCGCGTCGTTCGTAGAATTGTCCATGGGAATGAGTGGCGATTTCGACCTCGCCATCGCCGCCGGGGCCACCATGATCCGCATCGGCTCGGCCCTGTTCGAAGGCACTGAAGGTTGAACGGAGCAACCGGCAGCCTGCATGGCTGAATGCCGCACGGCCATCGTTCCGCAAAATAACACCGGTCACGGCTACTTGCTGCCTTCAGGGGAGGCAGCCGCCAACTTTCCGACGCGAAAAGCTGAATCGACGATGCCCGGAGGACAATGGATGCACACCACCTCAGTTCGAGCGATCATGCCCGGCGCACATTGGGCGAAAGCCCATTGGGCCTATCGGACGCTGCTCGTTTTGGGGTTCATCGCCGTCGGCTGCTTGGGCCCATCGGTAGCGATGGCCGAGGTGGGCGAAACCCTGCGGCTGAACGCATTCGACGGCAATCCGGCCTTCTTGTTCGGTAACGATCTTCCGTTGGATGCCGAAGAAACTGCGGCTTGCATGGCCGATCTCTCGGTCAAGGGTGCTATGCGGCAAGGCGTGGCCGCCGATGGCGTTAGCCTGGTGTTGTTGGAAGCCGCTGCTCCGCAGGCAGGTGAGTGGACATTTCGCCTGGCTCCGGGGGCGGCCGGGAAATTGGTGAGGGCCGATCGCCTGGATCAGGCTGCCCGGGAGATCAAGACCGTGCGCGATTCCCGCGGCCAGCACCGGGCGTTCGCCGTGTATGTTCCACCGGGTGAGTTCCCGGAAGACGATACCCCGGTGGATCGAGCATCTCCCAAGAACATGGCCGCTGGCGGCGCGCGGGCTGACAACCCGACAGGCGACGATCCGCCGCCGATCGACGTGCAAACCATCGGCATTGAAGGCATTTTCCATCCCCGGGCTAATGGCGATTCGCCTCAGACGGTTCGGTATGAGTTGAAGCTGGTGCGTCCGCCGGTGGTGCTGATTCATGGCCTGTATCACAACCCTCGCCTTGCATGGCAAACGCCGCCGCCCAAGGAGATCGGCACCAGCACGATGCAACAGGCGCTGGAGTCGCGCGGCTTTCGGGTGTTCATGGTCGATTACGAACGGACCAATGGTAGGCCCGGCACCGCGCCATCGCGGTTGCGCGATAACCAGAAGGTGGTTTGGGAGAATCCCGGCGGTATCCGCGAGGCGCTTCAAACCCTGCGGTCCGAAGGCATCGCCACCACGCAAGTCGACGTCGTCGGTCACAGCATGGGTGGCCTGCTCACCCGGGCCTATATCCGCGGTTTCCCGCTTCCGCCGGACAACCAGGCTCTATCGGTCGATGGCTCCAGCGGGAGGGCGATGCCGAAGCACCAACCGGAGAAATCCTGGTATCTCCGGGCCGACAACTTCCACTGCGGCGACATTCGCCGCTTGATCACCCTTTGCACGCCGCACTCGGGCAGCGACCTGGTTCGGCTGTTTGTCTGCTATGGCGAGGTGTGCCGAAAACTCAATCCGGAGGAAGTGCAGCAAGCAACCTACTTGTTCAAAATGATCGAGTCGGTGTTCAGCTTTTCCAGCGGCGCCATTTTGGATCAGGAACCGGAGAGTGCCGCGCTACGGGAGTTGGGCTCCTCGAATGTCCCAGCGCATGCCATCGCTTGTACCGCCACGGCCGACGACTTTGTTCACTTCCGGGCAATTTACCGCTGGACGTTCCTGGCCATGTATTGCTTCGTGCCCACCCATGTTTGGGAGGCGACGTTCTCGCACGACAAGATGGGCCAGCCTGAAATGGCGAAGAAACTGGTGGATTTTCTTTCCCGGCACGACCGGCTGAAGTCCGGGGTGATGATGGGCCTGCTGGCAGCGTACGCGGGCCGGGAACCACCTTCGTTAAACGATGCCCAACTGGCGGCCCTGCAAGACGACGCAGTGAAACTGCTGTGTGAAGGCATCTTCCAAGGCAGCCCTCACGATGGCGCCGTGAGCGTCCGTAGCGCACTGGGGGGCTTACCACGCCATGCCACGACTACCCTCGATGGCATCTTGCACAGTTGGGCTGCCCGCTATCCGCAGGTGCAGAACCGGGTGGTTGAACTGCTGGAAGGCCCGGCCAGCAACTTTCACGCGGACGGCTTTCCAGATACCGCGCCAATCGCATCGCTCGAAAACGCGGGAGAAACACGCCAGTAGAAACAACTGGCTTAACTACGGCCCGTTCAGCACCGTGCCCAAATTCTCTCGACACCGCTTGCGCACCGCCCTACAATCGCATCGGCATCGATTGATTGGTTAATCTCCGACGATGCTTTGGCGCTGCGCACCTCTCGCAGGCGGGTTGATCGACTGCGCTCGTGTCGACAACTCAGAGACTACCTGTCTCGAGCGCCGGATTTACGACTGCCCCGAGGGATTGGTTGATGTTCACGATCTACCGCACGGCAAGAGATTCCCAAGGCAACCTCACCAGGCGGCATTTCCTGACTGCCGGAGCGATAGGCCTGGGTGGACTCACACTGGCCCAGTTATTGCGAGCCGAAGCGCAGGGCAAAGCCCCCGGCAAGTTCACAGCCCGCGAGAAGGCCATCATCAATATCCATCTGGACGGCGGGCCGCCGCACATGGATATGTTCGACCTGAAGCCCACGGCACCGGTCGAAATTCGCGGTGAATGCCACCCCATCTCGACCCGCTTGCCAGAACTGCAAATGAGCCACCTGATGCCGCGGTTGGCGGCCAGGGCCGAGCATTTTGCGTTCATCCGCAGCCTGGTTGGTTCGGCGGGCCGACACGACGGCTTTCAGTGCCAGTCGGGCTACCGGGCGCAAGACCTGGAATCCCTCGGGGGCCGCCCCGCCCAGGGATCGGTCATCGCCCGTCTGCGGGGTTCTTCGCAAGATGTTGCCCCCTCGTTTGTCGATCTGATGCAGGGCCGCCCTCTGGTTCGCAACAGCGCCCGGCCTGGCTTCCTCGGCCCTGCCTATCGGCCGTTCCGCCCGGACATGAACGCCATGTTCCGCCGCGAACTGGAACCCGGCATGGTGACTGAACTTGCCCGCAAAGGTGAACATCACACGACCGAATTGAAGCTCATCGCCAGCCTGAGTGAGCGGCGCTTGGCGAACCGCCTCGGTCTGCTGGGGCAACTGGACGGTATCCGCCGGGATATCGACTCCTCAGGCATGATGGACGCGATGGACCAGTTCACGCAGCAGGCGGTGGGAATCCTCACTTCCGGCCGCTTTGCCGATGCCCTGGACCTCAGCCTGGAAGATCCCCAAGGGCTTGAGCGCTATACCGTACCCGAGGGTGCGATTACCGCCCGACATGCCACCAGCGACGAACCGCGTTCGGTTCAGAAACTGCTGTTGGCTCGGCGGTTGATCGAGGCCGGCGTTCGCTGCGTGAGCGTATCGTTCAGCGACTTCGACACCCACTCGAACAATTTCCCCAGGCTCGAACTGCTGCTGCCGATGCTCGACTTCGGGCTGTCCGCCTTGATCGACGATTTGCAGGAGCGGGGGTTGCTGGACGAGGTGGCGATTGTGGTGTGGGGCGAGTTCGGCCGCACCCCCAAGATCGACGGCAAGACCGGCGGCCGTCACCACTGGCCCGCCGTGGGACCGGCCATGCTGGCTGGTGGCGGGATGCGCACGGGCCAGATTATCGGTTCCACCGACCGCACGGCGTCTGAAGTCCGTAGCCGCCCGGTGCATTACCAGGACGTCCTGGCGACGCTGTATCGCGTCATTGGCATTGACGCATCGCAAACCACGCTCACCGACCCGACCGGCCGCCCACAATACCTGTTGGACATGGGACGGCCCATTGACGAAGTGATCTGATTGACCTTACGCGAGGGCCACCTGCAGAATCTGCTGCGCCAGCCGGTAAATGCCGGGCAGTTGGCTTTCGCGCGGTCCTGCCACGTTGAGCGTGTATCCTGCCGCCGCGTGTTGGGATTCCCTAGCAAACGGTTGGCTTACCAGCCAGTGGGCAATCTGGGTTGCGGCATGGTTTGGGTCAGGCTCGACCATCAGGCAAGGCTTTTTCGCTTGTAGCGCGCATTCCAGCGTCAATCGGGTACCTCCAGAGAGTGGCGAGGGCGCAATGATGAGCGTGGCATCGGCCTGCTCCACATTGAGGCGGGTGCGAACGCCGTAGCGGACAGTTGCCGTTTCTCGCAGCAGATAATGGTCTGGGGCGCGGCCATCTTCGGCCCGGCGTCCACGGGGGCACCAGCCGCCGTGTGGGATGCCCAGGGCGATGGCGACGTCGAGGGCTGCCCGGTCGACGCCTGTCTGGCCGCCCGATATGATCAACTGAGGCCGACGAAATCGTGGCAGAAGATGGCTCATCGCTTCGTACTGCTGCGAGAGAACTGGCTTTCCGAGGTAAGCGGCCATGGAGGCCGGCTTTCCCGTCCGTGCTTTGCCAACAGTTGTACCCGATGCACTTTACCCGACTCACGTGCCGAGCCTGCGGTTGGGGCCAGCGCTGTGGTCTCGCCGATGCCGTCGCCCACCTGAGCGGATCGGGCATGTTGCGGCGTAATACCGATCCATCGCGCGAGGAGGTACGTGAGCTCCTGACCGCTGCGCTGCCTCGCATCGCGTGCCCCGATTGTGGTCACATTGGCCTGGACGAGGAAGCCACCGTCGTCGGCGCCGAGGGTGAGTGGCCGGAAGCCCGATTGTGCGCCGAGTGCGCGGCTCCGATCCATCCCGAGCGGCTGGAAATCTTTCCCGATGCACAGCTGTGCACCGCCTGCCAACGGCGCGATGAAACGGGGGCTCCGAACCTGGCGGAGGACGTTTATTGTCCCCGCTGCGGTTCACCGATGCTGGTCAAGCCGGCCACGGGGCGTGGTATTGCCCGGTATGTTTGGGTATGTTCCCAATACCCTAGCTGCCGCGGCAAGTGATCGGCGGCGTGCAAGGCAACGGCCCCAGGAATGCGGCAGTTGATGATTCCCTCCAACCGGTGGCCTCGAGCGCATGGACAAAAAAGCCAAGAAGAAGATCGACGTGTTGCAAAAGAAATTGCAACAGCTTCGCCAGCAATTGGCTGGCGCCAAGAAACAGATGGACGATCCCGATGAAGTCAGCCGCCTGGAGAAGGAAGTCGCCAATACCGAGGCGGAACTGGCCAAGCTCAAGGCTTCGTAACGCTTCCCCCCGTTGACCATTGGCTATGCCTGAGCTTCCTGAAGTCGAAACCATGCGGCGGGGGATCGCGCCGGTTGTCGGGTACCGGATCGCCAGCGTCGAGCGGCCCCGGTGCCGTTTGAAACCGATCGCCATCGAACCTGCTTTGCCGCAGTTTCGCCGCCGCACGGTTGGCCGCCGGATCGAACAATTGGGCCGGCTCGGCAAACGTGTGCTGGTGTACCTGGAAGGCGACGAGATCATCGTCCTTGAGCCGCGCATGACGGGCCTGGTTCTGCTGGCCGATCCCCCAAATCGCGAACACTTGCGGTTGTGTTTCCACTTGGAAGCCGATCCTGCGGCGAACCGCTCCGATCGCCGTACGGCGGCCAATTCGCTTTCGCTGCTGTATTGGGACCGGCGCGGATTGGGTTCCGTACGGCTGTATTCCGCTGCCGAACTCAACGAGCGCTACAGCGCCGGCGTTCTGGGGCCCGATGCCCTGGACGTCTCGGCCGAAACGCTGCGCGAGCGCCTGGGCAACAGCCGCCGGGAGATCAAGGTCGCGCTGCTCGATCAGCGGGCCGTGGCGGGCATCGGCAACTTGTACGCTTCTGAAATCTTGTTCCTGGCCCGGATTCATCCGCGCCGACCGTGCCATACGCTTCGCAAGAACCACTGGCTCCGGCTCCACGCGGCCATGCGCGAGGTGCTGGACGAGGCCATTCGGTACGAAGGTTCCACGTTGGGCGACGGCACCTACCGCAACGCGCTGAATCAGCAAGGCAGTTATCAGAACCATCACCGCGTGTACGCCCGCGCCGGCCAGTTGTGCCCCGGGTGCGGGCGGGATGCCATCGTGCGCACGGTCCAGGCGCAACGGGCCACATTCCATTGCACACGCTGCCAGCGAGAAGCAAACTGGAGCTAAGCTGCGGGGGCGCCTACGCTTGGCTGTTCTCCCATCACCTGTTCGTGTACGTTCCCAGTACCGGCATTGAACGATTTGCCTCAACCATCTCCTGCCGCTCGACGCGCACAGGCAGCTTTGGCCTGCTACGGCGGGCAACCGGTATTGCCCCAGGGGCCGCCTTCCTGGCCGCGGCCCGATGAGGGCGTGCGTGCCGCGCTGGATGCCGTGTACGCCTCCGGCGACTGGGGGCGTTATCACGGAGAGCAATGTGCCGCGTTGGCTAGCGAACTGGCCCAGTGGCTGCGCTTGCCCGGAGAAGAGTGGCTCGTAACGCTCTGTTCGTCGGGCACGGTGGCCGTGGAACTGGCTTTGCGCGGATTGGGAATCGGGCCCGGCGACGAAGTCATCCTGGCCGGGTACGATTTTCCTGGCAACTTCCGGGCGATCGAAGCCGTGGGGGCCCAAGTGGTACTGGTCGATATCGATCCTGCCACCGCCAGTGTCGACGTGGAACAATTGCCCCAGGCTGCCGGGCCGGCCACCAAGGCGGTCATTGTTTCCCATCTGCACGGCGGGTTAGCTCACATGCAGGCCATCACCGCTTGGGCCCGAACGTGCGATGTCGCCATCGTGGAAGACGCGTGCCAGGTGCCCGGTGCCTGGATCGAAGGCCGGCTGGCCGGTACCTGGGGCGACGTGGGCGTGTTCAGTTTCGGCGGCAGCAAGCTGCTGACCGCCGGACGCGGGGGCGCCGTGGTCACAGCCCAACCGGCGATCCATCAGCGTATGAAGATCAGTAGCGAGCGAGGCAATCAAACTTTTCCGCTCAGTGAACTTCAGGCTGCCGTGCTCCGCCCGCAACTGGCTCAACTGGCCACCGATACCGCAAGGCGTGCTGAAGCCGCGGAGCAATTGAGCGCCTGGATCGAGACCCAGACAGGTTTGAAAGTCGTGGGCCAAGATGGCCGAAATGCACGCCACACCTCCGGATGGCTTCCGGCGTACTACAAACTAGGTATTTGGCACGACCCAGCGAAACTGGGCGGGACCAGCCGTGCCGACTTTCTCGCAGCCATTCAGGCAGAAGGGGTCGCGTTGCACGAAGGCTTTCGGGGATTTGCCCTGCGAGGTGCGCGGCGCTGCCGGAAAGTCGGCACGTTGCCCCATAGCCTGGCGGCGGCCGAGCACATGATGGTGCTGCATCACCCGGTGCTGCTCGAACCCGCGGAAACCATCGCCCGCGTGGCCGATGCTTTCGCCAAAGTGGCCGCGGCCTGTCCGCTAACTCGGCCGGCATAATCTTTCGCCGATTCGCCTGTCATAGAACCGCCGCTCGCAGCCTCCTTGACGTATCCATTCGCTTCTTGCAAGCCAAGACGCCGCGGTGCTCCCAGGGTTTAACCGCTAAAATCCGCGCGCAATGCGCAATCGGCAGCCATCAGCCGCGTAAAATTCAAGCGTGCCCTTTAGGGGGTGATTCCCTTAGGCTGCCCGGTCGATGAACAAGACATCCCCCCAACCGGGCCGCACGCTGCGAATGGTTCGCCCGGATCGCCGTAACAAGGCTTGGGCGAGGTGCGCTGCTTAATCCGGGGCTCGACGGGTGCGCACCACCGACCGGGAGTAAATTCCCCGCTCTTGGTGGTTGCCTTTCCCCCCGAATTTATCTATCCTCCTATTTTATTCCAATCACGCGCTCCCGCTTCCCGATGCGCGCTCCCCACTTACCTGTTGAGTGCGACCATGAGTCAGGTAGCGACCGTTCCCAAGCAGAAGCAAGCCGATACGTCGCAAGCCTCGCGACCTGCGCGGCTACCCTATCCTTCCACACTGGTGCGGGGAAGGATTCTTTGGGTGTACGCGATTCCGTTCATCGTGATGCATCTGGCCGTCCTGCTGATCTTTGTGCCGTATTTCTTCAGTTGGACGGGCGTTGCGCTATTTTTTGTCGGGATTAACTTCTTCGGTCAGTTGGGCATCCCCATCTGCTATCACCGCCAACTGACCCACAAGAGCTTTCGCACACCCAAGTGGGTGGAGCGGTGCTTTGTGATCAATGCCCTCTGCTGTGCGCAAGATACGCCGGCCAAATGGGTTGCGTGGCACCGCATCCACCACAACCACTCCGATCATCAGGAAGATCCTCACAGCCCCTTTGTGAACTTCTTTTGGTCGCACATTGGCTGGCTGCTCGTAGAGAACCGCGGCACGCACGATATCTCAGCGTACCACCGCTACGCCCGAGACATCCTCTCCGATCCGTTCTACCTGTATTTGGAGAAGCACCGCTGGGTGTGGCCCGGCATCTACCTGTTACACGCCTTGGCGATTTTCTACGCCGGGTTTGGCCTGGGATATTACTGGGGCGGCATGGATGCAGCCTGGCAACTGGCTTGGAGTTGCCTGCTTTGGGGTGTGGTGGTCCGCACCGTGTACGTGTGGCACATCACCTGGGCTGTTAATTCGCTGACCCACCTGTTTGGGTATCGCAACTACACCACCGATGAAGGCAGCCGCAACAACTGGTTTGTAGCGGTCATCACCGGTGGCGAAGGCTGGCATAACAACCACCACTTCGACCAGGCATCGTGCTCCGTGCAGCACCGATGGTGGGAGTTCGACCTGAACTACCACTTCATCAGGTTGTTGGAGAAGATGGGCTTGGCGTCGAACATCATTCCACCCAAGCACTTACGTTGGGCAGGGCGGAAGGTGACCACCGTCAACGAAGGTGGCCGGCCCATGGAAGAAACCGATCCCGCCACCGATTCGCTCGACTCGGACCAGCCCCAGGCCAGCGAAACCGCGAAGACGACCTAACGGATCGCAGAGGCCTTTCAATAGGCCCTCCATACCAAGGCCTGTAGCAGTCTACTTGAGCGAAACAATTCGACTGCGATTCTCTTCGTCGATCGCAATCTTGTCCTCCCGCGCCAGCCACCCCAGGGCTTGCATCACCAAGTCGCGGGGGGCCTCGATATCCTTAACGAGCTTGGAGATCGATTGCGGCCCGTTTTCGTTGAGATGGTGCCAAAGTTGGCCGGCCGCTTCGCCAATTCGGGCGACAGCGGAAGGAAGGGTTGCCATCGACATGATTCCGTGCTCCGAAGTCGGTACCTCCTGAACGCGCTGCCGACGGTGACATCCACCACCGTCTTTGCTGCCTGCGCAGTATAGACAATCTGCCGCTATCCCCTCAAGCAGCATCTCTTGATCGGGCACTCCCCTGCCCTGCCCCGCCATTGCAGCCCGCTCCCGGCGTTGCCACCCTTGAGTGCCCTAGGCCGGGTCTGCTAGCATGCGTCCCTTGCGGCCGGAAGCCAGAACATGCCTGGCGGCTCCCCTGGCGTTCTGGCAGCAACCAATGTTTGCAGAGGCCACATTTTTCGCATTTCTCGCATTCATTCCATTTTGAAATCGTTTGTTGTAGGGCTATGGCATCCACCCCGATGATGCGGCAGTACGAGGAGGCCAAGAAGGCCTGCCCCGATGCCCTGTTGCTGTTCCGCATGGGGGACTTCTACGAGCTGTTTCATGACGATGCCAAGCTGGCGGCCAAGGAGTTGGGGCTGACACTCACCAGCCGCGACAAGGGCGAAAACCCTATTCCCATGGCCGGCTTCCCGCACCACCAGTTGGAAAGCTACCTGGCCAAGCTCATTGCGGCCGGTCACCGGGCGGCCATTTGCGAACAGGTCGAAGATCCCAAGGAAGCCAAGGGGCTCGTCAAACGCGAGGTGACGCGGATTGTCACCCCTGGCACCGTGACCGATGATGCCCTGCTGGACCCTCGCCAGAGCAATTTCCTGGCAGCCATCGCCCTCACCAAGGGCCCATCCCTCGGCTTGGCCTGGGTCGAGCTTTCCACCGGCACCTTTTATGCCTCGTGCGGTACGCGGTCGCGCATCATCGACGAGTTGGCTCGGCTGGCGCCCTCGGAGTGTTTGCTCGCCGACAGTGTGGATTTGGCCGAGGCGTTGCCGCCCGAGTTGCTGCCTCAGCACATGCTGATCACGCGGCGGCCCGACTGGACATTCGCGCAGGTGGAATCGGCCCGCAAGTTGGCGGACCACTTCGGCACCAAGGATATGGGCGGTTTTGGGTTCGACGAGCAGGACGCTCCAGCCCTGGCCGCTGCCGGCGCCATTCTGGATTACCTGGCCGAAACGCAAAAAACCCAGTTGGGCCACATCGACGCGCTGATTCCGTACCGGCCCGGCGATGCGCTGGAAATCGACGAGGCTTCGCGCCGCAGTCTCGAAATCACGGCCACCATCCGCGAAGGCCGCCGCGAGGGCTCCCTGCTGGGAATACTCGACCGCACGATGACCGCCATGGGGTCGCGCCGTCTGGCCGACTGGTTGGCCGCACCACTGACCAATCTCGACGCCATCCGGGCACGACACGAGGCAGTGGAAGAACTGCTCCGCGATACCCGAACCTGCGGCGAACTGCGCGAACAGCTTGGCGACGTGTACGACCTCCAGAGGTTATTGGCCCGCGTCACCACCGGCAGGGCGAGCCCTCGCGATTTGAGTTTTATCGGCCGGACGATGCGGCGGCTTCCCGCCATCAAAGCCAAGTTGGCCGCTCGAACCAGCCAACTCTTGAACGAACTGGAAGGCCGGCTCGACTTGTGCGCGGAACTGACCACCCGGCTCGAGGCGGCGTTGGAAGCCGATTGCCCGTTGAACAGCAGCGAGGGCGGCTTCATCCGGGCGGGCTACCTGCCGGAACTGGATAACCTGCGCGAACTGGCGCAGGGCGGCAAGCAATGGATCGCCGGCTATCAAAAGCAGGAGATCGAGCGCACCGGCATCCCATCGCTCAAGGTCGGCTTCAACAAGGTCTTTGGCTATTACCTGGAGGTCACCCACGCCCACCGCGACAAGGTCCCGGCCGAATACATACGCAAACAGACCATCAAGAACGCCGAGCGGTACATCACGCCGGAGCTGAAGGAGTACGAGGAGAAAGTACTTTCGGCCGACGAGCAGGCCAAGGCACTTGAACATCGGGTGTTTCTCGAACTGCGAGGGCAAGTCGAAGGCCTGGTGCAACGGATGCAGGCCTCGGCCGACGTGTTGGCCCAACTCGACGTGCTGTGCGCGCTGGCCGAGCAAGCGAGACTCCGCGGCTATTGCCGGCCAGAAATGACCGAAGAACCCGTGCTCCGGATCGAGGAAGGCCGGCACCCGGTGCTCGACGTCACCGAACCGGAAGGAACGTTTGTTCCCAACGACATTAGCCTCGGTGGCGACGATGGCACGCTACTGCTCATCACTGGCCCGAACATGGCCGGCAAGAGCACCTATATCCGCCAGGTCGCACTGCTCGCGCTGATGGCCCAGATGGGCAGTTTTGTCCCAGCGGCCAAGGCCACCATCGGCATTGCGGACCGCATCTTTGCCCGCGTCGGTGCCAGCGACGAGTTGGCGCGGGGCCGCAGTACGTTCATGGTGGAAATGACGGAGACAGCCCGCATCCTCAACACGGCCACCCAGCGCAGCCTGGTGATTCTGGACGAGATCGGCCGCGGAACCAGCACCTACGATGGCGTGTCGCTTGCCTGGAGCGTGACCGAGCACCTGCACGACAGCATTGGTTGCCGGACGCTGTTCGCCACCCATTACCACGAGTTGACCAACCTGGCCCAAAGCCTGCCACGGTTGAAGAACTACAACGTGGCCGTCCGAGAGTGGGAAGACGAGATCGTCTTTCTGCACAAGATCGTGCCCGGGGCCGCGGACAAGAGCTACGGCATTCACGTGGCCCGCCTGGCCGGGGTACCGCGGGAAGTCATCGACCGGGCCAAGGATGTGCTTTGGGAACTGGAAGGTCAGCACGCAGCAGGTGTCCAAGCCATCCACACGCCTCAGGAGCGGCCCAAAGGCTCGGCCATGCAGCTCACACTATTTGGCCCCGCGGAGCATCCGCTGCTCGATGAACTGCGGCAATTGGACATCAACGGCTTGACACCATTGGCAGCCCTCAACTTGATTGAAAGATGGAAGCGGCAGGCACAACCGGATTAACGTAACGCTGGTCGGGCGTGAGCTGCCGCGCTAACCCGCTTCTGCGATTCCAGCGCCATGTTGCATGGTTCATCGCTTCTTCCAAGCGCTACGGGGCTTACCGTCCTCGGAGCACGCCTCGCTGCCGCGGCAATGAGGCCCATTCGCTCAAATGCATCAAGGTGCCGCCGTGAGTTCTTTACCACCGTCGCTGGCCTGGCTGCCCGAGGCCCTCGAATCGCTCGACCAACAACATCTGCGGCGGACACTCCACGCCCGCGATGGCGCCGGCCCCGGCTTGCTGTCGCGCGGAGGGCAAACCTGGCTGAACTTTGCCTCGAACGATTACCTGGGGCTGTCTGTCGATTCGCGTGTTGCCGAGGCCGCCCGGCAAGCCATCGGCAAAGTGGGCTGGGGAGCCGGGGCCAGCCCACTGGTGGTGGGCTATACCTCGTGGCAGGCCGACCTGGAACGGGAGCTGGCAGCCTTTGAAGGCACTGAGGCCGCGCTCGTGTTCGCCTCGGGCTATGCGGCGAATGTCGGCACAATCTGTTCGCTGGTGGGCCGCGGCGATGCCGTCTTCAGCGACGAACTGAACCATGCCAGCATTGTCGATGGCTGCCGGCTTTCCCGGGCCGACGTGCATATCTATCCCCACGGCGACATGGCAGCACTGCGCTCGCAACTGGCAGCGGCCGGTGACGCGCGGCGGCGGTTGATCGTCACTGATACGCTGTTCAGCATGCATGGCGACATGGCGCCGCTAGCGCAGCTTGCAGAGCTAGCCGAGAAGCATCACGCCATGCTGATGGTCGACGAAGCACATGCGACCGGCGTATTCGGCGCCTCGGGTCGTGGGTTGTGCGAAGCGGCCGGCGTGGAGCAGGCCGTGAGTATCCGCGTGGGCACGCTCAGCAAGGCCCTGGGATGCAGTGGCGGCTTTGTCGCCGGCCCCGATGCCTTGATCCAATGGCTGATCAACCGCGCGAGGCCATATATCTTTTCCACGGCGGCCCCACCATCCAACGCCGCGGCGGCCCTGGCGGCATTGCAGATTGTGCGGGAGGAACCGCAGCGCCGTGAACAACTGCTGGCTGCGGCCGCGAAGTTGGCCGACCGCTTGCGCCGCCAAGGTTGGAATCTGGGACAATCCGCCAGCCAGATTGTGCCGCTGGTGGTGGGCGACAGCCAGAAAGCACTGGACCTTTCGGCAGCACTCCGGGAACAAGGACTGTGGATTCCGGCCATTCGCCCGCCATCGGTTCGCCCGGGCGAAGCCTGCCTGCGCATCTGCCTGACCGCGGCACACAGCCCTGAAATGATCGCCAGACTGGTCGACGTACTTGCGGCAGCTAGCCGGGAATGACCTGCTGCGCACCGCGGTCCAGCCAGGCAAATGCTTCTGGCCGCTGGCACTGCCGGCACAGCAAGGCCTGTTTGCTACTTGGTCTTGTCGCTCCGCGGGTCGATTGCTAGCCTTGCCGCTCCACGAGCAGGGCAAAAAAGCGGCCCCCCAGCGCAGCGGCGGGCAGAGCATAAGGAAAACGTGTGAGCGGCGGCGTTCAGCAATCTGGCCCAATCGACTGGCATCTGTCACCAGGTTGGGAATCGCGTCTGCTGAACCAGGGCGGATTGCCGCTCAAGCAATGGCTTGAAAACGGCCAGGCCAGCATCGTCAAGACCGGTGAACATCGAACTGTATACCGTGTGGACCTGGGCGACCAAAGCGTTTACGTCAAGCACTATCGTTGCACGTCCGTGGGCCGGGCCGGCCGAACGCTCGTCAGGGCCAGTGCCGCGCGGCGCGAATTTCGCAAGATGCGCGAGGTTTCTCGCCGCCGCGTGCCGACCGCCCATGCGATCGGATACGGCGAACAACGCCGCCACGGCTTGGTGCTCGACAACTTCTTTGTGACCGAGGCCCTGCCGGGCGCGATCCCGCTGGATACGTGCGTGGTGGAGTATCTGAGCCACTATAGCCCTCGCTCAAGAACCGTGCTGCGACACCGGCTGACACGTGCCCTGGCCGCCTTCTGTGCCAAGCTGCACTCGCACGGAGTGGTGCAGGACGACTTGCATGCCGGCAACCTGCTGGTGACCTGGGAACCGCCCACCGGCCCGGACGGCTCAACTCCAGACTCCCTTCATGAAGCGGCCGACCGTACTGGCGACCGAGTGTTGCCTTGGCCGCGATTGCACCTGATCGACCTGCCGGGAGTCCGCTTCACGCGGCCGCTTTCGTGGCGGCAGACTCGAAATAACCTCGTGATGCTGCAAGCCGGCATGATCGCCGTCACCAGCCGCACGGACCGCTGGCGATTCTGGCGCGCCTACCTGACGCATCGAACCGACCTGCAACTGGCCTGCCCTCGCCGCGCCGCCGCCGAAGTGGCCGCCGTGGCCAGGGCATTCGCCTGCCGAAACATGCGCGGTCGCGATCGGCGAGCGCTGCGCAACAACCGCGACTTTCAGAGTTTTCGGTGGGGGCGAACCCGGGTTCACGCCATTCGCTCCATCAGCCCTGAGACACTGGGCGAGCTCGCCGCCAATCCCGAGGCCATCCTGGCCCAGTTTCACCACCATCCGTTGAAACTGTCGCACACCAGCGTGTTGGTCCAGGCGGAGTTGATCGTGGACGGCGTACCGACCAAGATCGCCTGGAAGCGGTGCCGCCTGGTTGGTGGATGGAAGCGGTGGCTGGCACCGCTGCGTCGGTCCCGAGCCTTGGCCAGTTGGTATCGCGGCCAAGCGCTTTGGCAGCGGGCGGTCGCCACGGCCCGACCGCTTTGCGTGATCGACCCGCCAGGCCGCGACAGCTACCTGGCAACCCAATGGATCGATGGGGCCGAGAACCTGCACCTGTTTGCCTGGCGACTGGCGGACTTGCCTCGGGCCGAAGGCGAGCGGCTTGCCCGATCGACGGCGGCCAGCCTGGGGCAGTTGATTGGCAACTTGCACCGCTGGCGGATCGCCCACCGCGACCTGAAATGGGGCAACCTGCTGGCGGTGCAGCGCGGCGATCAGGTGGAGACGGCCATCATCGACCTCGACGGCCTCCGCGTCCGCGTGTGGCTTCGCAACCGGGAGCGGGCACGCAACCTGGCCCGTCTTGCAGCGTCGCTTGTGCTGCACCCTCGCATCCGCCGCAGCCATTGCGTGCGATTCTTGCAGGCTTACGTGGCCACGCTGGAAGATGGCAGCGACTGGAAGGCCCTATGGAAGCAGGTCGCTGCGCATTCGCAAGCCCTACTCGCCAAGAAAGAACGGCGCGGATGGCAACGGGGCTAGCAGTCTACCTCCTGACTGTTGCCAGCGGCGGGTACTGCCGAGACAGCGCTGCCCCCATGCAAGCTGTGTCCCCGAGCGGGTCGAAGCGTCGCTCAGCAACGCAGCAGTGTTTCCTTTACGGCCGGCTTCCCTACTTTACCTTGCCGTGCCGCGAAGCCTTGGGTAGAGTCCCACCCGCTTCGCATCCTTTCTTGGCGGGTCGATTCTCCTGGCGAACGGTTCGACATGCCCTCAGCTTTGCATCTCACGCATCCTCGGAATTCAGCGGCGGAAACGGCCGATTCGCAGCATCCCCACCCTGTCCCCAAACGGCTACGGATTCTGTACGTCGCCACGCATCGGCGACTGGGCGGCATGCTGCTGGATGGTTTGGTGGGTATTGAGGAACTGGAAATCACGCTGATCGAAGTGCAGGGCGTGGCCGCCGGAATGGCCCGGCTGCGCGACGAAATCTTCGACGCCGTCATTCTGCCGCACGAACCCGACGGCCTGGATGCCGTGGCCTTCACGCAGGCCATGCGTGCCGGCGGCGCCGAAGAAGCCGTGATTGTAATTGGCCACGGGAACGAGGCAGATATGGCCGTCGCCTGTTACCAGGCCGGCGGCGATGCGTACGTGTGCGAACAAACGGCCACGCTGGCGCACCTGATCTGGGTCGTCGCCAGGGCCGCCGAGCGCCAACACCTAATGCGGCAAGTGCGGCGGCTCTCCCAGGCGGAAGAATCGCGGTTGGCCGCAGAACACTCCGAAGCCCGCCGGCTACTGGGGGAACTGGCCGAGTTGGCCGTGGGCGACGACGGCGCATTGTTCAACGCCGGCGACGAACACCCCCTGCCCGACGAGCTCATCAGCCATTACCAACAACTACTGCGGGCCTATGTCATCATGGGTTCGGGACACCTGCGGCGCGAAGTGTGCCACCTGGCCGAGTTGCTGGCCAGGGCCGGAATCTCCGGTCGCCAACTCCTGCAACTGCACCTGTATGTGCTGGAAGATACCTTGGCAGGATTGGGCAATCGCAGCAGCCGACACGTGTTCAACCGGGCCGATTTGCTGGGGCTGGAAGTCATGACCCGGCTGGCGGATTGCTACCGCCGGCAGTATCGTGAGCGTCAGACACCTCCTCGGCAGCAGTTTCTGCCGGGATTTGATGCCCTGGCTTCACCCATGGTCAAGCAACATGGATCGCACTGACGCCGAAACGACCGTCGCCGAATTGCGGGAAAATATGCGGCGGTTCGTCGATGAGCGCGACTGGCAAAGTTTCCATGCTCCCAAGAACATCTGCATGGCCCTGATGGTGGAAGTGGCCGAACTCATGGAACACTTCCAATGGCTCACCATCGAAGAATCGCGCGAGCTTGCTAACCAGCCCGACAAACTGGCCGCCGTCAGCGAGGAAATCGCCGACGTGTTCGGCTACACCCTGGCACTGGCCAATGAGCTGGGTATCGACATCTCCACGACGGTCCGCAAAAAGATGGTGAAGAACGCCATCAAGTACCCGGTGGAACAATACCGCGGGCGGTACGGGCCGGAGGACCAGCGGGAAGCCAAGTAAGGCTTTCTGCGCGGCGCCGCAACATCCGTCGCAGCCACGGCACCGCCGGGAGGTGGTCCATCACGCATCGGCTTTTCCTCGGGCGCCGGTTACTGTTTGTCGCCCTGCAACTGCACCGTCTGCTTCACGCCGGAGACTTGCATCGGGATCGAGTAGAACGAAGTCCGGGCGGTGATGAACAGTGTCTTATTGTCCTTGCCCCCAAAGCACATGTTGGCCGGGCGCTCCGGCACCTCAATCGTTTCGATGAGCTTGCCTTCCGGGCTGTAGATGTTGATGCCGGCGGAGGTGAGGTACACGTTGCCGTGCTCATCGAGGGTCAAACCATCGGAGCCTTGGCTGCAAAACAGCTTCTTTTGGCTGAGCTTGCCGGGCCCCTGAATCTGGTAAACGTACGTCTTTTGATCGCCCGGATCGGCCACGTACAGCAACTTGCCATCGGGCGTGCCCAGTACACCGTTGGGCTTGACCAGGTCGCTGATGACGCGGGTTACCGTCTTGCGGTCGGGCGAAATGTAGTAGACGTGGAACCCGTCTTGTTCCAAGCCATCCATGTTGCCGTACCGCGGATCGGTAAAGTACACGCCGCCCTGCGGATCGACCCAAAGGTCGTTGGGGCTATTGAGTTTCTTGCCGTTGTACTTGTCGGCCAGTACGGTGACCTTGCCATCAGGGCTGATCGCGGTGACTCGGCGAGCCTTGCCTTCGCACGCCAGCAGGTTGCTGTCGCGGTCGAAGAATAGACCGTTGGCCCCGCCGCTGTCTTCGCGGAACGTGGAGAGCTTACCGTCGGTCGTCCACAGGTGGATGCGGTCGTTAGGGATATCTGAAAAGTAGATGTTGCCCTTGGCATCGACGGCGGGGCCTTCGGTAAAGGCAAAATCACCTGCCAGTTTCTCCGCCTTGGCACCGGGCTTGACGAACGACTTTTCCTGGGCAGCGGCAGGCGCGAACGATACCGCGATGGCAGCCAATACGCCGGCAATCCTCTTCATAGCGGCAATCCTTTACGTGTGTGTTGACATCACCAGCCAGCCGCATTGGGCCGACCTTCGATCGATGGTATGACACGCCCGCTCGGCAAACGCCCCGTGACTCCAGCAACCTGTTGGGGCGCTGGCTCTATCGGTGGGTTCGCCCGTGCGAACGCCCATAACCTACGCAACCTGGGGAGCAATTGCCAGTCGCCGCATCCGCAAACGCCTCCACCGCCCCCGGCAAGCCCGCCGCGCGGTGGAACCTGCACCTCAGACAGCAGAATCCAAACTGGCAAAAACTGGCAGAACAGACGGCAAGTCACACCTCGGCAAAGCGGGCAGCTAGGGCATCGCAGCAACTGGACCGTGCTGCCATAATGAATACAGCGGTCGTCGGATGAATCCCCCCGCAGGGACGCTGAGGGCCACCCCCCCCCGTTCCGACTCCCCCCGCCATCTTCCGATTGAAGGTAGCGCGACGGACATGAAACGAAAGCCGCGCCGTCAGTACCATACGACCATCACCCTGGAGGGCTGGTATTTCCTGGGCATCATGGGGTTCATCCTGGCCGGAGCGCTGCTGCGGCAGATGAACCTGCTCATCCTGCTCTTTGGCCTGATGATCGGCCCAATGTACGTCAACTGGCGGATCGTGGCCCATTCGCTCCGCAAGATCCGGGTCAGCCGTTCAGCCCCCAGTTCGATCGTGGCCGGCGAAAAGCTGGTGGTCGATATCAAGGCCACCAACGAAGGCAAGCGAACGAGTTGGGCGGTTCGGGTCGATGACAAACTCACCTCGCTTTCGTTCAACGGGGTCGCATTGCGGCCCGGCGTGTTGTTCAGTCGGATCAGTCCGGACGAAACGCTGACTGAAGCCTACGAGGGAATCGTGCCTGCCCGCGGACGCTACGAGTTGGGGCCGCTCAAGGTGACCACGCGTTTCCCGTTAGGGCTGGTGCGGCGGACGGTGGTGCATATGTTGAAGGACGAGATCATCGTTTTTCCCCGCACTGGCCAGTTGACGCCCGCCTGGAAGGAGCGTTTGCAGTCCACATACCACGGCAGCCGCCCGGTGAAGCGACAGCAAGGCCTGATGGAAGGCGACTTCCACGCGCTGCGCGATTACCGCCACGGCGACAGCCAACGCTGGATCCACTGGCGCACCACGGCGCGGCGAGGCATGCCGATGGTGCGGCAATTCGAGCGGCAGCGACACCACGATTTGGCGCTGCTGCTCGATTTGTGGGTGCCCGAGTCCTACAGCAGCAGCGACCTGGAGAGTGTCGAACTCGCGGTAAGCTTCGCCGCCACGGTGGTGTCGGACATGTGCCATCGGGGCCAGAGCCAACTGCTGCTTGGCACGGCCGGCGCCACGGTCGATATCACGCGCGGCCCGGCCTCGCGCGGTCTCTTCACCGAAGCCATGGAACACCTGGCCGCCGTTTCGGCCGGAAACTCCAACCACCTGGGCAAACTGCTGACGGAAGCTTTCGATCAGTTACCGCCTCATTGCGATATCGTGCTGGTCAGCACGCGCAACGTCGATTTGACGGACGAGAGCCTGGTGGATGAAATGCGGCAAGACTCCCGCAAGCAAGGCCTCTTCGGCAAGGTATTGCTGATTGACGCCAGCAGTTCTGATATATTGAGGTATTACCAGGCGTTATAATTGCCAGGTAATGCGCCCCAAGCGGCCCCCGCTGGGGGCTTCAAAACATTCCCCCCAAGAAATCAGCCAATACTTCTCGATTGATGAAATTCCTGCTGCGTGCGGTTTCACCCGCAAATCCGTACGCAGTGGATTGCCCAAGGCCCTTGGCCGGAACCATGTTTCCACGCGCGCAGCCAGGGCGCTAGGCAACGGCGACTTGCCTACGATCCAGCGTGGCGCACAACCCAAAATGATCGACCGCAGGCTCCATGATCGGTGCAGTGCCGGCGCCCCAGCAGCGGGGTGAGGCAGGAGAAACCGGATGAGGCTCGAACGACGCTTGCAGATTGCCATCGCCGTCCTGGCGACATGCGGCTCATTGATCCTGGGCTGGGAAAAGGAAGACTTTCAGCTTCCGATGCTGACGGTCGCGGCCGCTGCCATCGGCTTCATTCTGACCGACTTCAAAGGTTGGCTCTTGCTGGGAAGTGGTGCGGCGAACCTGGCCGGCCTCACGGTAACGCTCTTTGCCCTGCGCGATGTCTATCGCAACCTGGACGACAAACAGGCGCTGTTCCTGGCCCTCTCCAATCTGCTGGTCTATCTCCAGGCCGTATTGTTCCTCCGGCAGAAGTCTCCGCGCATTTACGGCATGATCGTGCTGCTGAGCTTCCTGCAGGTGGCGGTGTCGGCGGTCATCAGCTTAAGCCCGCTGTTCGGCGTGTTGATGGTGCTCTACATGTTCGTGGCCGTCTACTCGCTGTCGATGTTCCTGGTGTATCGCGAGGAATACGAACAGGCCGGCAGCCAATGGCTCCGCAGGGTAGCCGCCGAACCGGACCATGCGCGCTGGCCGCTGCTATACCGCCCACTGGTGCTGAAAGGCCGACAGAAACGGCGCCACGCACCGCGCCTGCGGGGACTTTGGGGGCCGACCATGCGCACTGGCCTGATCACTCTGCTCGTCGCTCCGCTGGTGTTTGTCGTCATTCCGCGGACGACGTCCTCCCGCGGTTCGTGGGGCGCCGGTTCCGGCCTTCAAGCGACGGTGGGGTTTACCGAGGATGTTTCGCTGGTGGGCGGCGAGTTCACCCAAGTGCTGCAAGACCCGGAGGAAGTCCTGGTGGCCCGGTTCCGCGACATGCGGACCGACCAGCATTATGCCATCCTGGATCGTGAGAACATTTATTTCCGCGGCAGTTCGCGGCGGTTGATCTACCGCAACGGCGAGTGGTACTCGACGAACGATCACCTGGCCAAGCTGGTACACGCCGATCCGCTTTCGCCGTTTGAAGCGGCCCAAGTTTCGTCGACCAATGACCTGGTGGCGGTCGAAATTGAGATTCAGCCGCTGCCGTCACACGGTCCCTCACGCAAAATCTCCGACGTACTGTTCGCCATCTACCCGTTCTTTGGGCTGGAGAGTGAAACGCACGTTTATTTCGACCCGCTCGAAGAGCGGCTGATCTGCCACGAGGTTTTCCGCACCGAGACCGTGACCTATCAGCACGTCACCACGGGCTTCAAGAGCGGCAGACAACTGCCGTTCCGGTGGACCATCCTCACGGATATTTCCGTGCAGGAGATGCGCGACCTGCTATCGTTGCCGACCGGGGTGGGCGAAGACCCGCTCAGGGGCCTGAAAGCGGTTGCGGCCGAAGTCGTCGCCAGCCTGCCGGAAAGCCAGCGCAATGATCCAGTGGCCAAGGCCAAGGCCTTGGAATCGCATTTGCGCGATTCGGGGATCTACTCTTACTCGTTATCGCGCCGGCGGAGGCAAACTGACCTCGATCCGGCTGAAGACTTCGTGCTGAACAGCAAGAGCGGCCACTGCGAGTACTTTGCCACCGTGCTGGCGTTGATGCTCCGCAGCCAGGATATCCCGGCCCGGGTTGTCACCGGTTACAAGGGCGGTGAATGGGACTTCGAGACCGGCAGTTGCCTTGTCCGGCAATGGCACGCGCACGCCTGGGTGGAAGCCTTGATTCCGCCGGAGTATGTGCCGCCGGAGTTTCAGCCACGCCCCGATCGCGCGTGGGCCACCTCTTACTCCCGCCGCATGCAGCGGGGACAGGGCCTGCGGGGCCGCCTGCGGAACAATCGTTGGGTGGAGAACTATGGTCTGCGGCATGCATGGCTGCGATTGGATGCCACCCCCGGCCGTGCGGACCTGACAGCCACAACCTGGTCGCAGGTGCAACATATCGGCGACATGGCCGAAGTGCTGTGGTCGCAGTATGTGTTGGGCATGAACCCGCAAACGCAAACAGAGCGCATTTACACACCGTTTGCTGAACTGTTCGACGGCAATGCTTGGGCCGCCTGGTGGAGGGATGTCAAAGCCCTGTTCAGCGGTGGCGATGCAGGTTATCGCTGGATCAGTTGGCAGGCGGGCGTGGTGGCCTTCGGGGCTCAACTGCTGCTGCTGTTTGCTTATCGTTGGCTGCGCAGATGGCTGCGCCGCAAACGTACCCGAACCCCAGAATCATCGGCCGCTGCCAACCTTTCGGAAATCTACTTCTATCGGCGCCTGGAGCAGATTCTCGCCGATGCCCAATTCCAGCGCCGCCGCACCCAAACCCAGCGGGAATTCGCCGTTTCCGTGGGCGCCGACCTGGCCGAGCGTCCGGGAACGGCCGCCCTCGCGTCGGTTCCCCGGCGGTTGACCGAGTTGTTCTACCGGGTGCGCTTCGGCTGTCATTCGCTGAGCGATGTTGAACATGCTGCCATCGACGAGCAACTCAACTCGCTCGAGCGCGCGCTCTCCGAACCCCCGCCAGAAATCATCCCCAGCACGCCGGAAGTGGTGGCGGATGGCTAAGTCGCCATGCCTGCCATGCCGCGCCCACCCCCACCCACATGAGGGGAGGGAGCAGGCCCCGCCCTCTTTCGCATGCGACACCACCCCGGGGGGCGGGGGAGCCTGTCCACCTTTCACCGTGGCCACCTTGGTTGGTATGGTGGTATCACCTGCAGAAATTCGCACGCCCGGCGGTTGCCCGAGCAACTCCGTTTGCGGTCTGCCCTGGAGAGACGATGTTCCAAGTGCGAGGGGTGCATTCCTCAAAGGTGGAGTTCATGGGTCGTTCTTCCGCGCAGCTAAGCCCCTTCCCTGCCGCGATGATGGTCTTGGCATGCTGCTTCGCCATTTCCTTCGGGTGCGATGGAACGGCCGCAGGGGCCGAGGTATCGGAGCCCCCCGGCGATGACGGCGTCTCCACGACCATCGACCACGAAGGCTATCGCCTCTTGCTGAACAAGCCGTACGTCAAGGCCGCCTTCAACCAGGAGTTATTCGATCAACTTCACCAGGTTTGGGAGAAACCGCTGGCAGAACAGGCCGCGAACGCGAACCTCGAAGTACGCCGGCAAATGGCGTTCGACCGCTACGGGCTGACGCCGGCGCCAGGCCGCGAAGGCCCCATTCCTTTGCAATATACCGACGACGGCAATGGGGGCTGGTCGATCAACTGCTTCAGTTGTCACGGTGGCAAAGTGGCCGGCAAGGTCATTCCCGGCGCCCCCAACACGTTGTTCGCCATGCAGACCCTATCTGAGGACGTGAAGGCTGCCCGGCGGAAACAAGGCCGGTTCTCGCTCCGCGACGTGGCGGCTGGTGTCTTTCCCCAAGGCGACAACGTGGGCACCACCAACGCGGTCATGTTCGGAGTCTTGCTGGAGGCCACCCGCGATGACGACCTGGAACTGGTCTACGACCGCGGGCTGCCCGAGATGGTCCACCACGACATGGACGCTCCGGCCTGGTGGCTGATGAAAAAGAAGAAGGTGCTGTACGCCGACGGGTTCGCGGAGCGCGATCATCGGGCCTTGATGCAGTTCTTGATGACGCCAGAGAACAGCGGCAAGCGAATCCGCGATTGGGAAAGCGATTACCGGAAAATCTACGACTGGATCCTGTCGCTCGAACCGCCCCGTTATCCGTTCCCCATCGACGAAGCGCTGGCCGCGCGCGGCGAGCAGGTGTTCAACCGCAACTGCGCCGAATGCCACGGCACCTACGGGCAATCATGGACCTATCCCAACCGGATCGTGCCCATCGACGAAGTCGGTACCGATCCGGTCCGCCTGCAAGCGCTGACGCCCCAGCATCGCGCCCGCTATCAGGCCAACTGGTTCTCAAACTACGGGGAGAAGCAGGTCACGCTCGATCCAGGCGGTTACGTGGCCCCACCCTTGGATGGCATTTGGGCGTCCGCCCCGTACTTCCATAACGGTTCAGTGCCTACGTTGTGGCACGTACTCCATGCCGATGAACGCCCTACCGTGTGGCGGCGAAGCATCGATGGCTACGATCCCGAAAAGGTCGGCCTGGAAATCGAGACGTTCGGCGAGGTGCCCCAGGACGCCGAAACCAAGGCCGAAAAACGTTGGTACTTCGACACACGCCGCTTCGGCAAGAGTGCCGCAGGCCACACCTTCCCTGAATCACTCAGCGAGGAAGAAAAGAAGGCCGTCCTCGAGTACCTGAAAACGCTGTGATGCGCCCCCCTGCGGTTGCCGCCCGGATGGCCTGCCATCCGCGAGAGGGGCCGGCCCAATGGTCGCAGCATCGTGATCGGTCGCCCAATCCGTAGCAGCGGATCGGCCATGGGCTTGGTGGGCCGGATTGGGAGGGAACCGTATTCCGTCGGGCAGGGGCCACAAACGGCCGTGAACCGCGCCGAGCAGCTTGAACCTTCCCTCTGCGTCCGCGAAGTCGATGTCGAGCAGGAGCGACAAAAAGCCTTGAGCCGCGCCGCGGGTTCATGGCATGATTGCTCCACGGCGAAATTCTGCGAACGGCCTTTGATTGATTCGCCGCACGCTTACTTTTTGCGCTCGATCCATGGCAAGTAAACCGACGGCCCCGGTGGCATCGGCCGGCGACGACGAGGTGGTGCCCGAGCATGTCATTCCGCGCGGCAAGTTGCCACCGCTGCGGTATCGCGACCTGCCCGAGGTCGTACCCCTGCGGCGCATGCTGGGCCCGAGCATCATCCTGGCGGGACTGGCATTGGGCAGCGGCGAGTTCGTGCTGTGGCCCAATATCGTTTACCACTCCAAGTTTGTGTTCTTTTGGGCCTGCATTTTGGGCGTGGCCACGCAGTATTTCCTCAACATGGAAATCACGCGCTGGACGCTGGCCACCGGCGAAAGCGCCATCACCGGCTTTTGCCGGCTCAGCAAACACTGGGCCTGGGTGTTCTTGTTGATGAACGTGGTGCCCTGGATGATCCCGGCCTGGGCCAAGGGGGCGGCCGACCTGTCCAGTTGGCTCATTTTTGGTGCTGAGGCCACGCCCGATGGCGGCATCACCAGTCCTTACGTCTTTCCGCTGGCTATCGCTGGGTTGCTGATTTGCGGGGCCATCCTGACGGCCGGCCCGGTGGTGTACGAAACCGTCGAGCGCGTGCAAGGGTTCTTGGTGACAGCGATCCTGGTGATGGTGGTCGTGTTGGCGGCAATGTTGGTGCGCGGCGATGCCGTGGTGGCGCTGCTGAAAGGCGCAGTGACCGTGGGCCAACTGCCCGATACCCAGGCTCTATCGACCGCCATGCTGTTAGGAGCGTTGGCTTTCGCAGGTGCGGGCGGCACCTTGAACCTGGGCCAAAGCAACTACATCAAAGACAAAGGCTACGGCATGGGGGCCTACATCGGCCGCATCACCAGCCCCATCACCGGGCAGGAAGAAGCCGTGGTGGAGGTGGGATACCACTTCCGCGATACCGAACTCAACCGGGAGCGCTGGCGGAAGTGGTGGCGCGCGGCCAGCATGGAGCATTTTGTTTCGTTCTTCCTGACGTGCCTGCTGTGCCTGGTAGCGCTGACGCTGATCTGCTACAGCGTGTTTTACACGCCCGATGGCGCGTTGGCGGATGATATTCAAAGCGGCGGCCGGAGCGATCTTTCGTTCATTGCCGAGGAGGCCGACGGCATCGCCGCGCGATTGCCGTCCATTGGAGGTTTTGCCCGGATCATGTTTCTGGTGATGGGGACCGCTATCCTGCTGACTACGGAGTTCGGCGTACTGGATGCCTGTTCGCGAATTTCCACCGATATCGTCAAGGTCAACTGGCTGCGCAATAACGACCGCTGGACCGAAAGCCGGCTGTATTACCTGTTCCTGTGGGGGACGATCCTCCTGGGGGTGGTGATCCTGGCCCTGGCTCCAGGGACGCTGGCCATGTTTGAAGTGACCGCATCGCTCAACGGTGTGGTGATGTTTCTGTACAGCGGAACCCTGTTGTACTTGAACCGGAGGGCCTTGCCGCCGGGCGTGCGGATGAGTCTCTGGCGTTGTGCCATTTTGGGTTGGTCGGTATTGTTCTTCGGGTTTTTCACCGTTTGGTTGATCTGGGGCTGGATCAGTCGGATGGTGGGTTAGCGAACGCTTGCAGGCAACGCTAGCCGGCGGCGTCACCACGTGACCTGTCGGCACGGTCCCGGCCGATGAGGCCGGGCGGGTCGCGTTTGCCGGGGCATAGCAGCTTCGCCCCCGGGGCACCGATCCGATATGATGAGGAGACGACCGGGCAAGCTGCGTCCCGGCGGCGCGGGCGGGCCAGTCGCTGCCGTGGACGCTTGCTCGGCATTCGGCCCCAACGGGAGGGGGCTTGCGAGCGGCCGCTATCCAACGTCATCAACCGCACCGCCCGAACTCGGTATCCGCTTACCAGCCATGCGTGCTTTTGCAGCGCGGCGGCTGGCAACCGGTTTTCAGCCGTCCCTCAATCGCGTATGCAGATTCCTTCCATCGTGCGGAGACCGACGCTGTCATGGCAGGCCGCTTCCCCGATTTCTGCTTGGATATCCGCCGCGCTCACAAGTCGGCTCTGCTGATCGCTGCCGCTGCCTGGGCACTGGTGCTGATGTTGCTCGGCCCCGCGGTATCGGGCGCGCCCGATGCCAACCAACCGAGCACAACGGCCGCGGCGGCGACCGTCGATACCGCCGTGGTGTGTCCACCCGTCTTTCGCGAAGCGCTCCAGCCCTGGGTGCGACTCCGGGCCGAACAAGGCCATGGGCTGGTATTCGTGGCGGCCGACGGCACCGCTGAGGAAATTCGATCACGTATCCGCGAGGCCGCCAAGACCTACCCTCACCTGCGGTTTGTGCTTTTGGTGGGCGACGCCGAGCCCGGCTTGGGCCACGTCCCGGCACTGGCGGCCCGGTGTGTTCCCACCTTTCATACTCCGGCCAAGATCATTCGCACCATTGGAGAAGACCGCGATATTGCGGGCGACAACCGCTATGGCGACCTCGATGGCGACGGCGTGCCGGAACTGGCCGTGGGGCGGTTCCCTGTCGATACGCCCGAGCAGTTGTCCGTGGTGGTCCGCAAGATTGCGGCGCACGAAGTCGAAGCGTTTAGCGGCCCGGCGCGGCGCCGCATCCATTTTGTAGCCGGGTTAGGCGGATTTGGGCAACTGGCGGATAAAGTGCTCGAGATGTGTGCTCAGCGCTTCATCAGCGAGGGCGTGCCAACCGAGTATGTCACGTCGATGACGTATGCCAGTTGGGCCAGTCCTTATTGCCCTCCCCTGGAACTGTTCCCGGCCACCGCTCTGAATCGGCTCAACGAGGGCGGGCTGTTCTGGGTGTACATCGGTCATGGGCATCCCCGGGGGCTCGATTGGATTCGGCTGCCCAACCAGGGTTATCGGGCGATCCTGCACTGCGATGACGTGACCCGCCTGGCTTGCCAGCAGGGTGCGCCAATAGCCTTGTTCCTGGCATGCTATACGGGTGCCTTCGACCGCGAAGAAGACTGCCTGGCCGAAGAACTGCTGCACAGCCCCGGCGGCCCGGTCAGTGTCTTCAGCGGTTCGCGAACCACGATGCCATACGCGATGACGGTGCTGGGCCGGGAACTGCTCAAAGAGTGCTTTGAAAACCGCCGGGCCACCATCGGCGAGATCATGCTGCACGCCAAGCGAAACATGGTCTTGGGCCGCCGCGACGGTCCCACGGCCATACTGCTCGACACGCTGGCTTCGACGCTGGGGATTCACAGCGACCTCGATGCCGAACGCCGCGAACACCTGGAACTGTTCAACCTGCTGGGCGACCCTCTGCTGCGCGTCCCCCGGCCTCAGCAAATGGAACTGGAATTTCCTGATCGCATCGTTCAAGGCAGGGAAATCGAGATCACCGGCACGTGCGCCATCGACGGCCCCTGTACGATTGAGGTGGTGGTGCCGCGCGACAAACTGACCTTCACGCCGCCACCCAAAGAGCCGCCCACCGGCAGCGAAACGCAACGCGCCAACTACCAGGCCATTTACCAGAAAGCGAACGACCGGCGGTTGGTCGCCGTGGAAACCGAGTGCCGCGACGGCCGATTCCGCGTAACAGTGCCGCTGCCAGCCGCCTTCCTGGGTAAGTGCCACGTGGTGGGCTACCTGCAAGGGCACCGCGAGGCCAGCATGGGATCGCGTCCGCTGGAGGTGGTGCAGCCACAGCTTACGGCCGGCACCTCCGCCGACTAGCGATACCGGCTCGATTGGTTGATCTGCCTTGGCACGGCCGCTGGCATGTCCGGCAGACGCACGATCTGGGCGCTCAACGGCGATGTTTCCACCACGGCAATCGACGGCTGCCGATAGGTCCAGCCGCTGGTTTCGCCGGGATTCACCAGCAGCGGTCCGCCTTCCACCTGCGAAATGTTCGGCCGATGGGTGTGGGCGTACACCACCAGATCGCACCCCGCGAAATCGTTCTTTAGCAATTGGAACTGGTGGGTGATCACAATCCGCGTCCCGTCCGCCGCACGAAAGCCAAACGGCGGATCGGCGAGCGTTCCCAGGATGCGAAAACCACTTCTTAGCCCGACCTTATTGCCCTCGTTGTCGCCGAAACAAGCAACGATGCGGCACTTCAAAGAGCGGAGCGCCGGCACCACCAACGTGGAAACCAGATCGCCGGCAAAGATCACCAATTCGCATTGGCGACGGTTGAACTCGTCCACCGCGTGGCGGACGTTATCGACGTGATCGTGGCTGTCCGCAAAAACGCCAATGCGCATGGCTGTGTTGGTCCGGCTATTGGCGGACGTCCTATGTGCATGGAGGAAACCGTCGTATCCCCCGAGCTTTGGCGCATGCGTCGGTCGAATGCGGCCGGTGGTACCGGCTCTACGGCTGGCTTGCCGTGACGGGCAGGTGGCCGTACAGCGTCTCGCCGCCCCGGAGGATATAGAATTTTAACGGTGAGAGCATGTTGAAGTCCGGCCGATTGAGAATATAGGCCACGTTCTCCTGGCTGATCGTTTCCCAAACGTGCATGCCGAGCAGGATGTCGCCACGCCGGATGCCTTGCCGCGCAGCGGGGCTGGCGGGCCGAACGTCGGTCACCTTCAGACCGCCACGGTAGCGGGTCGTAAGACTGCGGAAGGAATCGGCCGGGATCGCTTCAAGCCGCAGGCCCAGCCGGGTCCAGGTGAGATCATCGACCAGTGCCACAGGCTGCATCGCTTCCTGTAGCGGCAACCGAATCCGCTCGGTTCCTCCGCCATTGCGTGCCACCGTAATCGTGAGTTCATCGCCCGGCCGACGCTCCAGCAACACGCAGCCAAAGTCCAGCGAGCGATCCACGCGGCGGCCGTTCACGTCAATAATGCGGTCGCCAGCCTGAATCTGGTCTGCCAGCGGGCTTTCCGGTACCACGCGCTGGACGAATGCACCGGTGCCGCTTTCGAGATCGGCCACCGTCAGGCCATGAAACACCTCGCGGCTCACGTGATCGCTCACGAGCCTGGCGGCCACCGCCATGGCTTTATCCACGGGAATGGCAAAACCAATGCCCTGTGCGCCTGCCCGTACCGCCACGGTAACGCCAATCAACTCGCCGTCAATATTGAGCAGCGGCCCGCCGGAGTTGCCAGGGTTAATGCTGGCATCGGTCTGGATCAGATCCTTGTAGACCTGAGTATCCGTGATTTGCACGTCGCGGTGCAAGGCGCTGATGACGCCGCGGGTAATGGTCTGTTCGTATCCATAGGGGTTGCCCATCGCGATCACCGGTTCGCCGAGCAGCAAGTCGCGCGAGGTACCAACGCGAATGGTGCTCAACCTGGATTCGGCATCGATCTTGATGATGGCCAGGTCGTCTTGGGAATCTTCAGCAATGCGTTTCGCGGTGTAGGCGCGGCCATTGTGCAGCGTGACCTGGATGCGTTCGACGCCTTCGACCACGTGCGAATTGGTGAGAATATAGCCTCGCTCGTCGATGATGAGGCCCGTGCCCATCCCGTTAACGCGGCGCGCGGTTTCGTGCAGATCGTAGCCGGTAGACTGAACGACCGTTTTTTCGCCACGGATGTAAACGACCGCAGGTGCGGCCTGCTGAACGGCTTTGACGATGGCCGTCCGCCGCAGTTCAGATGCTCCGGCAGGCTGCCAGGCGGTACACCAGGCAAAGACCACGGCGATCGCCAGGATCGCCGGTCCGGCGCCCCTTGGCCGCGATCGGGATATGCCGTTGCCGCGCGATGAGGCGTGACTGCGTTTCAGACGACGGCGGCGCAGGCTGGGGTGGGTGGTTCGTCGCATAGGGCCGTTGGGTGAGGCGCGGAGTGTTGCCAGCTGTGCTAGCGGCCTGCGGGAAATGGCGCTGTAGCACACACCTGGATTGATCGGGCGCCACCCCAACAGGCCATTAACCACCACTACGCTGGCATCAAACCTCGCCCAGCTTGTCAGGCAGCCCGGTAAACCAGGAAGGCCGTAGCGGTTATGCCGGAAATGCGACGGCATGCTGGCAAGCGATCGCTCACCGACTCAAGTGATTGATAGCCGACAATAGCGTTGCTGGCAGTCCCATCGGGCGGTTACTCACGGCAACCCGATCCTTAAATGCTGCCCGCAGGGCCACCCACAACTTGGGATGGCTGAAGCATTCGGGCAGTTGCTCGGCGTCGGCATCCTGGATCGCCCGACGAACCTTGTCCCGCAGGTCAAACGAGATGGATTGCTGCCGCAGCGATTGCTCGACAGCGTCGCCAATCCATTGACGCTGCACGGTCCCGCAATCCTGAGACATCGCGTTGAAGACGTCTGCCATGTCCTCGGGAACGATCATTGCCGCATTGGCCATCGTAGAATCTCCCCACAGGGTGCGCCCCCTTCAAAGAGAGGCGCCAATCGGAAATCCACCGAACACTGCGCCAACGGGGGGCGCCACTATGGGAAGTTTAGGCCAGGATTTCCTAAAGTGGGGTACTAAAGGCAATACGCCATGGGGCGGGCCCCCCTTGCCGCTGCCAGGGTTTAGCGGCGCAGCACGCGCGGGATGTCACGAAAAATCGTTCCAGCCGGCCCCGCCCGATGCGCGCGTAACACCGCGCAAGAGTGCCCAGCCTGTCGGGTATCCTTCGCTGCCAAGGGTGATCGAAGGGCGTGGTGCCAAGCGCAGCTTACGGTGCAAGTTGATATTCGCCGCCCGCGAATTTCTGGTGGCAGGCGTTACAGTTGTTGAGCATCTGCCGCCAGGCTCGATCGGCGCTTGCGGAATCGGCCGCCCGGGCCGCCTGATAGAACGAGTGGCCAGCCTTGCGGGTGGCGACAGCCAGCGACTTCCAAGCATCGCCGTCTTCGTCGGGAACCCGGACCAGCAGCAAATTGCTGGCCTCAGCCAGCGTTAGGGCATCGCCCTTGATCGCTTTCCAAACGGCGCGATCCTTCTCTGCCTTGGCCATTTCGACCTTGAGCCGCTTGTAGCCGGGCTCAAAGACATACTCCATGAACTCGTGCATGCTCTCCTCGACCGGCACCACTTCAAGCGAGGCAGAACCGGCGGCAGCTTTCGCTTCCGCTGTCTCGGCGGCAGGGGCAACCGCGCCCGATTCCATAGCGGCTAGAATTGCCACCGCGCCAAAGGCCACTACCAACACCAACAGCGACCAGGGACGAGCACAGCACATGAGGTATTTCTCCAGGAACGGCGGAAGATTCCGCGACGATTCCGCCCGCCGCGCAGGCAGTGAACCGGTCGCTATTGTGTGTACTGCCACTCGCGGATGTCGACAAAGTGGCCCTTCACCGCGGCGGCGGCAGCCATGGCGGGCGAAACCAGATGGGTCCGCCCGCCCTTGCCTTGGCGGCCTTCAAAATTGCGGTTGCTGGTGCTCGCGCACCGTTCGCCGGGCGAGAGCGTATCGGGGTTCATGCCCAGGCACATGCTGCAACCGGCTTCCCGCCATTCAAAGCCTGCCTCGGTAAAGATGCGGTCGAGCCCTTCTTCTTCGGCTTGTTTCTTCACCAGCCCACTGCCTGGAACAACCATAGCATGTACGGAGTCGTGGACGCGGTGGCCGCGAACCACCTCGGCCGCCGCCCGCAAGTCCTCGATCCGGCTATTGGTGCAGGAACCGATGAAAACGCGGTCCAGGCGTACTTGGGTGATGGGCGTCCCGCCCTCGAGCCCCATGTATTCCAAGGCGCGGGCCGCGCTGCGCTGGTCGTCGGGGTTGGTAAAATCGGCCGGGCGTGGAACCTTGCCGGTGATGGGCGCCACCTGGGCCGGATTGGTCCCCCAGGTCACTTGCGGCTCAACGTCCAGCGCACGGTACGTTTCGCTGCGGTCGTACTTGGCTCCCGGATCGCTTGGCAGTTGTTGCCAGCGCCGCACGGCCGATTCAAAATCGGCCGGGCCAAATTCCCGACCGCGCAGGTAGTTGTACGTGATGTCGTCGGGGGCGATCATGCCGGCCCGGGCCCCCGCCTCAATCGACATGTTGCAGACGGTCATCCGCTCTTCCATGCTCAGGTTGCGGATCGCTTCACCGGTGTATTCGATGCAGTAGCCCGTCCCGCCATCGGTACCGATCTGGCCGATCAGGTACAAAATCAAGTCCTTGGCCGTGACTCCGTGCGGCAGTTTGCCTTCCACCCGCAGTTCAAACGTCTTGGGCTTGAACTGCGGCAACGTTTGCGTGGCCAACACGTGCTCGACCTCGCTGGTGCCAATCCCAAAAGCCAGTGCCCCGAACGCGCCGTGCGTGGCCGTGTGGCTATCGCCGCAAACGATGGTCATGCCGGGCTGCGTCAAACCCTGTTCGGGCCCGATCACGTGAACGATACCCTGGCGAGGATCGTTCAAGTCGTAAATCTTAACCCCGAACTCGGCACAGTTCGCCCGCAGGGTGTCCACCTGCTTCCGGGAGATTTCGTCGGCAATCGGCAGGTTGCGGTCGGTGGTAGGGACGTTGTGGTCGGGCGTGGCCACGGTCAGTTCCGGGCGCCGCACGCGGCGCCCCGCCAGTCGCAACCCTTCAAACGCCTGGGGGCTGGTGACTTCGTGAACCAGGTGCAGGTCGATGTAGAGTAGCGTCTGCTGGCCCGGTTCGGCGTGGACCACGTGAGAGTCCCAGATCTTTTCGAACATGGTTCGCGGACTTGACATCACCATACTGACGCTCACTTCTGGCTGACGGCACTCAACTCGACCAATGCTTCTTGTCTGGCTGCCCAGCCAATGGCAGTAGGGAGTACAGCGGTTTCTACTGCACCGCTTCTACTACACCATGGGGGGACCGCGGCGAACCACCCGCACGACCGGCCCAATAGCGTAAGCACGGGCGGGTTGGCTGGCCCCGCCAGCCCCGATGGCGGGCAAACTGTCAATTATAAGTGCTGGGGATGCGGCTGCGAAGGGGCTGCTTGCCCGGCATCTTCACACCGGTAACAATCGTGGTAAAGTGAATGGTCCCAGGAAGTAGGGCCGACGCCTGCGGGGGGCGGTGCAACGGGCTGGGCCCGCAAACATTTCTTGAGGCGCCTCCGAGTCGCGCTGTTCGTTCGATTTCCCCAATTCGCTCCTGCCGGTCCGGCGCGCCCTGCGGCTGGAACGGTTTGCATCACGAGGAAGGACACCGGGAAGAAGCCATGGCCACCGATACCAAGCCAACTGCCTCGCCGGCGCCCGCTCAGGGTCAGGTTCCCAACGAAGTCGATCAATACTTCAGGGCCCTGGTCAAACTGGAGGGCAGCGACCTGCACATGAAAGTTGGACACCCGCCTTATGTTCGCGTGAAAGGCTCGCTTCGCCCCCTGAAGACCCCGCCCATCAGCGGTGAGAAGATGCGGGAAATGCTGTGGGGGATGATGGGCGAACGCCACCGCCGCATTTTCGAGGACGAGGGCGGCGCCGACTTCGCTTACACCGTCGATGTCGATGGCACCCGGTGGCGGTTCCGCGTGAACCTGCTTCAGCAGATGGGACACATGGGCATGGTCGCCCGCCGCGTGAACAACTTCATCCCGAACTTTGAAGGGCTGAACCTGCCTCCGGTCATGCAGAAACTCTGCCAGTACGACCAGGGGTTGATCCTGCTGGCGGGCGTAACGGGCTCGGGGAAAAGTACCACCATCGCCTCGATGCTCAACTGGATCAACCAGAACTACCGCAAGCATATCCTCACGCTCGAAGACCCCATCGAGTTCATGTTCACCGAGGACAAGTGCCTCATCAACCAGCGCGAGATCGGGCTGGACGTTAAGGACTTTGCCATCGGCATGAAACACGCCGTGCGCGAAGACCCCGACGTGATGCTGGTGGGCGAAATGCGCGACGAAGAAACGTTTATGACGGCCATCCACGCCGCCGAAACGGGCCACCTGGTCTACGGAACGATCCACGCCGCCAGCGCACCCTCGACCATCGGTCGTATTCTCGACTTGTTCCCGCAGGACATGCACCCGGCCCTCCGCAGCGCCATCGCCTTCAACATGCGTGGGATCGTCGCGCAGAAACTGCTGCCCTCGATCAAGCCGGGCGTGAGCCGCGTTCCGACCGTGGAAGTGATGCTGTTCAACGGTACGGTGCGAAAACTCATCCTGGAAGAACAGGACGACAAGCTGGCCGACGCCATTCGCATCGGCGCCTCCGAAGGCATGCAAGACTTCACGATGAGCCTCAAGGACCTCATCGAAAAGGAACTGATCGACCGCGAAACGGCCTTTGAAGTGGCCCCCAACGTCGACGCCCTCAAAATGGCCCTCAAGGGTATCAACGTGTCGGCCCCGGGTATTCTGTAACAGGCTGCCGAACGGTCACACGGCTACCCGGTTGTAAGATGGTTGCTTGTAGGCCACCATCTGGCAGCCCAGACCAATCAAGCCGGCGGAATGCGGATCCCCGCGCCGCCGGCTTTTATGTTGCTGGCTGCCTTTAGCTCGCGCAGACCGGGGGCTCGGGTTCCGCACGCGGACGAGAAACCCGATACTTGCCGGGTGCCGAGCACCCGGCCTACGGCTGAGCACGAACGCAATCAAAGGGCAAATGGCTGCTGCACGCCACCTGGCCTACCTGGCTAGCCGTGTCATTTCAAAGAGTTGTGTTGCCTGCGGTCCCAAGAACCCTTCAAAGCGGGTTTCCTGGCCGGTTTCGGGGTCGCGCACAATCCCGCGCTCGGCCAGTTCAAAATAGGCGTACGTCCAGGGCATGGTGGTCGCCTGCCCGGCATCGAGCACGTTGACATCGATCACCGCCGCGGCCGTTGCCGTTTGACGCAGCTTCGTGCCGCGCTCGCCTTCGATCTGGTCCTTCATCGGCACGCCGGCCGCCTTCAGCGCGGCCACGGTCTTTTCAATGTCGTCCAGGCTCTCGACGCCGTGGCTGTTGATCAGCGACGTGAAGTGGTTCACGTTGTAGCCATGCACCAGCACCCAAGCTGCATACTGGCTTTCCTGGTTGACCAGTTCGACCTCGCGCTTCTCAGGCGGAGTCCAGGGGAGTTGTTCGATCCAGTCCAGCGCCTGGTCCAGCAGCGCTTCGTATTGAGCCTCGCTCGGCTCGTTTTCCGCCATGCCGGCCAGCGCCGCCAGCACGGCACTCTCGATCGGGTCGCGATGCCGGGCCACGATGGATTCAATCGTGGCGCGCACGGTCTCCGGTAATTCCCAAGTCCATAACTCCGAGATGAACAGCTTGGGGAACTGCGGATGAGGGTGCTGAAAGTGCAGCGCCGAAAGCTGCTTGTCAGCGAAGAAATAACACCCGGCCGCCCGATATCCCAGAGCTTCAAACAGCCTCGATACGCTGCTGATGCCGACCATGGGCCGTTGGCAGGCAAACGTGCGGAAGGCAATGTGGTCGTTGACAAACGTGCCGCCGTGATCGGCCACCACCTGCTCATAGCTGCGCACGTGGCTGACCCGTTCCCGGTAACGCTGCCACAAGCGATCAAACAGGTCCAAGGCGAACCGTTGCTGGGCGTTTTGGCCACCAATGTCCGCGTGAGGCGTCGAAATGGACGAGGAATCGTTCGACATGACGGTGACCTCCTAACGCTTGAACGGCAACGATGAAACCGGCTTCCCACACTTGGTTGGCAAAACCACTGCCGCACGGCAGCCGCGGTCCTTCACCGCCCCCTGGGCGCTCGGCCGCTGTCTTGCGGAAGTGGCCGGGGGTTCTACTCCTCCCAAGAGCCAACTATGTAACTATATGGGCGATGCTGGCAACAGGCTGCGCCCGCGGGGGGCAGATTGATGGGGGGCACTTGGAATAGCACCTCGCGCACCGGGCCGGTACGGCCTGGCGCACCCTTCTCCTGCGGGACTGGGACCGTAGAATTCTCCTGGAATCGCACCAATGGCAACCACTGCGCCCGCCACAACTGTCATGCCGAGGTTGCGGCATCCAGCTTGCTTGTAGCTTTCATTTCCGGCGAGTCGGCAAATGGCACCGCCGGGATTTGCCGGACAACCGCCCCTTCGCATCAAGCCATTGGCATATCGCATACCGGTGGCAGCATGTGGAGCGATGAACCGCCGCGGCGGCCGAACAGCGGCCGAAATCACCCTACATAACGGAGGCCGATATGGGAAATTGGAATGAATCGCTGGACGCACTGAACGCGCCGGAGATCCACCCTCCGTTGCCCGGCCCCAAGACCAAGGCCCTGATCGAGCGCGACACGCGTTTTACCTCGCCTTCGTATACCCGCATGTATCCATTGGCCGCCGCTCGCGGTGCCGGTGTGGTGCTGGAAGACCTGGACAGCAACCGCTTCCTCGACTTCACCGCTGGCATTGCGGTTTGCACCACCGGCCATTCACATCCTCGTGTGGTGGCCGCCATCGAGCGGCAAGCGCGGCAGTTGATTCACATGTCGGGCACCGACTTTTATTACCAGCCCCAGGCCGACTTGGCCGAGAAACTCGCCCAGATTGCCCCGGGCGATGGCGACCGCAAGGTGCTGTTTACGAACTCGGGAGCTGAAGCTGTCGAAGCGGCCATCAAGTTGGCCCGGTTCCACACGGGCCGCAGCAAACTGATTGCATTTCACGGAGCCTTCCACGGACGCACGCTGGGGGCGCTATCGCTAACGGCCAGCAAGAGCGTGCAACGCTCCGGATTTGGGCCATTGTTGTCCGATGTATTCCATGTGGGCTACGCCAATCCGTACCGGCCGCAATACGATGCTCGCTTTGGCGACGTTGGCGAAGCGCCGGCCCGATACCTCGAGGAGGTGCTGTTCAAACAATTTGTGCCGCCGGAAGAAGTGGCGGCGATCGTGGTGGAACCGATTCAGGGTGAAGGCGGATACATCGTGCCGCCACTTAACTTCCATCGCGAACTGAAAGAATTGGCCCAGCGGTACGGCATCCTGTTCGTGGCCGACGAAGTCCAAACCGGCATGGGCCGCACCGGCAAGATGTTCGCCCTGGAGCATTGGGAGGTGGTGCCCGACATCATTTGCATGGCCAAGGGCATCGCATCGGGAATGCCGCTGGGAGCGATCGTGGCCGATGCATCCATCATGAACTGGCCGCCGGGCGCGCACGCCAGCACCTTCGGCGGCAACCCGGTTTCGTGCGCGGCCGCGCTGGAAACCATTGCCCTGCTTGAGGAGGGATTGCTGGCGCATACGGTCGAGGTCGGCGAGTTTCTGCTGGAGCGGCTAGGGCCGCTGGCGGATATGCACCCCCAGGTCGGCGACGTTCGAGGGCGCGGCCTCATGCTGGCGATCGAACTGGTGAAGGACCGCCATACGAAGGAACCCGCCGTCGAGCAGCGCGATCGCCTGATCCAATGCTGCTTCCAGAAGGGATTGTTGCTGCTGCCTTGTGGAACCAGCAGCGTCCGGCTCTGCCCCCCGCTGGTGGTCCGCGAGGAACAAGCCAAGACGGCGGTAGACATCCTGAGTTGCGCCCTCTCAGAGTGCGAGTAACCCCCCACGACGCAGTGTGTAGCGGCCTCGCTGGCTCAGATCGTAACGGGTTTCAAGGTCGCCACTTGGACACTAAAGTTCGGCGGGATCTGCCGCGGATTTGACCGAACCGCGGCCACCGCCCGTTCGTACCAATAGCGACAAAACCGATATTGCTTTCACTGGGAATTGGAACACAATTTGCGATCCATCGAGATTGGCGCGAAACGTCTGCCAAATTGGCCGGCCCTGCGAGTGACAATCGCCGGTGGACAAGATTCGGCGGCACAAAAGCTGGCTGCCTGCCGGAAACCGCCAACCAGGGGGCTCCCGGATGGCTGGAACCGGACGCCCCCCAAAGACTGGCCCTTTAGCTATTGCTAAGTAACGACATTCCCTTGGCACGACGCCTCTGACAGGAAGGACTATGATTTTCGATCCTTGGTATTTCGTGGCAATTGCTCCCGCGCTGCTATTGGCGTTGTGGGCTCAATACCGCGTAAAGTCGGCATATGCCCAAGCTTCGCAGGAGCCTGCCGGGCAGAGCGGCGCCCAGGCTGCGCGCAAGATTCTCGATTCCGCCCACTTGTACGACGTGGCGATTGAGCAGACGCCCGGCCACCTTTCCGACCACTACGATCCCCAACACAAAGTGCTGCGACTCAGCCCTGAAGTCTATAACGGCCGCTCGATGGCGGCGGTGGGAATCGCCGCGCACGAAGCTGGCCATGCCCTGCAGGATGCCGAGCGCTATGCCCCATTGGTGATTCGGAACGCGGCCGTGCCTGTGGCCAACTTCGGCAGCGGGTTAGGAATCATGATGATCATCTTTGGCGCGATCATGAACTTACAACCGCTGGTTTGGGTGGGCATCATTGCCTTCGCCGCGGTTGTGTTCTTCCAGTTGATCAATCTGCCGGTGGAGTTCGACGCCAGTAACCGCGCCAAGAAACTCCTGGTCGGTCACGGGATTGTGGGCCAATACGAAATGGAACCCGTGAACCGTGTGCTCAACGCGGCCGCTTGGACCTACGTCGCCGCCACGCTGCAGGCGGTGATGATCCTGCTGTACTACGTGCTCCGTTTTGGAGGCAGCAACCGCGATTGACGCCAGGTGCCGTACGGTCGCTGGTTGGCCATCCACGCCGATCATCGCTGTAACCGGCATAAGCCCCATCCACGACAGCCCCCATCCACGACGCCCTCAGTCGCCAGAAATCACTCGGCTACTGAGGGCGTTTGGCATTCCACTGGAGGGGCTGGCGCGGTGCGAGCCGAACCAGCGCCGGATTCTTACCTACTGGTACGGATCAGCGCAAATGCAGGGATCGTTGCGCGATGCGTGTCTGGCGTTCCACACGCCGAGCCGCAGAAAGAACGTCTCTGGTGCGGCAAACGGAAGCGTGGCACTCCGGTCCGATCAGGCTGGTGGGGCTTCGCGGCACGGTCTTCGATGACGTAAGCAACGTGTTCGACAATGTCGGCACGGTTGGACTTGGACGCTCAGGCGGTGCAACCGGAGTGTTCCAGGTTTCCTTTCTTTCGTAAGCGCGGTGTTTCTGTGGCGGCAGCCGTACACGGCCCCTCTTCGCGAGCTATGTTTGCCAGACGCTTTCGGCAGGGCTTGCCACAAGCGGAAACTTTTGCAGATCGGAACTCTTTGCACCATCGAGCAAAACCGTACCGTTTTCCTGACCGGTAAACTTTAACACCCTGCCGCGTCGATCTCCCTAATCGCCGGGCACACTTAGCACCTGCCTCCTTGAAAGCCCCCGGCGTACTCGTACTGCCCAACAACTGCTTCGGCCATCGGGATGTGGCCGAGTCGAGCAAGCAACAGGCATTACCAACATCACCTGGTCTGACGTACAGACCGCAAGCCATGAAGGGGAGAACCGCTCCGTGACGAAGAGCAAAGTGTCGAACGAAGCCATCACGGTCGACCGTCGAGGAGCGAAGGACCGCCGCAAAGAAACGGATCGCCGGAAAAAGGATGAGCCGGTCGCTGTCGAACGCCGCCAGACCGAGCGCCGCAAGGTGCAACGCCGCCGGCAGATCGACCCCACGACCTGCGAGCGCGATTACACCAACGACGAAATCGAATTCATGAACGCGCTGGACGCCTACAAGCGCCGCAGCGGACGCATGTTCCCTACCTGTAGCGAGATTCTCGAAGTGATTCGCGATCTTGGCTACCGCAAGGGAGAAGCGGAAATGGTGGCCGCCGATGCGTTGGCCGCCGCGGATGCACCGGCCAGCGGTGCCAATCCTGCTGAGGACCTGGCCGCGGAAGCGGACGATGCGTCCATGGCGGAATAGGGTCGAATCTGCACCGCCCGCTAGGATTCCTGGCTGCTCCATCCGCCGAGAATCGGGCAATGACCATCAAGCCGCCGGCCCCCGTGCGCCGATCGGGGGTTGGCGGCTTTTGTTTGGGAAGGCATGCACTGCTGCCCCCCCAAAAATGGTTTCAGGGGCGGCGGCATAAGTTGCCCGCCCGTAAACAATGCACCAGGTTCCAGCGGCGAGCAGCGCCTGCTGCTGCTTGCCGCTCCCCAAAGGGCGTGTTGACCCCCGGTCCGGCCCGCACCTACATTACTTGTTTTTCCTCGTCTCAACAGACGTTTGGATCATTCCGATGGCTGACGTGGTGGTATCGCCGGTGAAGTCCGGCCACGATCGCAAAGACTTCTTCAACTTTCCGTGGGATTTGTATCGGGACGATCCTTATTGGATTCCCCCCTTGCAGCGGAACCAGAAGCAGTTGCTGGGGTGGAAATACCACCCCTTTCAAAAGATCGCAGAAATCCAAACCTTCGTGGCTCGGCGAGGAAGCACCGTATGTGGCCGCGTCGCTGCCATCCTCAACCACGAACACAACCGCGTGCACAAGGAAAACCGCGGTTTCTTCGGCTTCTTCGAATGCCGCGACGACCAGGAAGCGGCCAATGCCCTGTTCGATGCCGCCCGGGCCTGGCTTGCCGAGCGGAATGTGCAGGAGATTCGCGGCCCGGCCAATCCGTCGATGAATTATGAATGCGGCCTGCTGATCGAAGGCTTCGACAGTTCGCCCACCTTCATGATGACCTACAATCCGCCCTACTATGAGCGGCTGATCGAAGAATACGGTTTCCGTAAAACGCACGACCTGTTGGCCTACATGGGCCAACTGGACCAACTGCCCGAGGTCCGCGAGCGGCTGGAACCCTTGTTCCACCAGATCGTGGATCGGACGGGCGTTTCGCTCCGCGAGATGGACCATTCACGGTTCATGCAGGAAGTGGAGTTGTTCCTGGAAACCTACAACCGTGCCTGTATCGGCATGTGGGGCTTTGTGCCCTTTACCGCGGACGAACTGAAAGTCACGGCCAAAAATCTCAAGCACCTGGTGTTGCCGGAAATGGCGCTGGCCGCCGAGGTGGAAGGCAAGACCGTGGGCTGCATCCTCGGCCTGCCGGACTTCAACCCGGTCATCAAGCAGATCAACGGCCGGTTGTTCCCGTTCGGCGTGTTCAAGCTGCTCAAGGCCCGGCGAAACTTGCGCCGCATTCGGATCATCAGCATCGACGTGGTACCGGAGTTCCAGCGGTGGGGCATCGGCCTGGTGCTGATGGCCGGTTTGATCCCCAAGGGCCTGGCCTTGGGATTGGTTGAGGCCGAGTTCTCGTGGATCTCGGAAACCAACGACATGGCCCGGTTGGGCCTGGAAAAAGGCGGTGCCAATCTCGTCAAGCGCTACCGGATGTACGATTATCCGCCGCCCGATCCCCCGGTTGAATAGCCAGTTGGCTGAAAGATATCCCCGGCGGCCGAGCAGCATCGGCCCCGCCGGGCCGCGTGGCCGCGGCGCAACCGCCACGGCTCATGGCATGCCAGAAGTGGAAACCGGAATCCATACCAGTCGGACCGGTTCCGCCTGGATGTCCGACTTGCGAGGGCGAATCACCACGGGTTCCAGCTTCAAGCGGTCGGGGTGGAAATCGTGAGCGATCTTCGCCAGTTCCTGTTCCAACTCCCGCCCCAGCTCGGCCCGCTCCTCGAGCAGCCGCGCGAGTGCCGCTTCGGCTTGGGCGACATCGGCTTGTTGCTGGCGTGCCCGCCCCAAGCCGCGCACCGTCCGCGACGCCCGGCTGACATTGGTCCGGCTCAATAGCTTGCGGCCAAACAAGCTCCCGAAGATGGATTCTCCCAACGAAACCGTCGTCGCCAGCGATGCCTGCTGCAGTTCGCTTTTCTCCCGGGCGACGCGGGCTTCAGCCGTGTGAATCTTCCGCTGCAAAGTATCAAGCTTCGAGGCATACCGCGATTGCAAGTGTTCCTTGGCTTCATCGCGATGCTCTCGGGCCACCTGTGCCGCCCGGGCACGAAAATCGCGCTCACTCTCACCCGGCCGAGAAACCATTTTGAGTTCGGGTGAGCGGTGTAACGTCAGCGTGCGGTTTCGATAGAGATAGTCCTTTAACTTGGTTGCGAAGCCGCTGTAGCTCTTGGCTCGCAGCACTTCTGCCGGCGGGGCCGCAAAGGTGGCTCCCTTGACGGGCTCATCGACGGTATGCAGCTTGCCGGGCTCAATCAGTTGAGCATGGTTCCACAGCGGATTGGGCAAATCGTCGCTGGTCAAAGGACACAGCAGTGCTAGCTCCTCCCAGTGGTCGACCTGGCTGCGACTTTGCACGAAATGCAACCGCGCACGAGCCAGCAGCGCAGGCCGGTAGCTGGCGGTTTCGCCAGGCGTCGCTGTTTTTGTTACCAGGAAACACTCGCCCGCCTCTGCCGGCAGAATCGGCCGCATGCCAGAGGGCGAACTAGCCGCCGAAACTTCAGACGGCGCCGCCGGCAGAGATGAAGTGGGCAGAGGCCCGCGCGATGCTTGTGCCTTGGGCGGTGCGTCTCCCGGCACGGCCGCATCGGCGAACAGATCGTCGGGCAACAGAACGTCTTCCGGTGTCGCAGAACCGACCACTTGCGGCGGGGACGACGGGGCGCTGGTCGTTCCCGAGGCTTCGCCGCCTTGGCCCTTCGCTGCCAGGCGCTGCTCGGTCAGTTGGCGAATTTGCGTGCGCGTCAGCGGACCGCGCAGGTACGACAATGCCCAGCGGGTTTGAAAGATCACCGGCCGATCTTCGTGCACGTTGTTCATCAGGAACACGCGCTGCCCCAATGCCGCCAGGGTTTGTTCCATTTGCTGGCGGTCGAACGCCGCACCGGCTTGTGCGGAGGCTCCTTCGAGCCCTTCAAGCACGCGGGCCTTGTCGCGTTCGGTCTGCAATCTACCGATGAACCACGTGCCGGTGTTGGAGAGTCCTTTATAATCCAGGTCCACGGGGTTTTGCGTTGCCAGCACCACCCCCAGCCCAAACGCCCTGGCCTGCTTGAGCAACGTCAGCATCGGCGCCTTGGAAGGGGGATTTGCGACGGGCGGAAAATACCCCTGAATTTCGTCCATGTACAGCAGGGCACGCAGGCTGGACGTTCCCGCCTGCGCCCGCACCCAAGCCAGGACTTCGCCCAGCAGCAGCGTGACGAAGAACATCCGCTCGGCGTCGGAGAGGTGAGCAATTGAGACAATGGATAGCCGTGGCCCGCCGGCATCGGTATACAGCAACCGCTGAATGTCCAACGGTTCCCCCTCCATCCAGCCGGCAAACGTTGGCGAAGCCAACAGGTTATTGAGGGCCAGCGCCAGTTCCGCCCGCTGCCTGGTGGGGAAGAATGTTTCCAGATCGACCACGCCCACGGTGGCGATGGGCGGCGACTGAACCTGGCGAATGAGATCGGGAATGGTGAGTCCTTGCCCCTGCTGCCAGGCCAAGGTGAGCAGATTGGCCAGCAGGATATGCTCGCGGCTGCGAACCGGATCGGCATTCACGCCGATCAGGCCCAGCAATCCAGAGACGGCCGAGGTAACACGCTCGCGGAGCAGGTCGCCATCGTCGCGAACCGCGGCCGGCGGCGCGTCGAACGAGCGCAGCGGAGTCAACGGCAGGCCGGCGCTACTGCCGGGCGTGTAGATGGCGATATCGGCCGCTTCCCGAAAGCGGGCAATCCGCTCCGGTCCTTGCCCCCACTGGGCCAACCCTTGCCGCCACCGCTTGGCCGTTTCGGCGGCAAACTCCTCGGGCGTTTTTCCTTCCCGGGCTGCCGCTGCCGGGTCGATCCACGGCAGAAAATCCTCGGGCTTCAACTCGGGAAACGTCAGCAACAGGTTGCCCAGATCGCCCTTGGGGTCAATGGCGATGGCGGGAACACCGTCGATGGCCGCTTCCTCCAACAGGCCCAAGCAAAGCCCGGTCTTGCCGCTACCGGTCATGCCCACGCATACTGCATGCGTGGTGAGGTCTTTGGAGTCGTAAAGCAGCAGTTCGTCGCGAAGCCGTCGGGCAGACAGATCGAATTCTCGGCCCAGGTAGAACGCGCCGAGTTGTTCAAAGTCGAGCATTCGCGGGAACTCCACCAGAAGTGCGGCAACCGTCCATATTTCCAGTTTAGGCGCTGCCGGCGGGAAGCGGTACACGCCGCGACCATATCAGCATTCGCGGTGCGGCTGCCCTTGTCCCGCCGCGGACCTGCCGCTGCACGAGCGGAACCACCTCCAAGGAGCGAGTCCAGGTAGTTTCGCGCGGGCGAACTGGTTACTATGGTAACTCGATTGTGGAGGCAGCCCACCCATCGCCCACCAGGGTGGATGGCGTCCACTCAACCGCAGTAATCCGTTTTGTTTGACTTCTTCGGCGCCTTGAGCACGCTCTAGGGGCGACCGGAGTTTGATCAGCCCTTTAAAACATTTGATGGGAAGCCGTCATTATGCCGGAAGCTGGAAGCATGTCGGGCGACCGCGCTGGCCGTTGGTTGCTAATGCTGGGACTGGGTTGTTGGGCGTTTGTCTCGCCGGTCGCTGGTCAGGAAGCGCCGGCGCGAAAGGTATATCGACAGGCCGTCGAAGCACAAACCAGCCGCGTCCGTGAGCAGGCCCAAACCGAAGCGAAGCCCGTCGACGCCAAGCCGGCCGAACCGCAGGCGAGCGACAAGAAACCGGCCGGTCCCACCCCACTGTGGATTTGGGGCCCCGACCCCAATGCCAAGTACGTGCTGCGCCGCGAGTTTGAAGGCGGGGCCGCCAAGGCCGACGTGGTCGCTGCGTGCGACAACAAATTCACGTTGTACCTGAACGGCAAGAAGATTGCCGAGGGGACAAACTGGAACGCCCCCGTCCGTGTGAATCTCGATCGGCAGATCAAATCCGGCACCAACGTGCTGGAGGCTGAAGTGGAAAACCAGGGCGGTCCCTCGGGATTTGTGCTGTTGCTGACATTGGGCGGTCGCGATGGCCATTATTCCTTCGTCGCCACCGACGACACCTGGCAAGTGGCCCAGCAGCGCGATGCCCAGAAATGGACCGCAGCCAAGGCGCTGGCCAAACTGGGTTCCCCTCCCTGGGGCGACGTCTTTGCTGGCCCGTCGGTGGCGGGTATGCCTGCCGCGGAACGCGACATTTTCAATGTGCAGCCCGGCTTCAAAGTCGAAAAGCTCTTTACGGTGCCCAAGGAAGAACTGGGCTCCTGGGTCGCGATCACCTTTGATCCCAAGGGACGGCTGATTGCCAGCGACCAAGGCAACCTGGGGCTGTGCCGCATCACTCCCCCTGCCCCCGGCAGCGGCGGGGAAACCATCGTTGAAAAGTTGGACATCAATATCAGCGCCGCCCAGGGCCTGCTGTACGCGTTCGATAGCCTGTACATCTCCGTCAACGGCGGCCCCGGCAGCGGGCTGTATCGGGCCCGCGATACCAATGGCGACGATCAATTTGACGAGGTCGTCAAGCTACGAAGTCTGAAGGGAGGCGGCGAACACGGCCCCCACGCGCTGCGGCTTTCACCCGATGGCAAATCCATCTACATCGTGTGCGGCAACCACACCGATGTCACGGAGTTCTCTGCCACCACGCTGCCCGCCAACTGGGACGAAGACCTGCTGCTGCCGCGCCAATGGGATGCCCGCGGCCACGCCCGCGGCCGCCTGGCCCCTGGCGGGTGGATCGCGAAAGTGGATCCCGACGGCCAGAATTGGGAACTGGTCAGCGCCGGCTATCGCAATGCCTACGACATCGCCTTCAATGCCGACGGCGAATTGTTCGCTTACGATTCCGACATGGAATGGGACATGGGCTCGCCCTGGTATCGGCCCACGCGCGTGACCCACGCCGTGAGCGGAAGCGAGTTTGGCTGGCGGTCGGGAACCGGCAAGTGGCCCACCTACTACCTCGATAGCTTGCCACAAGTGCTGGACATTGGCCCCGGTTCGCCGGTGGGTGTGACCTTCGGTTACGGGGCCAAGTTCCCCGCCGCTTATCAGAACGCGTTGTACATCCTCGACTGGACCTTTGGCACGATTTACGCCCTGCACCTTCAGCCTGAGGGGGCCACGTATCGGGCAACCAAAGAGGAGTTTGTTTCGCGCACGCCGCTACCGTTGACCGATGCCGCGGTTGGCCCCGATGGCGCGTTGTACTTCACGATTGGCGGACGCGGTACGCAGTCGGAACTGTTCCGCGTGGTCTACGAGGGGACCGAATCCACAGCCCCCGTCGACGGCCATCAGAAGCAAGGCGAGGAACTGCGCAAACTTCGGCGCTCGCTGGAAGCCTACCACCGCCCGGCGGCCAACCCCGCCCAGGCCATTGATGCCATCTGGCCCAATCTTGCGCACAGCGATCGCTTTGTTCGCTATGCCGCCCGAGTTGCCCTGGAGCATCAGCCGGTTTCGCTCTGGCAATCGAGGGCATTGAACGAAAAGGAGCCTTGGGCGCTGCTCAATGCCGCCGTGGCGCTTGCGCGTCAGGGGGAACCGGGCGTGCAGGGCAAACTGCTCGCAGCCCTGGATGCGCTCGACTTCGAGAAACTCAACGAAACCCAGCAACTCGACCTGCTGCGGGCGTATAGCCTGGCGTTCATCCGACTGGGTGAACCCGATGCCGCCACGGCGGCGCGGATTGCCAAGCGGCTCGACGCCTTCTACCCGGCCCAATCCCATGCGCTGAATCGGGAGTTGTGCCAGGTGCTGGTCTACCTGAAGAGCCCAACGGTGGTTGAAAAGACGCTGGAGTTGATGCGTCAGCCGTACCAGGCCAGCGACGTGGAAATTGCCGAGTTGTTGGCCCGGAACCCCGGTTACGGTGGCCCCATCGCTCAGATGCTCGCCAACCAGCCCAACCTGAATTTGCTCCACTACGCATTTTGCCTGCGGAACGTGCAATTCGGCTGGACGCTGGAGCAGCGCCGCGAGTACTTGGAGTTGCTCGATGGACAGCGTTCCAAGAGCGGTGGCGCAAGCTTCCAGGGCTTCATCGACAACATCCGTACCGAGGCTCTGGCCAATGCTTCGGAAACGGAACGTAAGGCCCTGGAATCGCTCGTACCGGTCACCATCAAGAAGGAAGAATTGCCCGCCCCCATCGGCCCGGGCCAAGATTGGACGCTCCAAAAGCTATTGCAACTGGCCGATGGCGGCTTGAGCGGCCGCGATTTTGAAGCTGGCCGGCGCGCGTACGCGGCCGCCCGTTGTGTGGTCTGCCACCGCTTTGGTGGCGACGGCGGCGCCACGGGGCCCGACCTGACCAATAGTGCCGGCCGTTTCAGCATCAAGGACCTCAGCGAAGCCATCGTGGATCCGAGCAAGGTGATTTCCGACCAGTACCGGGCACACACAATTGTGACCCTGTCGGGCAAGCAAATCACCGGCCGCGTGGCGAGCGACGACGGCAAGAAGCTGACCGTGTTGGTCAATCCCGAGGACATCACCAAGGTGGAAGAGGTTGCGAAGGACGACATCGATGAAATGGTGCCTTCGAACGTCTCGCTGATGCCTAAGGATCTCCTCAAGCCGCTGAATCGGGATGAGGTGCTGAACCTGCTTGCGTACCTGCTGTCGCGGGGCAATCCCAACGATCCCATGTTCGCCAAGTAGGTAGTTCGCTCGTGTGAGCTGGGGTAACCTTGGTGCCGAAATCCGTCTGCGGTCTGGAGGCGTGATTTTACCACCCCGCTGGGATTGCTGCACCCGATTTTGGCGACGCGACGGCGCGAATGCTGGCCCAGCGCGGAGCGATTGGTGTTCCAGGGGCTAGACGACGGCGGACACCGCGCCAATGCCCAGCAACACCAGTACGAACAAAATCAAGGCGATGATCAGGAAGATGCCGAACAGCACTTTCGCGATCGTAGCTGCGCCTGCGGCCACCCCCGTGAAGCCCAGTCCGCCGGCGATCAACGATACCACCAGCGCAATGATTGCCCAAAACAGCAGGTCCATGAAAAGCCTCGGTTCATCATCAAGGGTTGTTTCTGCCGGAGATGACTGGACCATCTCGGCCTAATTGCGGCGAACGTGTTGATTGATTGGTGCGCCGCCAATGTCTGGTCGTCGGACGGGTCGGCGCCGGGCGTCTTCCGTCTTCCTGCGCAATCCGCCGCATTTCGCAGCGCCAGCTTTCACCGCCCTTGATGCATTGAGCAGATCACATGCCGAAGGCCGCATTCGGCCGCGCCGCCGCTCGACCCATGGGCCGTTCCTCCAGCATTTGTCGATGTGGAAATGGTGCTTGAGGTTCACCCTCGCGCGCCTGCAAATGACCAGCGGCCGCATCGGTTTGAACCGATGCGGCCGCGAGCTGCTCACGGTGGATCATGCGGCTAACTGCCGAGTGCTGATTGGGAGGGGCAGTGCCTCGGCAAGTTGGCTGGGACCAGAATCACTCGGCGACGGCGACCGGTTCCGCCTGGGTGTTCGATGTCGGCATCCGGCTTTCAGCCAGGGCCGTGTCGAGGGTCAATTGCATGGAAACCCGCCATTTTCCGTGCGCGTCGGGCTCGACCAGCCAGTGAGGTTGCACCACGACGGACTGATGAACGAGTTCGAAGCCGCCTTCGGACTGGCTGACGGTTTCAATCGGAAATGTCCAGATGTGCGAGGGCCGGTTGATGCTCAAGCCGACATCGATCCCCAACCACTCGTCCACCAGGCCGAGGTCCTGCACGTCTTCCAGATCGAGTTGCGTACCCAGGTGCCCAAGGCGCTGCTGGGAACCGCAGCGGAAGTAGCGGTCGTCGATGCCCGCCGGCAAACCAGCGAAGTTGAACTCCACGCCAAAATGCAGCGGCATCTGGGGCAGGTCTTCAAGCTGATACACGATCGTCATCGTGGGGCTGCCTGCTTCGATCGTCACCGCTTTGGTGATCCGCAGCGGATGGCCCCAGGCGTTGCCTTGCCGGGTCAGCTTGATCTGCACGCGCTGCGGGCTGCGGCGGATGGTTGCCTCGTAGCTTCCCGAGGCAAAGTCGCCGCGCTCCGGAGCTTCGTTGCGGACGAGGGATTCCAAGGATACGTCGTTATCCCAGAAGTGATCAACCAGGCTCTTGCGCAGGTGATGGTCGTACTGGAGGCGCTGTTCCAGGCCTTCCTGCTTGAACACCACGCGGTCGTGGATGCTGGCCACCTGGTCGCCGGCAGCGCGATTCCCGTTGAGCACCTTCTCGTGATAGGCCTCGGGCCGCCGCGCCAACGTGGACAGCACGTTGAGGCAGATGGTGCGCACGTCGAGTTCGTACATCCGCCCGCCCCGTACCGGCGAAAAGAACGCCGCCAGCTTGTCGTTGGTCAACAGAACCTCGGGCCGGGCATCGCTGTTGAAGTCGCCGTTGACTGCCTCAACGAACTGGGCCGGCCGGCCCTGCACCTGATGCAGCAGGTTTTCGGCTGCGATCAGGTGGTTGTAGATCGCGTGCCGCAGGTGAGGCAAATAAATGCCGCCAAACGCTCCGTGCCAGTAAGGGCAATTGCACTGCCCGCGGTATAGTTCCGCCCGAGCGTAATCGAGCAGTTGGCGATTGTGGTCGTCAGTCATCAACTCGGCTTCGCCCTCGCCGGGGGAAGCCAATTGTTGCTCGGCCACATGCAATTGGTTGCTGACCATCAACATGCGGCTGTACATTTCGTCGGATTCGGGATACTTCACTTTGAAGTTCCGCCAGAAGCCGCCTTGGACAAACTGGGAAAGCGCCGGCCAGCGGGCGTCGTCCTCCATTTCGTGGCGGGCCTTTTCGTACTCCTGCAACCGGTCGAAGGGCAGCGCCCATTCGGTCATTTCGCGGTAGCTGGCATCGGGGAGGTAAATCTTGCCCAGCGGTGCCACGTGATCAATCGCTTCGCCCAAGGTCGTGGTCTGCAGCCAATCCGCATTGGCCACCAGGGCATCGAAGAAGCGGCGCAGCCAGCCTTCCTCGTACACGTGTCTCTGCGTGTCGGGCCAGGTGCCGAACTTCTCGCCATCGTCCCCAAACACCATCACCGAGCCGGGGTGTTCCTGGGCAATCGTCGCCAGGTAGTCGATCGTCTGCTGCGGTTCGGCAAAGGGAATCAGGTACCGCAACCGTTCGCTGCCAGGGAACACCGAGAGCACGTTGCCGTTGTCTTCGGTCACGTAGTATCCGTGCAACTGCTCGGGCGTCAGGCCGGCATTGCGGAAGTGGAAATCATCCAGCACGGTATACTTGATCCCGGCGGCCACCAGGTCACTGACCAGGCTTTGTTCCCATACGCGCTCGGGAATCCACATCCCGCGGACCTCGGCGCCCAACCGCTGCTGGAGCCAGTGCGAATAGCGGCTGATCTGCCCCACGCGGTCGCGCGGGGGAATCATTGGCAGAATGGCTTCGTAAAACGCTCCGCCGAGAATTTCAATCCGCCCGGCCGCGACCAGCGATGCCAGGCGGTCCACGTATTCAGGGTGCCGGGCGTCGAGCCACTCCAAGAGCGAACCGCTCACGTGCAGAGAAATCGGCAAACTGGGATAGTCGTCCATCACGTCCAGAAATGGACGGTAACTCTCCTGGTACGCCTGTTCAAATACGCCGTCGAAGTTTCCCACGGGCTGATGGTTGTGCAGCGCCAAGACCAGACGAATCGTAGGGGACATCGTGCCGCTCACTGATGGGGGGAACTTGCATGGCCGCGCCTGCTGGGGACGCGGCGGTGGATTCGAGGGAATTGTCCAAATGTAGGTTGCGAAATGTCACCGTGTGGAGCGATGGCAACAATTTGGCAAAGTTTGTGGAGGAACGTCCACGTTGCCGGTTACGGCCAGCGCACCGGCAACTTTGCAAAACCTTGGCTATCAATTCCTTACGGGACCTGCGGTCGGATTCACCGCGTCTGGTGTGGCTGACTCTCGGCTGTTCGTGCAAGCGGCCTTGCGACTTACGCGCCTGGTTACATTGTGTGCGAGCCCACAGTGCAATCGGCACGGCTTCTCGTACCGTCGCAGGTGGTACAAGCCGCGCGGCTCACAGTGCCATGGCACGAAGTGCGTACGCCGTGGTACTTCGCCCCTGGTCGGGCTGCTTGCAAGGGAAAGCTACTGGCCTCCGTGTCGGGGTTCAGAGAAACCAATCCGTGGTCACCCGCTGATAGGTTGCTGGCCGAACGTTCGCCGCAAAAAAGGACCGGGCGCAGGCATGCCCATGGTCATGACCCGCCCCGCGTTCATTGCCCCACGCTCGGCACTGCCGCACGAATGGTACTGCCGCATGATTGGTGTGCACAATGGGCCTGGAAATGCGGCCTGGGATATCCAAGCAATTCCACCCCTTGTGGTGCGGCGGTGCCACCTCTGCGTCAGGTGCAAACCCCTTCGCGTACCCGTTCGGTCGTCCGTTGATACAGTTCGATGTATTGTCGTGCGCTGCGGCCCCAGGACCAATCCTGCTGCATACCGTTGGTCATGAGTTGCGCCCACGTTTCCGGTTGAGCGTATAACTCGCAGGCTCGGCGCAGCGTTCGATTGAGTGCACCGGCCGAATACTCCTCGAAGCTAAAGCCGTTGGCCGTGCCTGCTTGCAATGTCAGCGGCGTGGCATCGGTGATCGTATCCGCCAGGCCACCCGTGGCGCGAACCACAGGCACGGTTCCGTATTTCAGGCTGTATAGCTGGCTCAACCCGCACGGTTCGTACAGGCTGGGCATTAGGAACATATCGGCACCAGCCTCGATACGATGTGCCAAAGGTTCTGAAAAGCCGATGTGGACGGACAGCCGATCGGGATGCTTGGCTGCCAATCGCCGGAATGCCTGCTCGTAATCGGGATTGCCCGACCCCAGGATCACCCACTGCAATGGCGAGGACTCCAGCCATTGCGGGATGACCGTCATCATCAGGTCGAGCCCCTTCTGATCGGCCAACCGGCCGACAAACCCGATGAGCGGAACATCAGCCTGGACCGGCAGTCCTAACTCTTGTTGCAGGGCCGCCTTACACGTGGCCTTTCCCGAGGGATCGTGCGCGTCGTAATTGGCCGGCAGGTGGGGATCCGTGCGAGGATTCCAGATGGAATAGTCCACGCCATTGAGGATGCCGGTCAGCACATCGCTGCGGTCGCGCAGCACGCCCTCCATGCCGCAACCCTGCGGATGCGATTGAATTTCAGCGGCATAGCGAGGGCTGACGGTGCTCAATGCGTCGGCGAAAACCAGGCCGGTCTTCATCAGGTTCAGATGCCCGAAGAACTCCATCTGCTGCCAGTTGAAGTACTTCCAGTCCAACCCGGTCAGCACCATGTCCCAGTGCCAGAAGTGCCCCTGGTAGGCCAGGTTGTGGATCGTGAACAGCGTCGCGATCTGCTCGTAGCCGGGAACCCAGCGGTACTCGATCGCCTGATAGGCGGGAATGAGCCCGGTTGCCCAATCATTGCAGTGGATCAGGTCGCTTTGCAGGTTGAGCAGGCGGACCGACTCCATCACCGCCCGGCAGAAGAATACGAACCGCTCGCAGTTGTCGATGTAGTCTTCGCCGTTCTCCTGATAGAGCCCCGGTCGATCGTAGTAATCGTCCTGGGCAACCAGGTAGACCGGCACGTGACTGCCGGGCAGTTCGCTGCGGAGAAACTCTCCCCGCACGCGCTTGTTGCCGATGGGGATGTCGACATGGACACCCGTGGGGCGGATGGGTTGGCCGCAATCAAATACCTGCCGGTAAGCTGGCAGGATGACCGAAATCTCCACCCCTAGCTTGGCCAACTCCACCGGCAGAGCCGCGCATACATCGCCCAAGCCGCCGGTCTTGGCAAACGGAACCACTTCGCTGCTGGCCAGTAGAATTTTCACCTAAACCTCCTGTCTCGCACGCCCGCGATGCAGCAGGCGCAGTCGGTACCTGCCGAAGCGCTCGCGGGCAGGCAGCAGCGAAGGCATCGCCCATACGTTAGCAAAATGCGGGCCGCAGGAAAACACCGTCAAACCGGGCCAAACCACCCGGCCGATCGCACTATTCTCCGTGGGAACCGGCGCGATTCCCTGCACCACCCAGGCCGCATAACCCAAGGATATCCAACCGGTTTGGTACCGCGGTTTCGTCTTGGGCTGCAGCCAGGCTATCGGCCCGCCAAACAAGGGGAGTGCGCCGCTACTGCGTAAGTCTAACACACGGAAACCTCCTGTTTGCTGCATTTGGCGCAGGCGCGCTAACTCGCGACGGCAGCGAAATCCACCACGTCTTCCTGTCCTTCCGTATTTTACGTGAGAACCATGCATTGCCCTAGGAGGCTGTTGAACGGGCGGCTAGAATCTTGGCCCACCGCAGTCGGCAGCTTGCCCTGCGAACCGGCCGCGGCGTAGCAGGCATGCCGCCTTCGCCTTGCGCGGGGCGCAGGCAGCGTCTGGTTTGCCCATCCAAGCAACAAACCAAGCCAGCCAATCTAGATCACCGCCGCAGTTCGTTCTTCCGGAGGTCGAATTGCGGCGGCCGGTTGCACCAACGTCAAGGATGACCGCGATGCGCACCCCGACCCGAACCGGGCGTCGATTCCGCACACGGCCCAATATCGCCGAGCGCGACCGAGAGATCGGCTATACGCCGCGCCGCCCTTCGCGCGCCGCCCGCGTGCGAAAGTGGCTGCTCTTGGGGGCCGGGTTGCTGCTGCTGGCTTGGGCCGCCCCCATGATCGCGGCGCATACGCCGCTGCGCAACGTGATCCTTGGCTCAGTGTGCAGCGACTTGAACGGTACGGTCACGGCGGGCAGCGCCTCGCTGGGCTGGTTTTCGCCCGTGGTACTGACCGACGTTGAAGTCCGGGAGCCTGATGGCAATCTGATTGCCCAGGCCAAGACGATCAAGTTACACCAAACCCTGCTCGCGCTGCTGACGGGTGACAACCAGTATGGCGCGATCGACATCGAATCGCCGGAACTGCGCATCCAGTTCGCCCAGCGCGACAGCAATCTCGAAGCGCTGCTGGCCCAGATTCTCAATCGGCCTTCCACGCAGCCAGTGCCCAATGCCGTGGTGCACGTGCGCGATGGCGTCTTTGTGATTGAAGACCAAACGAACCAGACCCGGTGGCGCATCGATCGCTTTCAGGCCAAAGTCACGCTCAATCCCGATGGGCTGCCACCGCTGCAAATGGAGGCCTCGGGAGAAGTGGCGCAGCCGGACCGGGCCTCGCAGTTTTCCGCCACCTTTGAATCGACCGTGGGCGACGTGATCGCCGTCGAACCAAGCGGCCTGCTGACGGTTCATGCCGATAACCTGCCGCTCCAACTGTTGCACCCGATCCTTCGCCGCATTCGGCCCGGCTTGGAGGTCTCTGGCTGGTTGACAGGCAGCAACACGTTTCACTGGGGTGAAGAGTCTGGGCTGACCACGGCTTCGCTGACCGGCGAGCTGCGGGCCCAGCAGTTGTCGATTCGCGATCCGTCGTTGGGCCGCGACACGCTGCAATTTGAACAGCTACAGGTGCCTTGCCAGCTTTACCGTCACGGCAACCGCGTCATCGTCCAGGAGTTCAATGCCTTCAGCGAGGTGGGCGATCTTCAGTTTGGCGGGCGGCTTGAATTCCCCATCACCAACGACTGGCAAACCCTGCTGCAAGCGCTGCGGTCGCACGAATACGACGTGATTGCCCGAATTGACCTCGCTCGCCTGGCGCGGCTGTTGCCCAATACGCTGCACATCCGGCCCGGCACCCAGGTGGAGTCGGGCAACGTGCAGGCCAACCTCACCCATCGGATAGGCACCGATGGCATGGCCTGGCATGCTCAGGTGGTGACGACCAATCTCACCGGCTTTAACGCCGGACAGCGCATCGTGTGGGACCGTCCGATCCGCATGGAGCTCAAAGCGCGCGAAACGCCGCTGGGCCTCGCAATCGACCTGCTGCATTGCGAGTCGGACTTCCTGGTGCTCGATGCCGAAGGCACGTCGCGCTCGTTCGCCGTGGCAGCCGAACACGATCTCGACCGGTTGGCTGCCGAGCTGGGGCGGTTCGTCGATCTGGGTTCCTGCCGATTCGGCGGCGATGGCTGGAGCTACCTGCACTGGGAGCAGCAGCCCGATGGCTCCTTTGAAGGCCAATATGAGTGCCAGATTCAGGATTTCGAGTTCACCTTGCCCGGCAAGGCCCCTTGGCGCGAACCTCGCCTGTTAGCGCTGGTCAAGGCCTCTGGCTCCACCGACGCCGAGTTCAAGCTGCGGAGTTTGCAATCGGGAGTGCTGCGGGTTGAAAGTGGCTCTGAGCGGCTCAAGGCCACGCTTATGGAGGCCGTGCCTCGCGTCCAAGCCGCGTCGGCCTGGCCGCTGCGGCTCGATCTGGAAGGCGAACTGCCACAACTGATTGCTCGGCTGGAACCACTCACCGGACCGCTGCCCGAGGTTTCGGCCCAAGGCTTCCTCCGCATGTCCGCCTTTGGCACGGCGTCCAAGGAGTTTGTGACCCTGCGGCAGTCGCAGGCGATTGTCGACAATCTCAGCCTGCGTACCGGTGACTGGAAAATCGACGATCCGCAGGTCCAGCTGGCGATCGATGCCTCGTGGAACCAGGCCGTGCGCCGGGCCGAGATCGGTCAACTGGTGCTTACCGGTAATTCCTTCAGCATCGACACCCGCGAAGCCGTGCTCGACCTGCCTCTGCAACGGGCGCCGCAATTCTACGGCACCGTGTCGTTCTCCGGCGACCTGGCCCGGTTACGGCCTTGGCACCGGGCACTGGCTCAATGGCAGATGGCCGGAACGGTGAAGGGAACTGCCCAGGTATCGCAGGCGGATCGCCGCAGCCAATACGACCTCCAACTGCTTTGGAAAGATGCTAAGGCGGCCGGTGCGGATTGGACCTGGAGCGAGCCTTCCATTTCATTGGCCACGCTGGCCCGCTACGACGAACAGCAGGATGCCGTACAAATCGACCGCGTGCAGGTGGATAGCCGCTCGTTGCGGCTCCAGGGCCAAGGTGCGATCAGCGGTGTCTCAACGCACGCGATGCTGGCATTGATGGGTAGTGTCGATTACGACTACGAATCGCTGCTTCCGCTGCTGCGGCCGTACATTGGCGATGGCGTCAACATTGCCCTCGTTCGGCGACCTCGCCCGTTCCAAGTCAGCGGGCCGTTGTGGGACGCGGGCGAGCGCGGCGTGGCAGCCTCGGTCAATACGCCCGCAGCCAGTCCATTGGCCCAGTGGAGCGCTGCCACCACGGTTGACTGGACCGCTATCGAAGCCTACGGCTTCCGGGCGGGTTCGGGCGAGATTCAAGGTTACCTGTACCAAGGAACGCTGGGCATCAAACCGTTTGACCTGGCCGTGAACAATGGCCGCGTGCGGGCCGAACCGCGAATTGTGCTCACCACACCGCGCCCCGAATTCCACTTGGAGCCGGGCATGCTGTTTGAGCAGGTGGAAGTGACCGAGGAAATGTGCAGCCGCGGATTGAAGTACATTGCCCCGCTGCTGGCAAACGCCACCAGGCCCCAAGGACGGTTCTCGCTGGATACGGGCGGTTGCCGCATCCCCTTGGGCGATGCTAAAGACGCTGAAATTGCCGGCCGGATGTACGTACACGATATCACCATCACGCCGGGCCCGCTGTTGCATTTGATCGCCGGTTCGATCAATGCTGTGCGCCTGGCCGGCGGTAAGACGAGCGGATTTACCCGCGCGGAAGTCGCGCGGCTCCAACGGGAATCGGTCATCAATTACCGCCTGGTGGATGGCCGGGTGTACCACCAGAACCTGGTCCTGGATTTCGACGACGTCACCGTGAGCACCCGAGGCTCGGTGGGCTTGGACCAGTCGCTGGCCATCGTCGCCCACGTCCATGCCCCCAAGCTGTTTGCCCAGGTGCCCGCCCTGGCGGGTCTGCAAACACAGGGTCTGGAAATCCCGATCCACGGTACGCTGAGCCAACCGCGGATCGACCGCAGCCGACTCAGTTCGCAGGCCATTGCGGGCCTGCTGAGCGACGATAACCTGCAGCGGGCCGGCGGCGATGCGCTGCAAAAGCTGCTGGACCGTGGAGTGCAGGAACTGAATCAAGAACTCAAGTCCGAAAGCCTGTTCCAGAACCTGGACCAGGGTTTGAAACGCCTGTTCGGCCCGCGGTAACGGCCGTCTCACGCGGCGCTGCAAGAGGAGGCAAGCGGATGAGCAGCGCCATCGGGCCGGCATTGTATGCGCGATCGCGGCAGGCGTATTGGGATTGGTTGATGCCTTCGCGGCACCGACAGTCGCGACTCACTGGATGCCGACACCGGTGCTCGATCCCCAGGCGCTTCCCTCGGCGATTGATGAGTTCATCGTTTCGACCGAGGCCATGGGCACTTCCGTCATATGGCTCCACCTTGGCGGCTTGAGCATCGCAGGCGTGAGCCTGCTTTCCGCCTTGGCCCTCTGGGCTCGATGGTTTCTCCGCGCAGGCCTGCCAATGCCGCCGCAGTAGCATCGCCATGCCAGCCCCCTCCCCCCCGAGCCGAATGTGGGTATGGGACGATGGTGTGTTGGCCGCGGGATGCATCAGACGTTACCGGTGATTCCCAAAGCGTGTGATGAATTGCCCATCGCCGACGATGCAGAACCCGTGGGGGGCAGCCCGTCCTAACCCCTCACGAAATGTCGTACACACGGTTCACGATTCTTGATACTCGCACTCAAACGAGCTCGCCGCGTGGGTCCTGATTGGACCACGGTTGCAGCCCCGCATTTGCGCTTTTAACTTCCAAAATCATCATGGCAGGGAAGGTAGTTCTCCGGACGGGGAGAGGGGTGGGCATCGACGGCGGTTGGACGTACCTTAGTCCTTTGATCGTAAAACGATAGGATCGAAGAGTCGCGAACCGGGGGTGCGTTGACAGTCTGCCGGTCAAGCGCTATGTTGATCGGCGAACCGTCCGACGAAGCTGGGCTCGTTTTCGGGTGCGAATCCTGGCCGGGGCGGCTCATCCTTGCCGGAAAAAGCAGAGCAGCCGGTTTCCGCGGCGTCCGGTCTGCAAGTGTTTCGACTATCGGTGTCGCGGCGAGTTCCAGCACCGGGACTCACAACGCGCTGCCGCTCGTTCATCCCCCCGCATCAAGGAGTTGGAAACCGTGCCAATTCGCGTCGCAATCAACGGCTTCGGGCGTATCGGCCGACTTGTCTTCCGGAATTTGATGTCTCGTCCGGACGTCTTCGAAGTGGTCGCCATCAACGACCTTACCAGCAACGAAATGCTGGCCACGCTGCTGAAGTACGACAGCACGCACCGGCGTTATCCGGGTACCGTATCGTTCGACGATGAATACCTGACCGTCGACGGCAAGAAGATCCGGGCCCTCTCCGAGCGCGACCCCAGCAAGCTTCCCTGGGGCGAATTGAATGTGGACATCGCCCTGGAAAGCACCGGCATCTTCACCGCGCGGGCCACCGACGAGAAGCCCGGCTACGACACGCATCTTAAGGCGGGCGCCAAGCGGGTCGTGCTTTCGGCCCCGGCCAAGGACGGTGCCGACCTGACCTGCGTGCTGGGCGTCAACGACGACAAGCTCACCCCGGACCTCAAGTGCGTTTCCAACGCCAGTTGCACCACCAACTGCCTGGCGCCGGTCGCCAAGGTGCTGCACGAGAAGTTTGGCATCGTCAAAGGGCTGATGACCACGGTCCACGCCTACACCAACGATCAAAACGTGCAGGACCTGCCGCACAAGGATCCCTACCGTGCCCGGGCCGCGGCGCAGAACATCATCCCCACCAGCACCGGCGCCGCGAAAGCGGTCGGCCTGGTGATCCCTGAGCTCAAGGGCAAGCTGACGGGAATCGCCTTCCGCGTGCCGGTTGCCACCGGGAGCGTGGTGGACCTGACCTGCGAGATGGCCAAATCGGTCACTCCGGAAGAAGTGAACCAGGCGATGAAGGAGGCGGCCGAAGGCCCGCTGAAGAACATCCTGTGCTACACCACCGATCCGCTGGTTTCGACCGACATCATCGGCGACTCGCACAGTTCGATCTTCGCCTCCGACTTCACCCAGGTGGTCGATGGTAACCTGCTGAAAGTTGTTTCCTGGTACGACAACGAATGGGGGTATAGCTGCCGCAGCGTCGATCTCATCGAGAAGATGGGCAAGCAGCTTAAGTAGTCCTGCGCAGCGGCACCCCAACCGTGCCACCGACGGAGAATCCAACGCCCGCGAGGCTGATGTCATCGGCCTCGCGGGCGTTTTTGTTGCGCATTGCGGGACGGCGGGAAATGCCAAATTGTGCCAGCCGTAACGGCAGCGCCAGCACGACCGCCAATACCGGTCATGGCGGCGCTGATCGCACCGATGCGCCGCGTTCAGCGTGCCGCCAAGCTGCCTGTCAGTATGCTGCCCCCCCAATCGGAACATTCCACCGTTCATCCAACCGCCGTAGTTTTCGGCCGTTGTGGAACAGCCGTCAATGTTTGCCAATTTCGACTTTCCTTAATGAGCGCAGCGGGCCGATAGAAGGTAGTGTCCCGGTAGGATCGGCTGCGCGCAAGCTGTCCCCACGGGTACGCCATGATCCCCCCTGCTCCCCGTTGCAAAGGGCTCAACCGCTATGATGACACGGCGATGGCAAATGGCCTTGCTGGCACCGTGCGGCTTGGTGCTTTCCATTCAACTCGGACTTTCCACCGCCGCCCAGGCCGACCCGCCCGCGGTGATTCCACCGCAGCAAACCATCCAGGTTCCGCGCGATCCGACACAGGCCCAGGCCTCGGTGATCTCGACGGTGGCGATCAGCCCCGATGGTGCGCAAATTGCCGCCGCCGGGGACGATCACTTTGTCCGCGTCTGGAACGTGAAGGACGGCCAGTTGATCCGCGTACTGCGGGGCCACCGAGACTGGGTGCGGACCGTATCCTTCAGCCGTGATGGGCGGATGCTCATTTCCGCTGGCGAGGACCGTTCCATTTTGTTCTGGGACGTGCAAACCGGCGAACAACTGCGGGCATTGTCGTTGAACACCCCGGCGATCTACGCCGCCCAATTCGATCCGCAAGGTGCTCTGTTTGGTGTGGTTGGGTTCACGCCCAAGTTGAGCTTGTTCCGCACCGAGGGCGACCTGCTCACCGAGTTTGAATGCCCGTGCCGCGATATGCGGGCCTTGGCATTTTCACCTGATGGTCAGAAGCTGGCCGCGGTCGGACAGGACGGCCAGTTGACCATTTGGGACATTGGCAGCGGGCAGCGGCTTCACCAGATCCGAGTCGACCGCCGCCGGTTGCGGTCGGTGGAATTCTCGCCCGATGGCTCCAAGGTTGCCACCGGTGGTGAAGGCCTGAATGTCTCGGTGTACGACGTCCGATCGGGCGAACTGTTGCACACGTTGCCCAGCCGTCCAGGCCGCGTGCTCACGATGCTTTTCCTGGATAACAACCGTCTGGTGACCGGCGGGACCGACAACATGGTGCGGGTGTGGGACCTGCCCAACCAGGCCGAACTGTATCGGTTGGTGGGCCACACGGGCACCGTGACTTCGCTGACCCTCGATCGCCAGCGCAACCTGCTCATTTCGGGCAGTTACGACACGACCATCATGCTCTGGAATCTCGATCGCCGCGGGCCGGGAAACACGGCTAACCTGCCGGGCTTTCCCACCCGATAGCCCAGCTGCCGCCGGCGAATGGCAACATCCACCCGGGCAGAGACCACCATCTGGGCGATGAAGGCGTTTTTCGGGGCAATGTTGGTTGTGGCAACATCGAGCCGGCGCGGGATGCGCCTGGCACCATAGAGAACAATCCCCTGGGACGATTAGGAACACGGAGGTTCATCGTGGCCTGGTTCAAGAAGCAGCGCCGCCAGGATAGCGCCGGTCGCAAGACGTCGCGCACGACACGAATCTGCCGCTTCGAGCAGATGGAATCGCGGTTGATGCTATCGGCCGACCCGATCCACATCGGGGCCGTGTTCACCGAGACGTCGTCGACGAGCTTCGAGACCGAAGGTGACCGCTTCGAAATTGCCTGGACCGGCGGCGCCGAGGGAACGCAGCTTACCCAGTTGGAAATCTCCGGCGACATCAACCAGAACGGGATACTCGACAACGGCGACGTGTTCTTCGATGTCGACGGCGACGCACCGGGTGTTGGCCCATATTTCCCATTCACCATCGCCGACGATTCAGACATCAAGGCCGAGGACATCACCTACTGGTCGTTGTCACCCGACAAGACCACAATAACCATTCATGTGCAGGGCTGGGAAGCCGGCGAGAAGCTGATCTTCCTGGTCGACGTGGACGAACTGGATTCAGCGCCCAACTCGCTGGTCGACGGTGCCGAGTTCCAAGGCTCCACGCTGACCGCCACGTGGGTCGATACCAACGGCCATCACGATGATCTGACCGCTACCGGCACGTTCTATGATGACTACGATCACATGATCGACAGCAGTGTCGATGTGCCGCTGGATGCCAACCTGCCACCGGCCGAAGGCACCAACGAGCGCACCGCCGGTACCGGTTTCAGCGCCCAGCAGCAGGTGACGCCCTTCACCATTTCCGGTACGGTTTACCACGACGTCGACCTGGACGGGCAACACGACACCGGCGAAGTTGGCATCCCCGACGTGGAGCTTTCGCTCTATCGCTTCAACGAAGATACGGGGCTGTGGGAAGACACCGGCCTGCGCTCCACAACCGATAGCAACGGCAATTTCAGTTTCACGAGCAATGAGCCAGGCAAGTACCGCATCGTAGAAACGCAGCCCGACGGATATTTCAGCACAGGTTCGACGGCCGGGTCGGGTGGAACGGTCGCCAATCACGACGTCATTACCGACATCGAACTGCTGGGCGGCGAGCACAGCACCGGCCACAAGTTTGGCGAGGCGTTGCCAGGCACCCTCAGTGGGCATGTCTATCACGATGCCGATAACGACGGCATCAAGGACGCTGGCGAGACCGGTATCGGCGGTGTGCAGATTCGGATCGACGCTGTCGGCTCCGGCGGCAGTTCACCGATCTTTACCACCACCGACGCCGATGGTTCATGGTCCGTTGGCAATCTCGATCCCACGCAGGTCTACACCGTGACCGAGATTCAGCCCTCGGGCGGATGGCTCGACGGCAAGGACTCCATCGGCAGCCTGGGCGGCGTTTTCGCTGGCAACGATACGATTACCAACGTCTCGTTCACGGCCAGCGGGCAGCATGGCCAGCAGTACAACTTTGGCGAGTTGTTACCAGCTTCGCTGACGGGCCGCGTCTTCGCCGACCATAACGATAACGTCATTTTCGACGGCAGCGACTACGGCATTGCGGGCGTCACCGTACAACTGCTCGATGCCGATGGCAATGTGGTTCAATCGACCGTTACCGATGCCAACGGCTACTACACCTTCACCGATTTGACGCCCGGTGCCACGTATGCCATTCGCGAGCTGCAGCCTACGAACTATTTCGATGGCGGCGAAAAAGCAGGCACCGCCGGCGGCGACACATCGGTCAACGACCACATCAAGTTCATCACACTTGCTTCCAACGAGAAGGCCACGGGATACGATTTTGCCGAATTGCCGCCGGCGAGCCTCTCTGGCTACGTCTATGGCGACCTGAACAACAGCGGTACCAAGGACGGCGGCGAGCCCGGCCTGGCCAACGTGGAAATGGAACTGGTCGATGCAGATGGCAACGTCGTCCGCACAACCAAGACCGATTCCAACGGCTTCTACAAGTTCGACAACCTGGAACACGGCACCTACACGGTGCGGCAGGCTGAACAGCCCACTGGCTGGTTTGACGGCCTGGATACCGCAGGCAGCGCCGGCGGTACGCCACACAACCCGGGCGACCGTATCACGGGCGTATCGCTGGCGATTGGCGAGGTTGCCACCAATTACAACTTTGGTGAACTGCCGCCGGCGAGCCTCTCTGGCTACGTCTATGGCGACCTGAACAACAGCGGTACCAAGGACGGCGGCGAGCCCGGCCTGGCCAACGTGGAAATGGAACTGGTCGATGCAGATGGCAACGTCGTCCGCACAACCAAGACCGATTCCAACGGCTTCTACAAGTTCGACAACCTGGAACACGGCACCTACACGGTACGGCAGGTTGAACAGCCCACTGGCTGGTTTGACGGCCTGGATACCGCAGGCAGTGCCGGTGGCACGCCTCAAAACCCGGGCGACATGATCACCTCCGTGTCGCTCGCCCCGGGCCAAGATGCCACCAACTACAACTTTGGCGAATTGCCGCCGGCGAGCCTTTCCGGCTACGTCTACGGCGATATGAACAACAGCGGAACCAGGGATTCTGGCGAGCCCGGCTTGGCCAACGTGGAAATGGAACTGGTCGATGCAGATGGCAACGTCGTCCGCACAACCAAGACCGATTCCAACGGCTTCTACAAGTTCGATCACCTGCCACCTGGCGTCTATACCGTGCGGCAGGTGGAACAGCCCGCCGGCTGGTACGACGGCCAGGAAAGCGCCGGTAGCGTGGGCGGCACACCGGACAATCCGGGCGACTCCATTCGCGACATCACGCTCAACCAGGGCGTACACGCCGTGAACTATAACTTCGGCGAACTGCCGCCTGGCAGCATTGCCGGGTACGTGTTCCGCGACGATGACGGCGATTGCCACCGGGATCCGGGCGAGCCGGGCATCGCCAACGTCAAGATCGAACTGCTGGACCAGGACGGCAACGTAGTTGCCACGACCTTCACTGATTCCGATGGCCAGTTCAAGTTCGAGAATGTCGCACCGGGCGTCTACAGCCTCCGTGAGACTCAGCCCGACGGCTACTACGATAGCGACGACCACGCCGGTACAGCGGGCGGTTTCGCCCACAACCCGGGCGACTTGATTACCGGCATTCACTTGTCTGCCGCGCAGCATGCCACGGATTACCACTTCTGCGAAGTGGGACCCGGCAGCATCTCCGGATACGTGTTCCAGGATGGTCCGCCAGTGATGATCCGCCAGGGCCAAACGCCCAGCCTGATCGAGCTGCAAAGCCAGCGTAACGGCCAGTTCACCTCAGACGACACACCGCTGGCCGGCGTCCAACTGTTCCTGGCCGATGCAAACGGCAACTTGATTCGCGATGCCAACGGCAATCCGGTAACCACCTTTACCGATGCCAACGGCTTCTACCGCTTCTCTGGCCTGGCGCCGGGGCAGTATGTCATCCTTCAGGCCCAACCTCAGGGTTACTACGACGGCATTGATACGCCCGGTACGACCGGCGGCGTGGCCGCCAACTTTGGCAACGAAGGGCACCCGGCCCTGGCGGGCATCAATCACGGTTACAACGCGATTGCCGCCGTTACGGTGGTAGGCTCGCAAGAATCGCGGTTCAACAACTTCAGCGAGATCGCGGTGACCGAGGTGCCGTTCATCCCGCCTCCGCCACCGCCGGGACCGCCGGCCCCCAAGTTGCCGCTCAACGAACCGGCTCCGCTGCATTTCGCCCAGGGTCCGCCGATCCACGGGGCCCAGCTTGTCTCGGCGCCGCACTCCAACATCGACCTGTATTTTGGCACGGGCGGAACGGTTCAATCCTCGGCCTATAGCTGGCACCTCAGCGTGATCGACGCCGGTAATCCGCGCGGCGGCAGTGCCGAGGGCGAATCGCTGGTGTCGGTATCGGACGCGACGTTCGATGTCTTCACCAGCACCCATAAGGCCGAGTTGCGAAACGGCTACTTTGTCCTGCCGCAGGAAGGGCTCGCAGAAGACCAGGTGCTGAACTTCGGCCGCGAGGGCGCCATCCCGATCGCCGGCGACTTCAACGGCGATGGGTTCGCCGAAGTGGGCGTCTTCGTCGACGGTCATTGGTACATCGATCTCAACGGCAACGGCGTTTGGGACGATGGCGACCTGTGGGCGAAACTGGGCAACGCCGGCGACCTTCCCGTGGTAGGCGACTGGGACGGCGATGGCAAAGACGACATCGGCATCTTCGGCCCCGAATGGCCGGGCGACCCCAGGGCTGTCATGTCCGAACCGGGCTTGCCCGACCGGCAGAACGAAACGTCCGGTGCCCGCAAGAACATGCCGCCACGTCCATATGACACCAGCCTTGGCCACCGCACGCTCAAACGCACGGCCAACGGCGAGTTGCGTACCGACGTGATCGACCACGTGTTCTACTTCGGCGGTGCCAGAGACATCCCGGTCGCGGGCGACTGGAACGGCGACGGCGTGGACACCATCGGCGTGTTCATGAACGGCACCTGGATTCTGGACGACAACGGCGATGGCCGTTGGCTGCCCGGCGAAACGATGGTCGAGCTTGGCCAGGCCGGCGATATGCCGGTGGTTGGTGACTTCAATGGCGATGGCGTCACCGATCTGGGCGTGTTCCGCGACGGCAAGTGGATGATCGACATCAACGGCAACCACACCTTCGATCCCGACGACCTCTACATCGAGTTCGGCCAACCAGGCGACATGCCTGTGGTGGCCGACTGGGACGGCGACGGCATCGACGAAGTGGGCGTCTACCGGCAGGGTGTCATCCAGCGGCCCGACCTGTAATCCGCCGATTTCATACCAAAGCAGCGGCGGCATCATCTCGCTGCTCACACTAAAACACATAGCCCCCGCCTGGCGCCAAGCGCCAAGCAGGGGGATTTGTGTATCCGACGGATGCAGGCAGGGACCACCCGAGCAGCGTTGGAGCGTGCTTTGACCATCGCCCATCGCTATCTGGCCAACCCCCACTTCAGCTAGGGAATTCCCTATCAGGGGTGTTTCCACTTTGGCCGATCATCGGCCGTAGCCGATCTTCAAGGACGATGGCGACCGTCTGCGGTCGGCCAAGTCATTCCCTGCCGTTTGCGGGTTGGTTTTCCCGGGTACCGCGCATCCATAAGGCGGAAACATCCGGCCGCGTTTCACGCTATCGCCCACTGTGAATGCGACGATTGTGAAAGCCCGTTGAATGGATTTCGCTCTCGCGAGGTGACTTGGCCCCCCAATCATGCCGTCGAAGCTCTGAGGAATCCGCTAGAGAGCGCATGGCCGGCCCTGTTCCGCCTATGGGCGGTTGTTAGAATTGTGTGGCGGCTCTTCACGGAACTGCCGAGGCTCCTGCCCCGTCTCGGCGTTTCGCGCGTGTGGGTTTCTGCCCAACTCGCACGCTCGAAGGGCCGCCACTTTTTTTATCTCCGCAAATCGCCAAGTCGTTCAGTTGTGCATCATGGGCAATCGCAGGCGGATGGCGGATGGCGCCCAGGGGAAGGCTTTCCTGTCGCAGAAATTGTGGACGCCATCATCCATATTGACACCTGCGCAGCTATGGGCCGCTCCATTTCGGGCTAGCCCTCCGAAATGTGGCCAAGCGCACTGGAACACAGGAGCCTTCTGGCGCCGATCGTTGGACGGCCGGACATGGGCGCCGCACCAACTCCATAATTGGCGACGCGCTACGACAACGTGCGCCCCACTTCGAGAATCTGCTCGGCGTCGAGCACCTGATCGGCCGATTCGAACAGCCGGCGGATGCAAGCCTTGTGGATTTTCATCTTCAATCCGCCCACTCCCAAGGCGCCGTAGCACGTGGTGCCGTTGTGTTGCGTTGCCTTGTCGGAGGGGTGAATCCCTTGCAGGCCGACAGGCGGAACGGCATTCAGATCAATGGCGACCTGAAGTCTGGTAGCGCGTGCCCTGGCTTCGCTGGATAGCAGTTGCACGCCTGCCGCCCCGGCGGCAATGAGCACTTGGGCGTCTTCAAGCGCGGCAAGCACTTCGTCGTCGTTGGTCACGGCGACAGCTTCCAGCCGCCCATTGGGCACCTGGCTGGCCAGCGTTTCGCAAGCAGAAGCGGCCCGTTCGCGCTTGCGCGACGCCAGACGAACGTTGGCTCCCAACCTGGCCAGCAACCGCGCCACGCGCAACCCCACGGGGCCAGTGCCCCCCAGAACCAGGGCGTTGGTTCCGGCAGCGTCTATGTGCCGCAACATCGACAGCACGGCGGCAACGGCCGTGGTGTTGGCACCGTTGGCATCGAGCATGACCGACACCCGCGGCCCAAAGAAGGTCTTTTCGACAGCGGCCAGGAGCTTTTCGCCGGCTTCAACGTTTGAGCCGCCAATGAAGATCGCCGTATGTTTGAGCTCATCGCCGCCGCGTGTGAAGATCGCGCCATACACCAGATCGCGCACGTTCTCCGGCGTTACGTTCCCGTGCCTCAGCAGGCAGTCCACGCCCGAATCAATGGCGACCACGGCATCAAACACGCTGGGCTGCGGGTCGGCATCAAGTTGCAGCAAGATCTTCGCTGGTTGGTTCACGGTGTACTCCAGGTGCGCTTTGGAACGAATCCCCACCCGCTGGGACAATGCGCCGGCAGCCCAACATTGCGAGGCCGGGGGGCCGGCAAGCAGTATACCACCTGCGGCGGCGGTAGGGCGGAAGCCCATGCCGCAACCTTGCCCTCCCAAACAGTGCCGTCCCAAACAGTGCCCCCAGCGTTGACGCGCAGCGCTACCATGCCAATTGTGCCGGCCATGTCGGCGGCGCGAATGTTGTGCAGTGGCGGGCCCCACCGCACAGACTGACTGGCACCGGCGCAACAACCGGCATGATACGGCCGCGCGTATTCAACAGGCGTTCCGTCAAGACCGACACGACCGGCGGTCGTGTGAATTTTCCGTATCCCGCGATTCGATATGGAACAGGGAAGAACCATGTCGCCATGGCAAGCATGTTCACTGCCGCCAAGCGGGCGCCGCTTCCCTTTTGTGCGGCCACCTGGATCCGGCTTAACTCCCAGCGTGGAGGAATGACGCCGTGAAATTGAATCGCAACCATTACTTCCTGATGGGGCTCGTGCTCCTGTTCTTGGGTTTGCAGTTCCGAATGGTCGAGTCGATCGTTCTGAACCAACCCACCTCAGAGTTCCTCGCCAAGCGGCTAGGGAGCCCACAGGAAAATGCCACCTTTCGACTGACCTCGCTCATTCCGGGCGATACCAACACACCGCTGCGGACCGTAACACCCCCGCGGTGGATCGGTTGGGCACTGGTTTCCGTCGGGGCGGTGCTCATTCTGCATGCGCTGGCGATGAGAAAACCCGACGGCGGTTGATCGCTCGGCAGGGGTGCTGGCCTGCTTCCCCGGCTTTCGGTTACGATTGCCGTTGCGATGCCCCCCCCTCCCGCAGTTACGGCGCGCGGGCACGGTTTGGGTATGCCACGTTAACCGTACCGATCCATCGCAGGGTGAATGCGAGTTCGACCTATGACGATTTTCAAGAAGATCATTGATCGGGAAGTCCCCGCTTCGATCGTCTACGAGGACGAGCAGTGCCTGGCCTTCGAGGACATTGCTCCCCAGGCACCTACGCACGTGCTGGTGATTCCCAAAAAAGAAATTCCTTCGCTGGCCCACGCCACCAAGGACGACCAGGCATTGCTGGGGCACATACTCCTGGTGGCTGCAAAGATTGCCCAGGAACGCGGCCACGAGGGCGGATTCCGCGTCGTCACCAACATTGGCGCCGATGGCGGCCAAACGGTCGATCATCTTCATTTCCACGTGCTGGGCGGCCGCAAACTCACATGGCCGCCTGGCTAGGCCTATCGGGCGGCGAACGCTGCGGTCAACGCCTCCAGACCGATTCGTGGATGTTCGGGGGGGAGCGTCACTGCCGGAGTACACGCTCTCTGCCTTCAGGCCGGTGGAATCCCGTTAAGCGCAGAACCTGCGCGACCCGATGATTCCCCAGGACGCAGTGAGATTTTTTGGGGCCAAGCTGCGCAAGCGAAACATCATGGGCAAAGATCGCCAGGCACAGGCTTGGCCGCAAACCTTGCCCGCTTTCCCGAGCTTGAAGTCGTGATGCCGCCAGAGCTTTCGCAGCAGCCATCTGCGGCAGCTAGCTTGGGAAGGTTGGGGGGAAACAGTCGCTTGACAGGGTCAATTCTGCGGGTTTAACTGTCTGAGGAAGGCGGTGGAGCGACGATTTCTTCCCGGTACGCCGCCGAGTGCAACCTGATGCTGCAGTTTTTGGGAGATTGTGCATGAAGAAGGCAGTTTTGACCGTGGTGACATTTGTCGCCATCGGGGGTGCCGCGTTTGCGATTCCGCCCTTTGGCAAAGAGTTCGAAGCCATGTACGTGAAGGAAGGCAGCGAGCTCGAAGCCAAGGTGAAAGAGGTGAAGTGCAACCTCTGCCACGAAGGCACCAAGAAGACCGATCGCAACGCGTACGGCATGGCGCTGTCCGAATTGTTGGACAAGAAGGCAGACGCCAAGAATCCGGACAAGATCCGCAAGGCGCTCGAAACCGTTGCTGCCAAGCCGTCCAACGGCGACGGTTCGCCGACCTTCGGTGAGCTGATCAAGATGGGCAAATTGCCCGCCGGCAACTAACCGTCGTTGCACATTACGACGTTTGGACCACAGGCCGTGGGCGAGTCGCTGACTCGCTCGCGGCTTTTTTCATGGGCTGCCTTAGCCGCTCGGCTCCTACTTGCCGCTGAGGAGGTCTCAAAGTCCCCGAGATCTCAACAGCGCGCTACGCCTCGCTGGCTTCTTCCTCGGGAACACCTTGTTCGACCAGCGACGCCAAGGCCGCCCGAAGCGCCTTGAGCTTCAGCGGCATGTGCAGCACCTTGCGATGTTCGCCGGTTTGGGCATGCTTCTCCCATTTGCGATGCGCCTCGCCCAGCATCAGAATCGACTTCATGCCGCGCCCATGCTCCAACTCCGCCAGGCGGTTAAATGCCTCCAGGGCGGGTTTCCCAAGCTCAGGCGTGCTGAAGATCATGCAATCGACCAGCTTGGGATTCTCTTCCAGCCGGGCAAGCGCACGTTCCGGGTCGATCGTCACCAGCACCCGGAAGCCGCTCCGCTTCAAGCCATCGCGCAGGGCATTTTGCATCTCGGCGTTGCTCTCGACGACCATCACCGAATGGCTCGGCTCCGGGGAGGCGGCCGTTCCACGCACGGCGGACTCCCGGCTGCCCAATCGTTCGGCGGCACGGCGCAGGTCCATCAGCATCTCGGCCGGACGCTGATAGCGCTGGGCCGGGTTCAACGCCATCGAGCGTACCAGCACTTGGATCAATGGGTCGGGAACTCCCGGTGCCTGCTGCGGCGGGGCCACGTTCAGGAACCGGCTGGGAGCGCCTCGAGCCACGCGGTCCTTGGTTTCTGCCAGCGGCGGCGTGCCCGTCAGAATGTGGTACAGCATGCAGCCCAGGAAGAAGATGTCGCTGCGCGGGTCGTCCTTGGGGGCCCGGGTGGCTTTCTCCAACCCGGCGTAATCGACGGTTCGTGCCACTTCCCCCGGCTGCCGAGCCGCCAGCCCAAAGTCGGCTATCTTGGCTGTCCCCCGACTGGATATCAGCACATTGGTCAGCTTGAGGTCGCGGTGGCTGTACCCAAGTTTGGAAGCGTAGGTGATGCCGCTTACCACGTCGATCATCACCCTTGCGGCTTCGAGCGGTTCCAGTTGCTTTCGAATCCGGAGGAATTCGCGGAGCGTGTTACCTTCCACGAACTCCATTGCGAACCAGTGGGTGTCGCGTTCGGAGAAGACGTCGTACACCGGCACCACGTTGGGATGCCGCAGCTTGAGACCGATCTCGCCTTCGCGCAGAAACTGGGCAATGGCCGGTTCACTGTCGCTATGCCGGGCGCGCAGTAGCTTCAGCGCCACGCTGTCGCCCGCATCGGGAGTCGCGCAGCGGTAGACGCGAGCAAAGGTGCCTGCCCCGCACATGTAAAGTACTTTGTACTTGCCGTAGAAGAAACCCAGCCGGTAGTCCTTCAGGACCCGATCCAACTGCCAATTGGTCAACCAGTTCTGTCGCAGGCAGTATTGCTGGACCTCTTCAGAGCTGGGCTCGCTCGAGACCTGCGACCGGATCTCATGCACCTGATTGCCGTCCAGCAGATTGATCTCGAGCAGGCGCTGAAGAAGTTTTTCCCCGGACATTGGTGCCATCGAGGCGCACCCCAACGAGTATAGACTCCCCCCGATGCAACCGTCTCCCGGTTGCTGTTTCCCCCCATCCTAAGATGAATCACCGCGCGCAGGCAACCGGTACTAATTAGGGGGTGATGCCTGCCGTGGTTCAGCCTGTGTGTAGCAAGTCAAAAATAGGGGCGATTAAGTCGGCGGTACGGAGCACGATTCGCAATCTGAAGCGGCGACGTACCTTTGGGAAGTCCGGCGGCACGGATGGTACCGGATGTGAGGAATGACGCCCAGTCGCCGGATACCCGCCGCCGGTTGCCTGCCGCCACAGACGGAGTCCGCGCCCAGGTCCTAGTAGGTTGGTCTGGACTTCCACAGGCCGCGTGCTGGACAACGTTCTATGTTCTATGCCACACGCACGGCCGCCACGACAGTTCCTTAGAGGTCCGGTCGGACGCTTGTTGGTTGGATTGCCACTGGCCGCGCCATGGATGCCTACTTGAACCTCTTGATGCCGCTCTGGCCCCGCTTGACCGTTTTGGCACTCCCCATCCCGCCACGCGCCTGAGGCGATTCTGCGGACACGTCTTGGCATAGGTGAGCATCGATCGGCAATCCGCCCTCCTGGCGGTGCCTGACTCTCCGACTGCCGATGATTCGGCTTGAATACCCGCTTCCGACTACGCCTACGGTCCAAGCAGTTGCTGCCCGATGTTTAGGCGGTCCCTGTTGAATCAGGCACGAGAGTGGCTGCGTTCAGCATCTCCCGATTTTTGTTAACTCATTTGCTGATAGGGAACTGCAAACCGTGACAGGCCGCTTCGGCCGGCTTCTTGGCACCGCGCTTGCTTTGGGCAGCAGCGGGCGTGCGACGCGCTCCCAGCAGGTTGGGCTTCGGCCCGCCTGCTGGGAGAC